>NZ_JARVSV010000026.1:0-287925 GCF_030209025.1 Pseudomonas sp. MEJ086
TACGCAAACAGCGCTGCCACCCACTCCGTAGGAGCCCGCTTGCGGGCGATGCGATGGGCGGCTTACCGCAACAACGCGTCAGGACCACCATTCGCCGCGCGGTCGCGCGGCGTTCTTTCTTCAGGCAAAAGAAAGCGCCCGTCTCGTGACCGATGACGGGCGCTGGTTCATTGCATGCGCAGCGCTCAGTCGCCGATGCCGCCTACTTTCCAGATGTCCTTGGCATACTCGCGGATGGTGCGGTCGGAGGAGAACCAGCCGGTGCGTGCGGTGTTGAGCACCGCCGCCTGCCACCAGCGGTCCGGGGTGCGCCAGAGCATGTCGACCTTGCGCTGCGCATCCCAGTAGGCCTGGAAATCGGCGCACACCAGGAAGCGGTCGTGAGCCAGCAGGCCATCGATCAGGCCGACATAGCGACCGGGATCGTCCGGCGAGAACACCCCGGAGCGAATCGCTTCCAGGGCGCCGGCCAGGCGCTCGGAGGCGGCCACTTCGGCGCTCATGTTCAGGTCACGACGCGAACGCGCCGCCACCTGCTGAGCGGTCATGCCGAAGATGAACATGTTCTCGCGACCGATCTGCTCGGACATCTCCACATTGGCGCCGTCCAGGGTACCGATGGTCAGTGCGCCGTTGAGGGCGAACTTCATGTTGCTGGTACCGGACGCTTCCAGCCCCGCCGTGGAAATCTGTTCGGACAGGTCGGCTGCCGGGATGATCACCTCGGCCAGGCTGACGTTGTAGTTGGGGATGAACACCACCTTGAGCAAGCCGCGCAGGGTCGGATCGACGTTGATGGTGCGGCTTATGTCGTTGGCCAACTTGATGATCAGCTTGGCCTGGTGGTAGCTGGCCGCGGCCTTGCCGGCGAAGATCTTCACCCGTGGCGCCCAGTCGGTGGCCGGGTCGTTGCGCATCGCCTGGTACAGCGCCACGGTGTGCAGCAGGTTGAGCAGTTGCCGCTTGTATTCGTGGATGCGTTTGACCTGCACGTCGAAGATCGCCTGGGTGTCCAGGCTGATGCCCATGCGCTCGCGAACCAACTCGGCGAGCTCGCGTTTGGCGTGCTGGCGCTGAGCGGCGAACTGCTTGCGGAACGATGCCTTGGCCGCGAACGGCTCGAGCTTGCGCAGGGTGGCTTCCGGGTTATCGAGCAGTTCATCACCCACCGCGCCGACCAGCAGCTCGGTCAGTTGCGGGTTGGACTGATACAGCCAGCGGCGGAAGGTCACGCCGTTGGTCTTGTTGTTGATGCGCTCGGGGTACAGGCGATGGAAGTCGCTGAATACGCTTTTGCGCATCAGATTGGTGTGCAGTGACGACACCCCGTTGATGCTGTGCGAGCCCAGGAATGCCAGGTTGCCCATGCGCACGCGACGACCGTTGTCTTCGTCGATCAACGAGATGGAGCGCAGCAGCTCGAAGTCATGGATCTCCTTGGCCCGCAGCGAATCGATGTGATACGCATTGATCAGGTAGATGATCTGCATGTGCCGCGGCAGCAGGCGCTCCATCAGCGATACCGGCCAGGACTCCAGCGCTTCGGGCAGCAGGGTGTGGTTGGTATAGGACAGCGTGGCGACGGTCAGCTTCCAGGCCTCGAACCATTCCAGGCGATACACGTCGACGAGCAGGCGCATCAGCTCGGCGACGGCAATCGCCGGGTGGGTGTCGTTGAGCTGGATGGCGACGCGGTCGGGCAACGAGTGAATGTCGAGGTTCAGCTCCAGATGCCGGGCGATCAGATCCTGCAGCGAGGCGGACACGAAGAAGAATTCCTGACGCAGGCGCAACTCCTGCCCTGCCTCGGTGCTGTCCGCGGGGTAGAGAACCCGGGAGATGCTCTCGGCCTTGACCACATCGGCTACCGCGCCGAAATGGTCACCGGCGTTGAAGCGTTCCAGCTTGAGGTCTTCCTCGGCGCGGGCCCGCCACAGGCGCAGGGTGTTGACGCTGGAATGGCGCCAGCCGACCACGGGGGTGTCATAGGCGATGGCGCGAATCTGTTCGTTGGGCAGCCATTCGTGGCGAGGCACTTCGCCGGAGCCGGCGAGGTTGGCAACGCTGCCGCCGAAACCGATGCGGTAGCTCACTTCCGGGCGCTCGAACTCCCAGGGGTTGCCGAAGTCCAGCCAGGTTTCGGTGTGCTCCTGCTGCCAGCCATCGACCACCACCTGGCGAAACAGGCCGTGCTCGTAGCGAATGCCGTAACCATGGGCGGCGATGTTCAGCGACGCCATGCTTTCCATGAAGCACGCGGCCAGGCGGCCAAGGCCACCGTTGCCCAGGGCCGCATCGGGCTCCATGTCGCGGATCTGCTCGAAATCCACACCCAGTTGCGAGAGCGCCTCGCGAGCGGTGTCGAGCAGGCCGAGATTGCTGAGGTTGTCGACCAGCAGACGGCCGATCAGGAACTCCAGCGAGAGGTAATAGACCCGCTTCTGGTCCTGGCGGTCGACCTGCAACGAGGCGTCTTCCCAGTGATCGACCAAGTGATCACGGGCTGCCAGCGCAACGGCCTCGAACCAGTCGTGGTCGAAAGCATTGCCCGGGTCCTTGCCGACCGCATACCTGAGCTTGGCCAGGATCAGTTGTTTGAAAGTTTCGACGTGGTCTGTTGCTTTCGCTGCTTCCTCGGCCATCACAGGTTCACTCCCTGAATCAGTTATAGACGTGACCGTTGTGGCCCTCATCGGCACCGCGGTTGGCGGCGAACAACATGGAGTCGGCGGTTGGTGCGTTCTTCAGGCCTTCGTAGGTGATGCCACCGGCGCGTGCCTGCAGGAAGGCTTTCTTGGCTTCCCACAGCGCTTCTTCGCGAATGCCGTCGAGCAGGTCGTGGCCGGTCAGGGTCAGGCCATTGGCGATGGCGACTGGCGCACCGTTCCACGGGTGATGCTGGGAACACTCGATGAGATTGGCCTGGCACATCAGATGAATATGATAGCTGACGGCTTCAGCGGAGTGCTGGCCGACGTCCTGCGGGTAGAAATGATGCCCGGTCTCCAGTGCCTCGATCTGCAGCAGCAGCTCACGGATCAGTTCCCAATCTCGTTTCATCGTCGATCTCCTCATGAATTTGTCGGTGGCTGGTCAGGCGCATTCCAGAGCCCTGCCCCAAAGTCCTTAGCAATGAGTACCCCACGTGCGACAGAGTTCAATCCATAGATGCATTTGCCGACGACCATTCATCCGTCGTCATGAACTCGCCTCGCGCGCCGCGTTTCACAACGCTACTGGCCGCGCGCCGGTCTCTGCTCCATCAAGCGCGAGGAGACGCCCATGCCAAGCGGAAGCAAAGACAAGTACACCGTAGCCCAGAAACGCAAAGCTGCAGCGATCGAAGCCACTTATGAGCAACGCGGCGTGCCCACGGACGAAGCCCGCGCTCGAGCCTGGGCGACCGTGAACAAGCAATCCGGTGGTGGTGAACGCCTTGGCGGATCCGGGCGTGGCACCAGCTCCCGGGCCAAAGCCAGGGCACGCCAGGACTCGGCTCAACGCGCTGCGGCCACGCGCCGCGGCGAGGTGCACCCTGATCGGCCGCTGGAAAGCCAGAGCAAGCAGGAACTGCTGCATCTGGCCCGCGCCCGACAGATAAGCGGCCGCTCGACCATGCGCAAGGCGCAGCTGATCAGCGCCCTGAAGAAAGCCTCTTGATACGCGACCCCCTCGAACGGAGTAGCACATGACCGAACACACCAAGCACGATAGCGCGATCAACCTGGCGCCCATGGAACGGGTGATTTCCATTGCCGGTGGGGTGATGCTGATACGCAAGGGGCTCGCCGTACGCGGCGTCTTCGGCCTGGCGGACATCGCTGCCGGCGCGCTGGGCCTGTTTCGCGGAGTGACCGGTATCTGCCCGGCGAAGCGGCGCATGGCCGCCTCAAGAAAGCCGGCAGACACGGTGAAGCGTCTACCCGCGCCGCAGCGCCTGCTGGGTCAGGGTTGATCTAACGGACGTGCCAGCGGGTGTGTCCGCGTCGAGCTGCGCAGGGCCATCAGCGGTAGGAACAGATCATCGCCAGGAACTGGTTTTCCGTGCTGGTGCCGTGGGGTGCGGCTTCGTCCCAGAGCAGCAGTTCGCCGTTGTAGTAGGCGAAATACAGGGCGCCCGGCTGCTCGTCGCGGCTGGCGAAGCCGCACACCGCCAGATCATCGCCAGCACGGCTGGCAGCGGTACCGAACAGGGAGTCGAAGCTGATGCCACGCGGGTCGATCGCCGTGAACAGGCTGGCCTTGGCCGCCTCGGTGTCGGCATCGGACGGGGTCACCATGACACGCGTCGGGTTGATCTTGCCCGTGACGGGTACTTGCGGCGCCGGTGGCTTGGTGTGGCTGCAACCCGCCAGTATCAGCGCCGCGGCGAGGCCGGCCATCAAGGTTTTCATGCGTTTCACTCCCGTGAAATTCAATCGGGCTGCCCAGCACGCATGCCCCATGTTGCAGGACGCTGGTCAGCGACGCGGCATTGTATGACGGATACAGGGCAGCTCGTCTGCGCTGGGTCACGCAAACAACTGGTATAGGTGCTGCGGGCGCGATAAATTGCGCCAACCGCCCTGCCCCCTCATTCCGGAGCTTTCATGACCACCGACGACACCTGCGCTGATCTGCTGCTCGACAACCAGGTGTGCTTCGCCCTGCATTCGACCTCCCTGGCGATGACCAAGGTCTACAAGCCGCTGCTCAAAAAGCTCGGGCTGACCTACCCGCAGTACCTGGCCATGCTGGTGCTGTGGGAACGTGACGGCATCACCGTGGGCGAGATCAGCGCTCGCCTGCTGACCGACCCGGGGTCGCTCACGCCATTGCTCAAGCGTCTGGAGGCCGAGGGTCTGATCACCCGCACGCGCAGCAGCAGCGACGAGCGCGTGGTGCACCTGCAGCTCACCGACAAGGGCCGTGCCCTGCACGCCGAGGCTCGGCAGATTCCCGGCTGCATCCTCAACGCCAGTGCCCAGACCGCCAAACGCCTGACAAGCCTCACCGCCGAACTCACGGCACTGCGCAAGCAGTTGCAGGAAAGCCTCTGATAGCAACGGCTCGATTGCCGCCACAGGCCTACACTAAGGCTCGCCTGCTCGGCCACGAACCGAGGCTTTCGAGCCCGATACGGCAAGCCGTGAAAAATATCTTGCGCACTAACTAAATCAGGAATAGAGTCCACCCCAAGCAAATAGCTTGCGCACAACTCTTTACCACGCAAAATACAACCCACGAACAGAGGATTCCAACATGTCTATCGAAACCGTTGCCTACCGCGCCTACGCTGAAGCCACTGGCGGTCGTGAAGGCCGTGCCATTTCCTCCGACGGCGTACTCGATGTCGCTCTCACCACACCGAAGGAGCTGGGCGGCGCTGGCGGCCAGGGCACCAACCCGGAGCAGCTGTTCGCGGCTGGCTACTCGGCCTGCTTCCTGGGTGCGATCAAGTTCGTGGGTGCCCGTGACAAGCACAAGGTCTCGCCGGACAGCTGGATCGAAGGGATTGTCGGCATCGGCGCAGTGCCTACCGGTTTCGCCATTGAGGTGGAACTGAAGATCACCCTGCCGGGCCTGGACCGTGAAGAAGCCCAGGCGCTGATCGACAAGGCGCACATCGTGTGCCCTTACTCGAATGCCACCCAGGGCAACATCGACGTCACTCTGACGCTGGTCGAGTGATCGCCCGCTGACGGCATGCCGCTCGACGACAACGCCCCGGATCATTCCGGGGCGTTGTCGTTTCAGGCGGCACGGCTCTGCAAGTGCTGGATCGCCCCGCTGCGCCAGGCGCTGTCCAGCACCTCCTGCAGCAAGGGCGTGCGAAAGTAGCGATCCAGATCGGCTGAAGAGCGCCAGCTGCTGCGCAGTTGCCAGCGTTGCCGGTCCTGCTGCAGTTCGAAAGCAACGCAGCCCTCCAGGCCACGCAGCGGTTCCAGCAGGTCTCGCAGGTAGCCGCCCAACTCTTCGCAGCGGCCAGGTGGAGCATCGAGCACGGTGATGTGGGTCTGCATGAATGTGTCCTCACGAATGAATCAGGGGGCGGCGCCGAACACTGGCGCCGCCCCTTCCAGGACGCCACTGAAAACCGGGGTGGTTTTTAGCGGTAACCTTCAGTGGATGCTTGCCGTGGGGCGCACCACCAGTTCGCTGACGTCGACGTCCGCTGGCTGCTCGATGGCATACGCCACGGCGCGGGCGATGGCGTCGGGGCGGATGGCGATCTTGCGGAACTCGCGCATGGCCTCACGGGCGCCCTCGTCGGAAATGCTCTCGGCCAGCTCGGACTCGACCACGCCGGGGGAGACCAGGGTGACGCGGATGTCGCCACCCACCTCCTGGCGCAGACCATCGCTGATCGCCCGAACCGCATATTTGGTGGCGCAATACACCGCAGCGGTTGGCGATACGCGATAGGCACCGATGGATGCCACGTTGATGATCTGCCCGCTACGCTGCCCCTGCATCAACGGCAGCACGGCGGCGATGCCGTGCAGCACACCGCGAATATTGACGTCGATCATGCGGTTCCACTCGTCGAGCTTGAGCGCCTCGATCATCGACAGCGGCATTACCCCGGCATTGTTGATCAGCACGTCGACGCGACCGTATTCGGTCAGCGCGGCATCCACGAAGGCCTGGACGTCAGCGGCGTCGGTGACGTCGAGGCGGCGGGCAATGGCCTGGCCACCAGCCGCGCCGATCTCTTCGACCAGTTGCTGCAAGCGCTCGACACGGCGTGCGCCGAGCACCACCCGAGCGCCCTTCTCTGCCAGCAGACGGGCGCAGCCTTCGCCGATTCCGCTGCTGGCGCCAGTGATCAGTACGACTTTTTCTTGGATATTGGACATGACGAGATCCTCTGGTGAGTGCGGCTCACTGCGCCGCGATAGGTCCAGAGATTAAGGATCAGGGCGATTTGGCGTTAGTCGATTACTGGAACATTCTTGCCTGATTCTGCTTGATGCGGTTTTGGTTTCATCGCGTCTCGCCCATGAGTGCTGGCGCCCCTACAGGACATTGCCTATTCCTCTCTTATGCTTGCCCATTCCTGTGGAGTGCGACTGCCGCGCAGGACGTCTGGGCAAATCCCGGATAATCTGCGCCCAGACTCAGGAGTGACCCCATGATGCAACCCGATCAGCTCGATGAACTGGCCGCCCGGCAACTCGAACTTGCCAGTCTGATCAAGCGCAAGACGCCCTCGGAAGGCATGCACGATACCCTCATCGAGGGTTTGAGCCTCGCCTACACGGCAGCGCCCAGCCTGCCGATGCCGACGCTCTACCGACCCTGCCTGTGCATCATCGCCCAGGGCCGCAAGGAGATCCGTCTCGGTGCGGAACAGTACTTCTACGACCCGCTGAACTACCTGGTGGCCTCGGTAACCCTGCCGGTCACCGGTCAGGTCGTCGAGGCGACGCCGGAAGTGCCGTACCTGAGCCTGAAACTGGACATCGACCCGGCGATGATCAGCAGCCTGCTCGCCGAAGCCGGCCCCATCGGCCTGCCCAACCCCGGCGCCAACCGTGCCCTGTTCGTCGACCGCCTGGATCCGTCGATGCTCGACGCGGTGATCCGCCTGCTGCGCCTGCTCGATACCCCGCGCGATGCCGCCATGCTGGCGCCGCTGGCGCTGCGCGAGATCTTCTATCGCCTGCTGCGCAGCCCCCAGGGTCAACGCCTGCGCGAACTGGTGATGGCGGACAGCCAGAGCCATCGCATCGCCCGGGCGATCGAATGGATCAACCAGCATTACGACAAACCGCTGCGCATCGAAGAGCTGGCCCGTGAAGTCAACCTCAGCGCCTCGACCCTGCACCACCGTTTCAAGGCAGTCACAGCCCTGAGCCCGCTGCAGTACCAGAAGCAGCTGCGCCTGCAGGAAGCGCGCAGGCTGATGTTCAGCGAAGGCCTGGAAGCGGCGTCGGCCAGCTTCCGCGTCGGCTATGAAAGCCCGTCCCAGTTCAGCCGTGAATACAGCCGCCTGTTCGGCGCGCCCCCCCTGCGCGACATGCACAGGCTGCGCAACGCGGGCTGATCGCAGGCCCTAAAAGCGCGTCACCGATCGGGGTCGGTGACGCGCTTTTTTTACATCTGCCGCCAAGAACCCTCGCCCCCCTAGAACCTTTGCGTAAGGGTTGCGGTAACACTGCGCTCCTCACCCAGGTAGCAGGCCGCTGCCGAATAGCAGGAGGCCACGTAGTACTCATCGGTGAGGTTGTTGGCGGTGAGTCGCAGCGAGGTTCCGCGTAGCCCGACCTGGGTCAGGTCATAGCCGACGGATGCATCGAACAGGGTGTAGGACGGCACCTCGAAGTCGTTCAGCTCGCTGCCCTTGCTCTTGCCCACGTAACGCGCACCCGCGCCAACCGTCACGCCGGCGAGCGCCCCGGCGGTGAAGCTGTAGTCCGCCCACAGCGTGGCCATCCGCTCGGGGGTCTGCGGTGGGTTGTTGCCGTTGGCATCCACCACGCCCGTGCCGCTGTTGACGAAATAGGACTTGCTGTAGGAGACGTCCGCGTAGGTGTAGCTGGCCATCAGTTGCAGGTTGTCGATGGGCCGGAAACGCGCCTCGAGTTCGACGCCTTTGGACTCGATCCCGCCCACGCCCTTGTAGAAGCTGTCGGTGATCAGGCTGTTTTCCTTGGCGTAGAGGTTTTCCATTTCCAGATTGAAGAACGACAGGGTGTAGAGGTCGTCGGTGCCGGGCGGCTGGAACTTGATACCGGCCTCCCACTGCTCGCCGGTGGTGGGGTCGAGAATCTGCGCACCGCTGGAGTAGTTGGACGTCGGGTTGAACGAGGTCGAATAGCTGACGTAGGGCGACACGCCATTGTCGAAGGCATAGAGCACACCGGCATGGCCGCTGAGTTTCTCGCCCTGGCTGTCGTTCTGGCCGGCGATTTCGTCGTCGATGGAAACGTCGTACCAGTCCTGACGCAGGCCGACGGACAGGTTCCAGTTGTCGATCTCGACCAGATCCTGCAGGTACAGACCGGTCTGCTTCTGGCGCCGCAGCGCATCGCTCACCGGGGTGATGGCGGTCAGGCCATTGGTGTAGTAGACCGGGTCGAACACGTCGATGGGCGTGACCGAGCCCGGCGGCTGCAGTATCGAGTTGTCACGCTGGCTGGCGATCTTGTTCTTCGAGTACTGATAATCCAGCCCCAGCACCACGGTGTGCTGGGCGGCACCGGTGGCGAACTCGGCCTGCAGCATGTTATCGACGATCCAGGCGTGCAAACGCTCCTGGCCACCACTGTAACCACGGTACAGTTCGTTGCTGGTATCGCTCAGGTAACCCGAGCCCCAGATCTGGCTGTTCGCTACCCGCGCATCCAGGTATCGAAAATTCTGCCGGGTGCTCCAGGTGTCGTTGAAACGATGCTCCAGCTCGTAACCGACCATCTGCTGGGTGCGGGTGAACTCCTCGACGGCAGGATCGCCCTCGAAGAAGCTGCTGGAGATGCGCTGACCATTGCGTTTGTGCAGAGTACCGGAGGCCGGCAGGCTGCCGTGGTAGCCACCGTTGGGGTCGTCCTGCAGGTAGGCATAGAGGGTCATGAAGGTGTCTTCACTGAGGTTCAGCGCCAGGCTGGGCATCAGTGCATAGCGGGTTTCAGTGACGTGGTCGGCCTGGGAGTCGGCATCCCTGGCCAGCCCGACGACGCGATAGGCGATGTTCTCGTTCAACGGCCCGGTGACGTCGAAACCCAGCGACTTGCGGTTGTTGTTGCCGTAGGAAACATCCACCCGCCCAGCCTGGGTGAACTCGGGCCGCTTGGTGCTGATGGCCGCCAGGCCGCCTGGGTTGCTGCGGCCGTAGAGCACGGAGGATGGCCCCTTGAGCACGTCGATACGCTCGATGAAGTACGGGTCGATCTGCAGGCTGCTGTAGGAGCCAGGATCACCCATGGACTTCAGGCCATCGATGATGATGTTGTCCACCGCGCCGTCGTTGATCCCGCGAATCGCCAAATAGTCGTAGCGGTGCGTGTTGCCATAGGGGTTGGTGAGCACGCCCGGGGTGTAGCGCATCGCATCGGCAGCGCTGGCGGCGCCCTGCTTCTCGATCTGCTCGCGGGTGACCACCGAAACGCTCTGCGAGGTTTTCAGCAACTCCTTGCTGGTCTTGGTCGACACGCTGCTGTGGGTGGCGTTGTAGCCGTCCATGCTGCCCAGCGCATTGCCGAGGGCAAAGGCACGGATGGCGGTGCTCTCCAGCTCGACGGAACCTGCGTCGGCCTGGCGGGCGGCCTGCAGCGAGTAGCCGCCATTACCGTCCGCCGTGGCCTGCAGGCCACTGCCCTGCAGCAGGCGGGAGAAGCCCTCGTCGATGCCGAACTCGCCCTGCAGTCCCGGGCTCTGCTTGCCTTCGGTAAGGCGTGCATCCACCGACAGCAGGACACCCGTCTCGGCCGCGAAACGGCTCAGCGCCGCCGACAGCGGGCCGGCGGGAATCTGATAGTTGCGCGCGCTCTGCTGGTAGCTATCAGCCTCGACGACCTGAGCATGACCAAGCAGCGGCGACAAGGCCGCCAGCGTCAGCGTGGCAAGGCGAATTGACCGCCGCAGAGCGCTCGGCGAAAAACGGGGATTCGAGTACATGGGACTTCCTCATTGCAGGGGCCGCGCATGACACGCAAGGGCCGGATGCACTGAAGCCAAGCGAAAATGAAAAAGGGGAACCGCTGATTTGAATTTTTTTGCCAATAACGCGAAAACGGCGCATTGCCCGAAATCTTCAACCCTGTAGCGGCTCGAGCGTCACCCACCACGGCAGGCGGCGGTTGACCCGTATCGGCAGGCTGCCCTGCAACGCATCGAGAATGCGCTGCGTGTCGCCCAGCGGATAGGCGCCGACCAGCCGCAGGTCGGCAACCCGCGGGTCACAGGCGAGATAGCCAGGTACGTGCTCGGCGAGTTCTTCGATGAAGTCGCCCAACCGGCGGTTATCGGCCAGCAGTACACCCCGGCTCCAGGCCTCGCGGGCACGCTCCACCGGCTCCCCCGCGGCAATGCCATCAGGGCCGATACGCGCTTGATTGCCTGCCTGCAGGACCAGCGGCGCACCGCCGCTGCCAGGCTCGATGCGCACCGCCCCATCGAAGACGCTGAGCAGGGTGAAGCCATGGCCCTCGCGCACGCCGAAGCGGGTACCCAGCGCCTGCAGGCGCCCGTGCACGGCCTGCACCAGCAGCGGACGCGGATCCTCGGCGGTCTCGATCAGCACCTCGCCCTGAAACAGGCGTAACAGGCGGGTCGACGCACTGTAGTCGACATCCACCGCAGTGCGGCTGCTCAGCCACAGGTGGGTACCATCGGCCAGGCGCGTGGCGCGGATCTCCCCGGTAGCGGTTCGCTCACTGGCGACCCAGGCGCGCCACGGACGCCCCTGCCCCGCCACCGTCAGCATGCCCGCCGCCCCCAGCAACGCGAACAGGCCGAGCACCTGACGGCGACTTCGACCCGTGCTGCGCAGCGCCTGGCCGGCAGCCTGACGGCGGGTATCGGTGGGCAGCCGGGTGAACTGGCCGCTGATCGCTTCGACCCGCTGCCAGGCCGCCGCATGCTCGGGCCGCGCTGCCAGCCACTGCCGCCAGGCCTGTTGTTGATGGTCGCTGACGGGTGGGTCGGCCAGCACCGCGAACCACTCGGCGGCTTCCTGCAGGGTATGGTGATCGGCGTTCATCGCTCAGCTCTCCACCAGCAACAGGCACTGCAGCATGGCCTGGGCCATGTACTTCTTCACCATGCGCTCGGACACCTGCAGGCGCAGGGCGATGGCGGCGTAGGTCAGGCCGTCCAGTTGCGAGAGCAGAAAAGCCTCGCGCACCTTGCCCGGCAGGCGCAGAAGCATGGCGTCGATGGCCAGCAGGGTTTCGATGATCAGTTCGGCCGCTTCCGGCGAGGGCGCATGCTGTTCCGGCTGCAACGCCAGGGCTTCGAGGTAGGCACGCTCGATCGCCTGGCGCCGCCAGTGATTGACCAGCAGCGAGTGGGCGATGGTCGACAGATAGGCCCGCGGCTCACGCAACGCCGGCAGCTCGCGCTCCTTGCTGAGCACGCGCAGGAAGGTATCTTGCGCCAGATCCGCGGCATTCTCGGCGCAGCCCAGCCGCCTGCGCAGCCAGCCGTTCAACCAGCTGCTGTGCTCGCGATACAACTGTTGCAGGGACTGCTGAGAGGAAACAAGCGACATCGAGCACACCATCACCGCACCTGGACGAGGCATGAATGGTAATGCTTCTCAGAAGCGAATTACAGGGATTCGTAGGCTGCTGATCCGCAGCCTGGGCTGAGCATAGCGATACCCGGGCTACTGCGGCTCAGATGCTGATCGGCCGACGGCCGGCCAGGGCGTGAGCCAGGGTGCCGCCATCCACCAGTTCCAGTTCGCCACCGAGCGGCATGCCGTGGGCGATGCGCGACGCTACCAGCCCTTTACCGGCCAGCAGTTGGGCGATGTAGTGGGCGGTCGCTTCGCCTTCCACGGTCGGGTTGGTGGCCAGGATCACTTCGCTGAACTGGCCTGCCTCGATGCGCTGCAACAGCTCGGGGATACCGATGGCCTCGGGACCCAGCCCGTCGAGCGGCGACAGGTGCCCCTTGAGCACGAAATAACGACCGCGAAAGCCGGTGTGCTCCACGGCGTATACGTCCATCGGCCCCTCGACCACGCACAGCAGGCTGTCGTCCCGACGCGGGTCGAGACAGATCTGGCAGACCTCGTCTTCACTGAGGCTGCGGCACGATTTGCAGTAACCGACCCCCTCCATGGCCTGGTTCAGCGCCTGGGCCAGCCGTACGGCGCCGTTGCGGTCGCGCTCGAGCAACTGCAGGGCCATGCGCTGGGCAGTCTTCTGGCCGACGCCGGGCAGGATGCGCAGGGAATCGATCAGTTGGCGGATCAGGGGGCTGAAGCTCATGGCGCGGATGCTCGACGATGAAAGCGGAGAGGTTTGACGGCATAGCGCCGGTACGGACGCTTCAGGGCGAAAGCGGCCATTGACGCAATATCCGTGGGAGCGCGCCATGCCCGCGATTTTTCGCGCGTATGGCCCGCTCCCACAGCCGTAGGATGGGCTTCAGCCCACCAGGATCGACTGCTTTAGAACGGCATCTTGAAGCCGGGCGGCAACTGCATGCCGGAGGTCATGCCGGACATCTTGTCCTGGCTGTTGGCTTCGATTTTGCGCACCGCGTCGTTGACGGCAGCGGCAATCAGGTCTTCGAGGATTTCCTTGTCTTCCTGCATCAGGCTGTCGTCGAGGCTGACGCGCTTGACATCATGACGACCGGTCATCACCACGCTGACCAGACCGGCGCCGGACTGACCGGTTACCTCGGCGTTGGCCAACTCTTCCTGCATCTTCTGCATTTTTTCCTGCATCTGCTGTGCCTGCTTCATCAGGCCGGCCATGCCACCTTTCATCATGATGTTGTCCTCGGTAGTCAGGGATTAACGACGGTATCGACGGGTTCGATGCTGCCCGCACGCACGGAGGCGGCGAACTGCGAAATCATCTGTTGAATCAATGGATCGTTCTGGATCGACGCTTCAGCCTCGCGCTGGCGATTGGCGCGCTTGCGGGCGGCAGCCTGGGCAGGCGTTTCCTGTTCGGGCTTGATCAGCTCGATGTCCAGTTGCAGCTCACGGCCATGGTAGGCATTGAGCGAATCGTTCAGGCGGCGCTGCTGGGTCGCGTTGAACAGTGCGCTATGGGCCGGATCCAGGTGCAGCAGCCATCTGTCACCCTCGACGGCGATCAGGCTGCAGTTGGCGGCGATGCTGCCCGTCATGCCGCCCAGGCCCAGCTTCGGGAACAGCTCGAGCCAGTCCGCCGCCAGGCCGGTAGCCGGCAGCGAGGCAGGCTCGGGTTCGGCTTGTGGCTGCTCGTCGGAGAGCGCATCGGCGAAATCGTAATCCAGGTTCTCGGCATCCATCGCCACGTAGTCGTAGTCACCGGGTGGTGGCTCGTCATCGCTGTCCGGTGGATTCAGATCGTTGCTGTCGATCACCGGCACATCGGCCAGTTCGGGAACGGGCAGCGCCACTTCCGGCTCGGGCTCTACGGCCTTGACCGGCTCTTCGACCTTCGGCTCGGGCTGCGCCTGCACGGCGACCGGCGGCGGAGGCGTGTCGTCGACCGGAACTGCGGGTTCGGCGGCCTTGGCCTCGACCGGCACCTCTTCCCACGGCGGAGTGACCACAGGCGCAGGGGCAGCAACGGCCGCGGGCGCAACTGCCGGTGGCGTGATGGCAGCGGCAAAAGGTGGCGCTGCTGGCGGCGGCACGGCTGCGGCCGGCGTCGGCACACTGGGGACGACGCTGGCCTGAGGCGCGGCACTGACAACAGGGGCTGACGCAGCAGGCGCTGCGTCGGCCACCGGCGTTGTCTGGGGATCAGCCTTGGCCTGGCTGATCCCCAGTGGCTTTAGCGCCACCCTCGGCGCAGCACCCTCGCCCGCCGGCCTGAATGCCAGCATGCGCAGCAGGACCATCTCGAAGCCACCGCGCGGATCCGGCGCCAGCGGCAGGTCGCGTCGGCCGATCAGGCCCATCTGATAATAGAACTGCACGTCTTCGGCCGGCAGCGCCTGAGCAAGGCCGAGAACACGGTCGCGATCACCCTGGCCGTTGTCCACCGCATCCGGCAGCGCCTGGGCGATGGCCACGCGGTGCAGCACATTGAGCATTTCTGCCAGCACGCCACTCCAGTCCGGGCCCTGTTCGGCGAGCTGACGCACGGCTTCGATCACGCCGCGGGCGTCACCTTCGATCAGTGCATGCAGCACGCCGTATACCTGACCATGGTCGAGGGTACCGAGCATGGCACGCACATCAGCGGCGAGTACCTTGCCTTCACCGAAGGCGATGGCCTGGTCGGTCAGGCTCATGGCATCGCGCATGGAACCGTCGGCCGCACGGCCGAGCAGCCACAGGGCATCGTCTTCGAAAGGAATGTTCTCGGCGCCCAGCACGTGGGTCAGGTGCTCGACCACGCGCTCTGGCGGCATGTTCTTCAGCGAGAACTGCAGGCAGCGCGACAGCACGGTGACCGGCAGCTTCTGCGGGTCGGTGGTGGCGAGCAGGAATTTGACGTGGGGTGGCGGTTCCTCGAGCGTCTTGAGCAAGGCGTTGAAGGAGCTGGTGGAGAGCATGTGCACTTCGTCGATCAGGTAGACCTTGAAGCGTCCGCGGCTCGGCGAGTACTGCACGTTGTCGAGCAGCTCGCGGGTGTCTTCCACCTTGGTGCGGCTGGCGGCGTCCACTTCGATGAGATCGACGAAACGGCCTTCATCGATCTCCCGGCACACCGAGCAGGTGCCGCACGGGGTGGAGCTGATGCCGGTTTCGCAGTTCAGGCACTTGGCGATGATCCGCGCGATGGTGGTCTTGCCCACGCCCCGGGTACCGGTGAACAGGTAGGCGTGGTGCAGGCGCTGGCTGTCGAGTGCGTTGATCAGTGCCTTCAGCACATGGGTCTGCCCGACCATTTCGCGAAACGACCGCGGGCGCCATTTGCGTGCAAGAACCTGATAACTCATTGAAAACCGTCGCCAGAGGAAAGCAAAAGAGGACTAATGCTAGCTCAAATCGGCCTATCAGTGCGACGCCGATTGGCGGACATGAAAAAGATCGGAAACGGGGCTGGCTAAATTTTATACAGTCACGTATAGTCCGTCCCGTTCGTACCACGCTGCAAGTCATTCGGCCTCAAGGCCTTCCCGATGGTTTCCTGGCAATCGGCATCCACAGGATGCACGCACAACCGCCAAGACCCCCTCCTCTGACTGATCTGGCCGTCCCGCTCACGCGTCGACCTTCGCCAGTCTTCCGACGTACAGACCCGCTCTAGCTTTCACCTCAGCAAATAGGTGGAACTTAAAAGCGCGCAGTCCGCTCCGACAAACAATCGTATTGGCCCAAGCCAGTGCCCGGAGCCCTCTTTATATGGCGCGATCATGCGCCCGTAGTATCAGGAAACACCCAAATATGAATACCAACCAACAAATCCAGACCGCCATCCATACCCTGTCCAACGCCTTCGCTCCGCTTGCCTGCCATATCCTGGCAACCCGCAAGGGCAGCTTCAGCTTTACGGTCGTGGACCATACCGGTGTCGCCCAGCACAGCCAGCGCCTTTACCCCGGCCAATACTGCGACGATTCCCTGAAAGGTGTGATCGAACGTGCCCGCCAGGCACTGCGTCGCTGATCTCGCAGGCGAATCTGCAAACAACGTCACGATTAAGGGAGCGAAATAGTAGCCATCGTCGAACTTAATGAATCCTGGTCACTCATAGGTATTCATACTTCAACTGGAGTTCGTCAATGGAAAATAGTAATCGACAGCTTGTCGACCAGCTATTCGCCCCCCTACGCGCCACCTTCAGTCGGCCTCGCCCGGACGGCAGCATCGTTCTCTCCCTGATCGATGAAGCCGATACCACTGCGTACAGCCGGGTGCTGCAGAAGCTGCAGCTGAACGACTCGAACGCTTTCGCCCAAAGCCTCGAAGACATCCGCCTCGAGCTCGCCGTCAGAGCCGGCAACATCCCGGCAGAAATGCGCAAGATGCTCAAGGAACAGGACAGCGTGATCAGCTACCACCACGCCTGATACGTGTCCGCAATGAAGCCCCGCAGCCTGACCGGCGCGGGGCTTCGTCGTTTCTGGGATCAGCCGGCCGGGAAGCGGTAATGACCCGTGATGGTGAAACGAAACAGAATGGCCTCCTCCCGGGTGCCAGCGCCGATGTTGTGCAGGATCAACGGCTCTCCGGTCGACGAGAGTTGATCGGAAACGATGCCGATGTGGGTGAGGCCGCGCCCCAGATCCCAGGTGACGATATCGCCCGAACGATAATCGCGGGCTTCCCGACTGACCTGCAACGCCATGCCCTGGCGCCGGAACCAGGTCATCAGATTGGGCACCCGGCGATGGTCGATATTGCGATCGGGGCGGCTCAGCCCCCAATGCTTCGGATACGCGGCAAAATTCGCCGCCATGTCCACATGCACCGCTTTCTGCAGATCCAGGCCCTGCAAGCGCAATGCGCGGATCACCACATCGGTGCAGACACCGGTCTCCATCGGCACATCACCGCCAGGGTAGTCGATGCGCCGGTAAACGGGATCGTAGGCAAGGGTCACACCGACCTGCTGACGAGCCCCATCCACCAACTTCGCCGGCTCCACGGCAAATACCTGCAGGCTCAGCAGACAGCTCAGCAGCAATAATGATGATCTCAGCACGCCATGCTTCCCTCTCAAGCCAAAACCGTTCGCCGGACACTCTTCTTTATCCGGTAATTTTTTGCGACAGTATGGGTGGGCAAGGTTGAAGCCATATTGGGATGCCCCCCATCGCCAGATAACGTCGCCAAGCATAGATGCCCGGCAGACAGTGCGAACACCTGATGAGGAAACCACGATGAGCAGCCCTGACGAGCAACACGCCAATCAAGCCAGTGCGGAGTCGGAAACCACCCATGGTGCCGTGATCGATCCTCGCGGCCGGGAAATCCCGATCACCGAAAGCATGATCCAGCAAGCCTGCAGCGAGCTGGACAAGCAGTGGGTCAAGCCCAGGGACGAAAATCCTGCCTGACCGTCACCGCTATCAACGAGCGCTGATCACGCGTGCCCCCAGCGCCGTGATCAGCGCATGCAGCCCCTGATCACTGCCACGTAGTTCCACCTCCAACCCTTCTATTTCGCGCCGCATCGGGTACTGCTTGCGCAGCAGGTCGAAGCCGGCCTTGCGTGCCTGCTCGTCCGCGACCAGGCTGCGACGCAGGTCAGCGTCATCGCGGCGTGGGTCGTAGACCGCACGGCACAGCGTCGCCAACGCCCAGGCAGGTTCGCTTCCGGCACCGATGCTGAGGCGCGGCAACCAGCGCTCGGGCGTCAGGGCGTCCAGTTGCACCTGCGGCGAGATGCCCTGGTGTCGGCAGAACGCGTCATGGATCTGCGCAGTGCCACGCAGCTTGCCGTCCAGGCTGTAACCGGCGATGTGCGGGGTGGCGATATGGCACAGCGCAGCCAATGCTGGCTCCACCAGCGGCTCGCCTTCCCAGACGTCCAGCACCACGTGCAGATCGGCCCCTTGCTGCAGATGCTCACGCAACGCAGCGGTATCCACCACCGCACCGCGACTGGCGTTGATCAGCCAGGCGCCGGGACGCAGCCGCCGCAAGCAGTGCGCATCGATCAGATGCCGGGTGGCGAACTCAGCGTCGCGCGTCAACGGCGTATGCAGGCTGATCACGTCGCATTGCTCGACGATCTGCTGCAGGTCGACGAAGTCCCCGCCTTCGGCGCGCTGGCGTGGCGGATCGCAGACCAGCACCCGCCAGCCCAGGCCGCGCAGCACACGCACCAACCGCTCGCCGACCTGGCCTGCGCCGACCACACCGTAGGTACGCTGTGGCAGGTCGCTGCCCAGGCGCTCGGCGAGCACCAGCAGGCTGCCCAGCACGTAGTCCACCACGCCACGGGCGTTGCAACCCGGTGCGCTGCTCCAGGCGATGCCGGCCTCGGCGAGATATTCCAGATCCAGGTGATCGGTGCCGATGGTGCAGGTGCCGACGAAGCGCACCTGGCTGCCTTCCAGCAGCGCACGATCGACGTTGGTTACCGAGCGCACCAGCAACAGCTCGGCATCGCCAACGGCGGTACGATCGATGGCACGACCGGGTAAGCGGCGAATCTCGCCGAAACCGGCGAAGAACTCATCGAGCAGGGGAATGTTTTCGTCGGCGACTATGCGCATGGGAATCTCCGCAATCAGGCAGGCATTGTAACCGGATGCACTGCTCGGGCTCTGCACGAAAAACAACCGGGCTTCGGCTGGGCGGCGCCGGAAACCGTTCTCCGGCGCCTTTCCTGACCGATCCGTCAACGCGTAGACTGTGCGGTTTTCCACGGATCACGGAACCCCGATGCCTGCATTCTCCCGCCTGCAGCGCGTACGCACCGAGTTGCGCACGCTGCTGGCTCTGGCCACGCCGATCATCATCGCGCAACTGGCGTACACCTCCATCGGCTTCGTCGACACGGTGATGTCCGGGCGCTTCAGCGCCCGCGATCTGGCGGCGGTAGCGCTGGGTAATTCGATCTGGGTGCCGGTATTCCTGCTGATGACCGGCATCCTGCTGGCCACCACGCCGAAAGTGGCGCAACGCTTCGGTGCCGGGCAGCTTGGGGAGATCGGCCCGCTGGTGCGCCAGGCACTATGGCTGGCCCTCGCGGTGGGCTGCATGGCCGGCATCGTGCTGTGGAACGCCGAGTTCGTCCTGCGCCTGATGAAGGTCGATCCGGACCTGATCGAGCCCGCCATGGGCTACCTGCACGGCGTGGCGTTCGGCTTTCCCTGCGTGGCACTGTTCCATGTGCTGCGCTGCTACAGCGACGGCCTGGGCCGTACTCGCCCCGCCATGGTGGTGGGCCTGTTCGGGTTGTTGCTGAACATCCCCCTGAACTACGTACTCATCTACGGCAAACTCGGTTTGCCGCCGCTCGGCAGCGTGGGCTGCGGTTGGGCCACGGCACTGGTGATGCTGTTCATGCTGTCGGGCATGATCTGGTGGATTCGCCGCGCACCGGCCTATCGAGACACCACGCCGCTGCAGCGCTTCGACCCGCCGAGCTGGCCGTTGATCAAGCGCCTGCTGGGCATAGGGTTGCCAATCGGCATCTCGGTATTCGCCGAGTCGAGCATCTTCGCGGTGATTGCGTTGCTGATCGGCGGGCTGGGCGCCACGGTGGTCGCCGGGCACCAGATCGCCCTGAACTTCGCCTCGCTGGTGTTCATGATCCCCTACTCCATCGGCATGGCCGCCACGGTGCGCGTGGGCCAGGCCCTGGGCCGTGGCGAGCCGCGTGAGGCGCGCTTCGCCGCCGGGGTGAGCATGGTTACCGCGCTGGCTTATGCCTGCGTGTCGGCCAGTTGCATGCTGCTGATGCGCGAGCAGATCGCACAGATCTACACCCCCGTACCCGAAGTGATCGCCTTGGCCTCCAGCCTGATCGTCTACGCCGCTTTGTTTCAGTTCTCCGACGCGCTGCAGGTCACCGCCGCAGGCGCTCTGCGAGGTTATCAGGACACCCGGGCGACCATGATCATGACCCTGTTCGCCTACTGGGGCATCGGCCTGCCGGTCGGCTACCTGCTCGGCCTGACCGACCTGTTCGGCCCGGCCAGCGGCCCCGCCGGGCTCTGGGAAGGGTTGATCGTCGGCCTGACCTGCGCCGCCCTGATGCTGACACTGCGCCTGAAAAGCAGCGCCAAGCGGCGGATCTGGCTGGCCGCGGCGCCGGGACGCGAAAGCAGCCAAGCGTGAATTGACAGCAAGAAGGCGGTAGCCGCCGTTGATTGCGGGGCGCCAATTGGTGGACTGAAGCGGATCGCCGCCCGGCCCTACGGTTAGATGCGCGGCTGTAGGATGGGCTTTAGCCCACCAAATCGAAGGTCCGCTAACGCCTTGCAGCGCTCAATCGGCTTTCTTGCGGATCCAGTACAGATAAGTTTCTGCGTCCTGGGCCTGGTCCACCAATTCGTGGCCGAGAAACACGCAGAACTTGGGGATGTCACGGCGAGTCGAGGGGTCGGTGGCGATCACCTTGAGCAGGCCACCGGCCGCAAGGTCGCGCACTTTGTTGTGCAGCATCATCACCGGCTCCGGGCAGAACAGCCCGGTAGCGTCGAGGGTGTCGTCAGGTGTTGAATCCAGCATCAGGGGCTCCGCGAATATCGAATCGTCTAGTCAGTAGCGTGCAGGCAGCGCGACGCCTTATTTGCCCAACCGCCGCAGGTGGCAGGTCACTTCCTCGCGGTCGTGATACAGCTGCTTGCAGGCGATGGAGACTTTGACCTTGCGTGCCGCCAGCCCGTCGGCAATGCGCTCGAGCAGGCGCCGTACCTCAGCGTAGCGCTGCTTCATCGGCAGTTTCAGATTGACCACCGCTTCGCGGCAATGTCCCTCGCCGATCCAGGTTTCCAGCAGTGCGGCACTGCGGGCGGGCTTCTCGACGATATCGCAGACCATCCAGTCCACTGGCTGCCTGGGTTTCCAGGTGAAACCATCGACCATCAAGTGCTTCACCAGGCCCGTTTCCATCAGGCTCTCGGCCATCGGACCATTGTCGATAGCGGTCACCAGCATGCCACGGCGTACCAGTTGATAGGTCCAGCCGCCGGGTGCGGCGCCAAGGTCGACGCCGGTCATTTCGCCCGACAGACGCTCGTCCCACTGTTCGCGGGGGATGAAGGTGTGCCAGGCCTCTTCCAGCTTCAGGGTCGAACGGCTTGGTGCTTCACGGGGGAACTTGAGCCGCGGAATGCCCATGGGCCAGATTGCCGAGTTGTTCGCCGCGGCCATGCCCAGGAACACTTCACGGCCACTCTTGAACGTCAGCAACAGGCGTGGTGCCCGGCCATCCTCCACCAGTTTGCCGGCAGCCGTCAGGGCCTTGCGTAGCGGACCTTCGAATTTCTTGCAGAAGCCGGACAGCTCCTTGCCGTCGTTGGTGTCCAGCACCTCCAGCCACAGGCTGCCAAAGGCCGGCAACCGCGCCAGGTGCTCGAGCAGCACGCTGATGCGGTCCTTCTCGGGCAGCTCGACGAAACGCCCCCGAGCCCACTGACGGATAAAGATCAACTGACTGAAACGCAGCCCCGCCATCAGGCGCTCGGCGCCCTCTGCATCAGCGCAGATGAACTCGGCGCAGGCGCTATCGGGCTTGGCCTTGGCGTAGCCGGGTACGTCGAGAAGGGCCGCATGTTCGGAGATTTCCGAACACACCTCGTTCTCGAAACCGGGGCGGCAGTGCAGCAACAAAGTCTTCATCAGGGCTCTCCTTGGGCCGCGCATGATAGCGAAAACTGGAACCCGCGGCGCCTGCCCCCTGTCCAGTGAACAGAATCCCGGCATTTACCGGCCCCGCCACACAGGCGTTTCACGCCCGGCGCAAGACCGGACCACGGCTCATCGCAAGCCGTAAGGGAATTAGTGCGCAGAGTTGGAGAGAACCTCTGCCAAAACCAGAACGGCTTGTACCGTGCAAGCCACGAGGAGATGCACGATGCCTTCCATCGATAGCCTGAACTGCCGCCGCACACTGGACGTGGACGGCAAATCCTACGACTACTTCAGCCTGCCCGAGGCCGCCAGGCAACTGGGCAATATCGACAAGCTGCCAGTTTCGCTGAAGGTCCTGCTGGAAAATCTGCTGCGCTGGGAGGACGACAAGACCGTCACCCGCGACGACCTGCAGGCCATGAGCGACTGGTTGCAGAAACGCGGCTCGGACCGCGAGATTCAATACCGCCCTGCCCGTGTATTGATGCAGGACTTCACCGGCGTACCCGCGGTTGTCGATCTGGCGGCCATGCGCGACGCCATGGCCAAGGCCGGCGGTGACCCGCAGAAGATCAATCCGCTGTCCCCGGTAGACCTGGTCATCGACCACTCGGTGATGGTCGACAAGTTCGCCACGCCTGCGGCATTCGGCGAAAACGTCGAGATCGAAATGCAGCGTAACGGCGAGCGCTATGCGTTTCTGCGCTGGGGCCAGAGCGCCTTCGACAATTTCAGCGTGGTCCCGCCAGGCACCGGCATCTGCCACCAGGTCAACCTGGAATACCTCGGCCGCACCGTGTGGACGAAGGAAGAAGACGGCACCACCTTCGCCTACCCCGACACCCTGGTCGGCACCGATTCGCACACCACCATGATCAACGGCCTGGGCGTGCTCGGCTGGGGCGTGGGCGGCATCGAAGCGGAAGCGGCGATGCTCGGCCAACCGGTGTCCATGCTGATTCCCGAAGTGATCGGCTTCAAGCTGACCGGCAAGCTCAAGGAAGGCATCACCGCCACCGATCTGGTGCTGACGGTCACCCAGATGCTGCGCAAGAAGGGCGTGGTCGGCAAATTCGTCGAATTCTACGGCGACGGCCTGGCCGAACTGCCCCTGGCGGACCGCGCCACCATCGCCAACATGGCACCGGAATATGGCGCCACCTGCGGTTTCTTCCCGGTCGACGAGATCACCCTGGGCTACCTGCGCCTCTCCGGCCGCCCCGAGGAGACCGTGAAGCTGGTCGAAGCCTATTCCAAGGCACAGGGCATGTGGCGCAGCGCTGGTACCGAGCCGGTATTCACCGACAGCCTGTCCTTGGACATGGGTGAGGTGGAAGCCAGCCTGGCCGGCCCGAAGCGTCCTCAAGACCGTGTCGCCCTGCCGAAAGTCAGCCAGGCCTTCGAGGATTTTCTCGGCCTGCAACTCAAGCCCAGCGGCAAGGAAGAAGGCCGCCTGGAGAGCGAAGGCGGTGGCGGCGTGGCAGTTGGCAACGCCGCGCAGAACGAAATCCACTACGAGATGGACGGCAAGCGTCATCCGCTCAGCGATGGTGCCGTGGTGATCGCGGCAATCACTTCCTGCACCAACACCTCCAACCCGAGCGTGATGATGGCTGCCGGCCTCTTGGCCAAGAAGGCGGTGGAAAAAGGCCTGCAGCGCAAACCCTGGGTCAAGAGCTCGCTGGCTCCAGGCTCCAAGGTGGTGACCGAATACTTCGCTGCTGCCGGGCTGACCGAGTACCTCGACAAGCTCGGTTTCGATCTGGTCGGCTACGGCTGCACCACCTGCATCGGCAACTCGGGCCCGCTGCCCGATCCGATCGAGAAGGCCATTCAGGAGCATGATCTGACCGTGGCCTCGGTGCTGTCCGGCAACCGCAACTTCGAAGGCCGCGTGCATCCGTTGGTGAAAACCAACTGGCTGGCCTCGCCACCGCTGGTGGTAGCCTATGCCCTGGCCGGCAACGTGCGGATCAATATCGCCGAGGAGTCGCTGGGCGAAGACCGCGACGGCAAGCCGGTGTACCTGCGCGATATCTGGCCGAGCCAGAAAGAAATCGCCGAGGCGGTACAGAAGGTCGATACCGCCATGTTCCGCAAGGAATACGCCGAAGTATTCGCCGGTGACGAGCAGTGGCAAGCCATCGCCGTGCCAGAAGCCGACACCTACACCTGGCAGAACGATTCCACTTACATCCAGCATCCGCCGTTCTTCGAGGCCATCGACCAGGCGCCACCGGCCATCACCGACATCGCCAACGCACGCATCCTCGCGCTGCTCGGTGACTCGGTGACCACCGACCACATCTCGCCAGCCGGTAACATCAAGACCGACAGCCCAGCTGGCCGCTACCTGCGCGAGCAAGGCGTGGAGCCGCGTGACTTCAACTCCTACGGCTCGCGCCGCGGCAACCATGAAGTGATGATGCGCGGCACCTTCGCCAATATCCGCATCCGCAACGAGATGCTCGACGGTGAAGAGGGTGGCAACACCGTGCATGTGCCCAGCGGCGAGAAGCTGGCCATCTATGACGCGTCCATGCGCTATCAGCAGGAAGGCACGCCGCTGGTGGTGATCGCCGGCAAGGAATACGGCACCGGCTCGAGCCGCGACTGGGCCGCCAAGGGCACCAACCTGCTGGGCGTGAAAGCGGTGATCGCGGAAAGCTTCGAGCGCATCCACCGCTCCAACCTGGTGGGCATGGGTGTGCTGCCACTGCAGTTCACCGACGGTGCCGACCGCAAGAGCCTGGGCCTGACCGGCAAGGAGACCCTGGCCATCAAGGGCCTGGACGGCGTCGAGGTACGCCCGCACATGCCGCTGACGCTGGAGATCACCGGTGAAGACGGTAAGCAGCGCAGTGTCGAGCTGCTCTGCCGCATCGACACCCTCAACGAAGTGGAGTACTTCAAGGCAGGTGGCATCCTGCACTACGTGCTGCGCCAGCTGATCGCCGGCTGACAGCGCTGCAACGGGCGCCGCAAGGATGCGGCGTCCTCTGCCATCCGTAGCCCAGGTCTAGCGCGGCGACACCCGGGAATGCGCTCACGGGCACCATCGCCCCTCCAATTACCCCCTCCTCCGCTCTCCCCATACGCCAATAGCTCCAGCCACGTGACGGCACGGACTGTCGCTTTACCGGCGTCAAAATGCGATCTGCATGCAAATCCGGTTACACTCCCAGGCCTGCGACGCGTACGCGACAATCAAAAAACATCAGGGTAGATGCCATGCGTAACAACCAGCCGATTACCGGGAACGAGCGGACGTTCCCGGCGCAGCAGCGTTTGATCTCGACCACGGACCTCAAGGGCCAGATCACCTATTGCAACGACGCTTTCGTCGAAATCAGCGGCTTCTCGCGAGACGAATTGATACGCGCGCCCCATAACCTGGTGCGCCACCCTGATGTGCCGCCTGCGGTGTTCGAGCATATGTGGAGCACCCTGAAGGCCGGTCGGCCGTGGATGGGCATCGTCAAGAATCGCTGCAAGAGCGGCGACCACTACTGGGTCAACGCCTACGTGGTGCCGGTGCTCGATGATGGCAAAGTCACCGGCTACGAGTCGGTGCGCACCAAACCCACCGCCGAGCAGGTTCAACGCGCCCAGTTGCTTTACGCGCGCATCAACGCTGGCAAGGCTGCCATACCGAGCCGCGACCGTTGGCTACCGGTGCTGCAGAACTGGCTGCCGTTCATTCTGGTCAGCCAGGTCGGCTTTCTAGTCGGCGCCTGGCTGGACAGCACCTGGGGCTTCATCGCCGCCGCTGCGCTGTCGATCCCGCTCGGCCTGCTGGGCCTGGCCTGGCAGAGCCGCGGCATCAAGCGCCTGCTGCAACTGGCCGAACAAAGCACCTCCGACCCGCTGATCGCGCAGATGTACACCGACAGCCGAGGCGTCGAGGGCCGCCTGGAGCTGTCCATCCTCAGCCAGGAAGCGCGCCTGAAGACCTGTCTCACCCGCCTGCAGGACAGCGCCGAGAACCTCGCCAAACAGGCCACTCAGGCCGACGTGCTGGCCCACAACAGCTCTGCCGGGCTGCAGCGCCAGCGTGAGGAAACCGATCAGGTCGCCACCGCCGTCAACGAAATGGCCGCCACCACCCTGGAAGTGGCCAACAACGTGGCACGCACCGCCATCGCCACCCAGGAAGCCAACCGCCTCACCCAGCAAGGCCGCACCATCGCCAGCGAAACCCGCGAAGCGATCCAGCGCCTGTCCCTCTCGGTGGGCGAAACCGGCGAAACCGTCACCCGCCTCGCTCATGACAGCAACGAAATCGGCGGCGTGGTCGACGTGATCAAAGGCATCGCCGACCAGACCAACCTGCTGGCCCTCAACGCCGCCATCGAAGCCGCCCGCGCTGGCGAGATGGGCCGCGGCTTCGCCGTGGTCGCCGATGAAGTCCGCTCCCTGGCGCAACGCACCGCCCAATCCACCGGCCAGATCCACGAGCTGATCGCCAAGCTGCAACGCACCGCCGACGAAGCGGTACTGACCATGGACATAGGCCGCAAGCAGGCCGACGAAGGCGTCGAACGCGTACAACAAGCCGACCACGCCCTGGCCGGTATCAGCGACGCCGTCGCCAACATCGCCGAAATGGCCGACCAGATCGCTGCTGCCGCCGAAGAACAAAGCGCCGTAGCCGACGAAATCAGCCGCAATATCACCACCATCGCCCAGCTCTCCGACCAGACGGCAGGTGAGGCGCAAAGCACGGCGTTGTTGAGTGAAGAGTTGACCAGTACGGCGCAGGGGCAGTATTCGTTGGTGGCGCGGTTTAATCGGTAAGTGCTGTTGCTGGGCACCGCGCTTTGGGGCTGGGAAAGGTAAGTGTAATTTTGTGTCCTTGCCAGGGTGCAATGAGCGTGGTGTATAACACGCCAAACACCCTAGCGCCTCGCCGTATACCTCGGTCTAGACAGGCTCAGTACCAAAGCCCTGAAATGTTATACACCACGCCCATCCGGGAAGTTATGCACCAGTTGGTGTTTATTTATAGCTAGGCACTATGAACATACTGCTCTGTGAATCAAGATTCATGATCCTTGCTAACCGCATCGGGGCAGTATCTATGGCGGAATTGACCGCATGGGCAGATGAGAAAGTACTTAGCACAGATGAACCGCCCAGCTTTATTATTGATCTTGCGCTAGGTGAGATACCAGTTAGTCCAAAAGAACTAGACTTTACTCGTAACGAAGCAAGCGAAGTTGAGATATCCCGACTGGCGAGGCTGATTTTTGAAACACCAAACAGAACAACTGATCTCAATGAATTCGGGTTTCATTGTTATCAACTGGCGTTAATTTCGAAAGGTCGTGCTTGTGAGCTACTACACTGGGCATCAGATGAAATATACCTATGCAGCGAAGGGATTAAGTCATTTTCGGAGTCCGAGCCATTAATCAGAGGCGCGCTCAATGAAATCGTGGCAACTAGCGCCTAACTCGTGATTCAAACCGTTCGATTTGCTCACTGGGACGGGCTAAAGCCCGCCCCTTAACCAAGCGTTATGCATCATCACTCACAAGGGGGACCTGTGTTGAACGAACGTACTCTTCGCTGTGAGTTTTGCGGTTCTCAAGATATCGGAGCTTTCGTTCAGCACGGCAGCTACTTCACTCGTTGCCTCTCCTGTGGCCAGGATGGCTGGGCAACAAGTTGGTTGGCTCTTTCCTCACAGATCGTCGAAGCAATTCGTGCCGTCTCCGTGGACGAACAGCAAAACACAATTGAAGTTCTGGCCGAAGGTGCTGGTGAAGCCATTACTTCCGCCATCTCTCGCGCAGCCTACGAAGGAAAACTAATTCGTCTGTTTATTGGTGGCAGTGATGCATAACCCTGCAATCGAGCGGGACGTCCGCAAGCTGGCGCTTGCGGTTCCCTCAGACTTCGGCTCCGGCCGCCCCTCATATCCGCGTTAGGCATACCAAATGAGCTTCGATATCATCATTTTGAAACCTACAGATCCGGCGGTTGATGACATATCGGCAGTTGAAGACGTTATCCCGCTTGGAGCAACGGATATCGTATCCAAGGTGTTCAACCATTCTTTTCCAGGCTGCACTGAGGGAGCGTTCATCTCTGGCAATGACTTTTCTGTTGAACTCATGTTAAGCGGGGAGCCCGTCGAATCAGCTCACCTCACACTGCAGTTTGGAAAGTCGTGGGCTGATAAATCCGAAAGAAATTTTCAGGTACTACTTGCCGAGGCGTGCCGAGCCTTGGGTGTGGTGGCTTTTGCTGTTTCCGATAACTCGCGTATCGCGCCATAATCCATGCCTAACAACTGGTTAAAACTGTTCGCTTCGCTCACTGGGACGGGCTAAAGCCCGCCCCTTAACCAAACGTTATGAGGCTAGATACTTGTGAGCAGGCGTAGAGAACTAAAGGGAATTGCCGCCGGGATATCCTCAAGCGTCTCGTCGAGAAACAACGATATTGATGGCTACTGGGGACTAGGAGTTATTTACCTCTGCACAGCAGAGGCAGGCCTGAGTAAGTAGGGTGGATGACGCTTTTTCATCCACCATGGCGACTCAAACGGTGGACGGATGGAGCGTCGTCCGCCCTACGAACTAAAACGCTAAAGCAGACAGATGAAGACGCTTGCCATCTAGTTGGGTGATGCACTGTGGTTTAAGACCGTTCTGAAATAGCAACTCTCAACAAACGACGCATCGGCCGCGGATAGTTAGCCAGATACAGCACCTAACTACTACCAACGCACTCACCCTGCACACCATACGATCAATGATTTCGCTTTGACTAACCGTTAGAGAAACATATGAAATTCAAAGTATCTGAAAACTATAAACGCCGCGACAGAAGAAACGCAGTACTTGCAGCACTGCTGGTGGTGATAATTTTCCTCGGATGCATCTGGATGCTCATCAGTAGCGACAGCCTCCTCAACAAAGGCATTGCAGCGCTAACAGCTTTTCTCATGGGCAGGTATCTGCCTGCTGCTTACAGACGTGTTGTTATGGGCGAAGCATCATATCCGGAGGTCGAAATAAGCGAACTTGATAATGAAATCCGGATAAAGCACAACGACACGACCATAAGCATGCCGCTTTCGGATATAGAAAAGCTGATCATCCAGAAGCTAAAGGGCAAGGTGACGTCAATCCTGCTAACGAACGAATCATTCAGTGACCTTCGCTTCGAAGGGTACGAGCAGCTCGAGCAGATGGCATCCTTGCTGCAAAAACACAATCCAAACGCAAAATCGAAAACCGCAAACTGGTATCACCGCTAAACGTTAAGCGCGTAGGGTGGATGACACTTTTCCATCCACCATAGCGATCTCAAACGGTGGACGGATGGAGCGTCGTCCACCCTACGAAACTTCGAATAACGGCAGCGCTAAACATCGCCTGTCCAGCCCTGCCCAATGCACATCTCTCCATTCACAGGAGCGTCATCGTGGCCGAAACGCCGCAAACCTATTCCGTCACACACGCCATCCCATCGGTAGAAACCTATCGCCACCTGCGTACCGCAGCGGGGCTAAGCGCCAAGGCCGTCGAGGCCGCAACCCGTGGCCTGCCCAACAGCCTGTTCGCCGTGCAGATCCTTTGTGCTGGCGTGCCCATCGGTATGGGCCGGGTGATCGGTGATGGCGGCTCGTTCTATCAGGTGGTGGATATCGCGGTGCTGCCAGCCCATCAGGGGCGTGGCCTGGGCAAGCAGATCATGGCCGCGATCAGCGACTTCATCGCCCGCGAAGTGCCAGAGTCCGCGTACGTGAGCCTGATCGCCGACGGCGAGGCCTATCGCCTCTACCAGCAGTTCGGCTTTGCGCTGACCGCCCCCGCGAGCCAGGGGATGGCGCTGAAAAAAACAGCGCAGTAAACGTACAATGAGCACCGACCAGAATGCAGTCCCAAAAGAACGCATTAAACCGGGCGTACGTGTAGGAGCCAGCTTGCTGGCGACAACGGTCGCAGGATGCACGAGGGGTTCGCGGGATAGATCGTATCGCCGGCAAGCCGGCTCCTACGGTTGTGGGTGCCCTCTACACAAAAGGGGACAGATTTATTTAACCGCTGGATGAACCAAAAATAAATCCGCCCCTCCTGCCTACTCCATCAATCTTAACGCAGCTACATCACACACTATTAAGGAGCCATCATATGAGCTGTCTAGGAGTTCACTTTGCACTTAGTAACGAAGACGTCGTAAATATTCGAGCGATCGACAATGAGCAGGAGCGCCTCGCTTACCTTCAGGAAGAAATTGAAGATCGATACCTAGACGAGCCAAGTACCTATGCAGCTGAGAGCGACAAGGCATGGGATGCAATGCACCGCACCTTGACCGATGGCCGACTCACATGGGATGGAGGAGCCTACCCGCTCAATCATGTGGTTCTTGCCGGGGAGCTGCTCTACACCGAAGACGACTACATCATGAGCCTAAAGTCGCCGACTCAGGTCAGAGATATCAACACCGAGTTGGAAAAGATTACAAAAGAATCATTCCGCAAGCGCTATCTATCAATCTCACCTAGCGAATACGGAATGGAGCTATCGGATGACGATTTTTCATACACATGGGAGTGGTTCGAGAACGTTCGACAGCTTTATCGTCGCGCGGTAGCCGAGAACCTCCATGTATTATTCACTGCCGATCAGTAGCTCAGCTTCGGCCAAAAATAAATCTGTCCCATTTTCCCTTAACTAAACCTCAGCTGGCTAACTAAATGCTCTCAATCTTCCGTCGTCGAAAGAAGCCTATCACATGTTTAGTTGCACCTGCCATATTACCGTTTGAGGAGCTATGTAATCAACGTGTGCGATGGATTGCAGAAGGCTTTGCTGGAGATCTCTCGTTACTGAGGTCGCGCGCAAAGGACGTCGCTCGCGAGCTTGGTGCGTCTTCCATAGATACACTCGCAATGCTGTTTCACTCCGAATACGAACCACCACCAGAGCTTTCTCACTACGACCACCTAGGGCAGTGGATGGCAGCTCGGCAGTTCGCGATTTTCGAAGTTTTCTACAACCTTGGAGAAAGCGCTTTACCTATTCTCCGACAGACAGCGTTCGGCGAATACGATTGGACCCAAGGAAATGCAGTTGAAGTTCTCGTCCGCCTCGCAGCTGATGGTATTCAAACAGAAGAAATCCTTTCAGATCTGACCAAAATCTTACCCTCCATGCGTGAAGAATCACATTTCTACGCACTTGCGTCACTGCTCCAACAAGGGAAGAAAAATCCGGCATTGCAACAGGTAATCAATCAGCTACTGCTGATACCCGCCTTCAACAATAGTCATACTCACTTTATATCTAAACGCAATGAAACATCGCTCAACAAACTAAGCTAAGATCACATTTCCTGATCAAGGGCCAGACACACTTGAAGCCGCCTATTTGCTATCTATGTAATATTGACTTCAGGTCTGAATTCTTCCATTTCCGTACCGGAGGTGACCTAGTTCAATTTTCAGATTACAGGCAACTTCGGGACGGCGCAGCTGGGCATCCGCATGGGCTGGAATGGTTCTGTCAGCATCATCTTCTGGCAGCACAAGAGCTGTCAGTGATGAAGGTGGAGGAAGCGCTTCTTAGATTGCGATCTACTTTCGGGGAGTTCCCTCCTTATGAACCAAAGCCCTTGCTTAATCCAGAACTGTGGGTAACCTCAGTGGGGCCCAATCCCGGAAAGATCTTCGCGATCACCAGACAAGCCACTCAACTTTCGCCATCTGTAGTAAAGCAATTGCTGCGCAGCGGAGAATTCAAAGTGGCTCAAGGCTGGCCTAAAGAATTTGAATATTGGCAATCGTCGCTCGCTAGCGCTGGAGCGCAATTGGAAATTCGTTTTCCTTGAAGCGGCTCTGGTGCCTTAGGATAAGCGAATTGTGTACTTTCCTGACGTCATTAAAACTTTGAAGCGGGCCCCGGATAAAGTTTCGTCCCATCTACGGAATTGAAATAAATTCTCATCCACACCCCCCAATACAAAGCCTGGGCAGACCGTCGAACGCTGGACGCGGTCGCCGTTGACGCAGCCCGAGGCGCTGGCTTTTGCGCGGCAGCAGCTCAACCATAAGGTTCGCGTCGAGGAGTTGTTACGCGCGCGGCTGCTCGGGGAGCCGGCGCCCCATGACAGCACCAACACCGATACCCTGCCCCAGCTCGATGAGCTCGACCGCAGGCTGACGGCTCCCAATCAGTGGCTGGATGGCCTCGCGCCTGCGCAGCTTCAGGAGCCCATTCGCTTTGTGTTCGTGGATGGCAAGCAGGGTATGCTGAGTCGTGAAGAGGCGATCTTTCACTTGGTCAACCATGGCACCTATCATCGCGGCGCCATCGGCCGGGCTGACGGAAATCGGCCCGCCGATACCTACACAGTTTTCATTCATGGGGCTGAGCCTGAGCGTAGGAACGCCTGAGACATACTCCCCATTCGATACAGACTCACCACCCGGCGCGCCATGACCAATCCGCAAAACCAGCTGAATGAACTGATCGCTCACCTTGCGGCGCTCACCGAGATTCTCGCGCTCGACCCAGATAGCCAATGGGGCGCTCATTTCCGCAATTGCCTGTCGACGGCCAGAGCGCTGGCGGGCAGCAGTTGTGATGGGGATGAACTGACAGGCCTGGCGTGCTCGGTGATGTCCGTTTACGGCGGCATGGGCAGCTTCAACGATTACGCGCCGTGGGAAAATGGCCGCTTCATCGCCGGTATGGAGTCATTGGATGAGGCCTCGAACCGCGTCTATATGGCGGCCCGGGCGATAAGACTGCGCAACGCCACAGACGTAGACTGACTGCATACGCCCCCTGCTGAGACAAATGAATCGATGTCCACCTACACCCTATCCGCCTTGTTCCAGCCTGCGCCCATCCAGTGGGGCCTGCGGGGCGATCCCTATCTGTGGCAGGAAATGAGCGAGGTGCTGGCACCCCTGCCGCTTCCACCAAGCGGGGCGCAACTGTCCGCAATCCTCGACGACACCTTCGAGCGCCTGGTTGGCCTATCGCCAGACTCGACGGAGTCGTCCGTGTTCGTTGAGCGTCACAGCCATGGCGGCATGTCGTCGGGTGGGATCAGTCTGGTTTTCTGGCGCGAGAAGGGCTTACCGTTGCTGCTGACTCGCTACCACGCAGCCCTTGCCAACAGCGATGCCAGACAGTGAAAGCAAGTAAGGTGGATCGGGGCGCGTAGCTGGCGCCTTTTTCATCCATCATTGCGATCTCAAACGCTGGCCGGATAAAGAATCAGCTACCCGCTCCGACCCACCGAAGAATTTGCTTTCTAACTGGCAATTATCTGGCAACCGATAACAACACGCGATCCATCATGGCCAACAAAGGAATAATCGAATGACAGAAAACACCTCTGCCTACTCGGCCGTGCACGCCATTCCATCGGTAGAAACCTATCGCCACCTGCGCACCGCGGCGGGGCTGAGCGCCAAGACCGTCGAGGCGGCAACCCGTGGCCTGCCCAACAGCCTGTTCGCCGTGCAAATCCTTTGTGCTGGCGAGCCTGTCGGTATGGGCCGGGTGATCGGTGATGGCGGCTCGTTCTATCAGGTGGTGGATATCGCGGTGCTGCCAGCCCATCAGGGGCGTGGCCTGGGCAAGCAGATCATGGCCGCGATCAGCGGCTTCATCGCCCGCGAAGTGCCAGAGTCCGCGTACGTGAGCCTGATCGCCGACGGCGAGGCCTATCGCCTCTACCAGCAGTTCGGCTTTGCGCTGACCGCCCCCGCGAGCCAGGGCATGGCGCTGAAGAAAACAGCGCAGTAAACGTACGATGAGCACCGACCAGAATGCAGTCCCAAAAGAACGTATTAAACCGGGCGTACGTGTAGGAGCCAGCTTGCTGGCGACAACGGTGGCAGGATGCACGAGGGGTTCGCGGGATAGATCGTATCGCCGGCAAGCCGGCTCCTACGGTTGTGGGTGCCCTCTAAGGTCGAAGTCTGGCGTGACCTTGGTACAAGCCAATTTAGTTTAGGCGAGCAGGCATCTCGATAACGAAACGATCAGCACTGTCAGCATGATGCAGGTACGACACATCAGCTAACCAGTGGGAAGGTTGTCACCCCGCAGCCAAGACGGCAGCATCCGAGGACAACAACAAGGACGTTCCCATGTGCCAGGATGACTATAACCGCCTTCGCAAACACGTCGACTTTCTCGAATCCCTGCTCGCCGTGCTGGTCATCGCCCTGTTCGTGCTGGCGATGTTCCGGCCTGACGGTGAGCTGCTGATTGCGCTGGCCGCAGTGGTCGCAAGCGTGGTGTTGAGCCTCTATCGCCAGCATCAACTGCTATCGCGCTTTACCTGCCCCGGTTGCGGTGAGCTACCGCATAGCAAGGCGGATCAGGTTGCCGGTGATCTGCATGATCCGGCAACGCCGAACTGCCTGCATTGCGGGCAGCGCTTGTCGGAGTGAGCGATTCCTACCCATTGCCAGCCACTCTCGGGTGTAGGAGCGTCGACCTCGGCGCGATGCGATTCCGGCCTATCGTGGATATCAGCATCGCCTGGGCCATTCGCCGCGGGGGCGCGGCTCCCACGATTCAACTGCAGCACCAGCGTCCTCAATCACCCTGCGCAAGAAACGCCACGACCGCATCCGCTGCCGACTCCAGATGCTGCTCATGGCTGTAGCCGGACACCTTCAGCGGCTTGAGATCATGATCGCCAGCGGTCAGCCAGAACAGTTCGATGGCCCGTGACAGCTGATAGCTCGCCACGGTGTGACGGTCGCCCATGGCGTCGCGCTCGCCCTGCACGATCAGGGTCGGTGTTTTCAGGTCGGCCAAATGCGCCGTGCGGGGTTTGTCGGCCTTGCCGATGGCGTGGAAGGGATAGCCCAGGCAGATCAGCCGATCCACGCCCAGTTCGTCGGCCAGCAGGCTGGCCATGCGACCGCCCATGGACTTGCCGCCGATGGCCAGCGGCCCGGTGACCTGTTGTCGCACGGCAGCATGCACCTCGCGCCAGCGCTCGAGCAGTTTGGCCTGGGGATTGGGTGGGCGTTTCTTGCCGTCCTGCCGGCGCGCGGCCATGTAGTCGAACTCGAAACGCACCACCGTCAGCCCGCGAGCCGCCAGTTTCTCTGCCATCAGGTTCATGAAGTCGCTGTCCATCGGCGCGCCGGCGCCGTGGGCGAGGATCAGCGTGCCCAGGCTGTCGCCCGTTGGCCGCTCCCACAGCAGCTGTGCCGCCGGACTTCCCTGTGCCTGTTGACCGGCGTCAATACCGCTCCGCTGCCCTTCTCGCATGCTTGCCTCGCTCATAAAAAGCCCTCTGTTACCGTGCGGTCATGTCGATCCGCGTGGGGGCTGCAGATGATCTGCCTATAACCGTGGATGGAAACCCAGACATGAACACAACAACCAGTTCCGCCTATAACTACAAGGTGGTTCGCCAATTCGCCATCATGACGGTGGTGTGGGGCATAGTCGGGATGGGGCTCGGCGTGCTTATCGCAGCGCAGCTCGCCTGGCCATGGCTCAACTTCGACCTGCCCTGGACCAGTTTCGGCCGCCTGCGCCCCCTGCACACCAACGCGGTGATCTTCGCCTTCGGCGGCTGCGCCCTGTTCGCGACCAGTTACTATGCCGTACAGCGCACCTCCCAGGCTACGCTGTTCGCGCCCAAACTGGCGGCCTTCACCTTCTGGGGCTGGCAACTGGTGATCCTGCTGGCGGCCATCACCCTGCCGCTGGGCTACACCAGCTCCAAGGAATACGCCGAACTGGAATGGCCGATCGACATCCTGATCACCATCGTCTGGGTCAGCTACGCGATCGTCTTCTTCGGCACCATCATCAAGCGCAACGTCAGCCATATCTATGTCGGCAACTGGTTCTTCGGCGGGTTCATTCTCACCGTGGCGCTGCTGCACGTGGTCAACAACCTGGAAGTGCCGGTCACGCTGACCAAGTCCTACTCGCTGTATGCCGGTGCCACCGATGCGATGATCCAGTGGTGGTACGGCCACAACGCGGTGGGTTTCTTCCTCACTGCCGGTTTCCTGGGGATGATGTACTACTTCGTGCCCAAGCAGGCCGGGCGCCCGGTGTACTCCTATCGCCTGTCGATCGTGCACTTCTGGGCGCTGATCACCCTGTACATCTGGGCTGGCCCCCACCACCTGCACTACACCGCGCTGCCGGACTGGGCGCAGTCGCTTGGCATGGTGATGTCGCTGGTGCTGCTGGCGCCGAGCTGGGGCGGCATGATCAACGGGATGATGACCCTGTCGGGCGCCTGGCATAAGTTGCGCACCGACCCGATCCTGCGCTTCCTGGTGGTGTCCCTGGCGTTCTACGGCATGTCGACCTTCGAGGGGCCGATGATGGCCATCAAGACGGTCAACGCCCTCTCCCACTACACCGACTGGACCATCGGCCACGTACATGCCGGTGCCCTCGGCTGGGTCGCCATGGTCTCCATCGGCTCGCTGTACCACATGATTCCCAAGGTGTTCGGCCGCGAGCAGATGCACAGCATCGGCCTGATCAACGCGCACTTCTGGCTCGCCACCATCGGCACCGTGCTGTACATCGCCTCGATGTGGGTAAACGGCATCGCTCAAGGCCTGATGTGGCGGGCGGTGAACAGCGACGGCACGCTCACCTACTCCTTCGTCGAAGCACTGGAAGCCAGCCACCCCGGCTTCGTGGTGCGGGTGATCGGCGGCGCGATCTTCTTCGCCGGCATGCTGCTGATGGCCTGGAACACCTGGCAGACCGTGCGCGCCAGCAAGCCGGCCGAGCTCGAAGCCGCAGCCCAGTTCTCGGTACGGGGAGCCCACTGATGAAACACGAAATCATCGAAAAGAACGTCGGCCTGATGGCCCTGCTGATGGTGTTCGCCGTGAGCATCGGCGGCCTGACGCAGATCGTCCCGCTGTTCTTCCAGGACGTGGTCAACGAGCCGGTGGCCGGCATGAAGCCCTACACCGCGCTGCAGCTCGAGGGCCGCGACGTGTACATCAAGGAAGGCTGCGTGGGTTGCCACTCGCAGATGATCCGCCCGTTCCGCGCCGAGACCGAGCGCTACGGCCATTACTCGGTGGCTGGCGAAAGCGTGTGGGATCACCCTTTCCTGTGGGGTTCCAAGCGCACCGGGCCGGATCTGGCACGGGTCGGCGGCCGCTACTCGGACGAGTGGCACCGCGCGCATCTGTACAACCCGCGCAACGTGGTGCCGGAGTCGAAGATGCCGTCCTACCCCTGGCTGGTGGAGAACGTGCTAGACGGCAAGGACACCCCCGCCAAGCTCAAGGCCATGCAGTTTCTCGGCGTGCCCTATACGGATGACGATATCGCCGGCGCCAGCGCCGCGGTGAAGGGCAAGACCGAGATGGACGCGCTGGTCGCCTACCTGCAGGTGCTCGGCACTGCGCTGAAAAACAAGAGGTGATCCCATGCTTACCGACCTGATCGACATCGGCATGGTGCGCGGTATCGGTACCGCACTGGTGCTGATCGCCTTCACCTGCGTGACGCTGTGGGCCTACAGCGGCAAACGCGCCAAGGCCTTCGAGGATGCGGCCAACCTGCCCTTCGCCGATGAACCCAACAAAGAAGCGTCGAGGAATAACACCCCATGAGCACTTTCTGGAGCTGGTACATCACGCTGCTGACCCTCGGCAGCCTGGTCGCGCTGTTCTGGCTGCTGTTCGCCACCCGTAAAGGCGAGCGCAAGAACACCACCGATCAGACCATGGGGCACTCCTTCGACGGTATCGAGGAATACGACAATCCCCTGCCGCGCTGGTGGTTCATGCTGTTTCTCGGCACGCTGATCTTCGCGGCTGGCTACCTGGCGCTCTACCCGGGTCTGGGTAACTTCAAGGGCCTGCTGCCAGGCTATGACGACGGCTGGACGCAAGTTGCCCAGTGGGAGCGCGAAGTGGCCAAGGCCGACACCCAATACGGGCCGATCTTCGCCAAGTATTCGGCCATGCCACTGGAGCAGGTGGCGCAGGACGAGCAGGCGCTGAAGATGGGCGGTCGGCTGTTCGCCACCTATTGTTCGATCTGCCATGGTTCGGATGCCAAGGGCGCGGTGGGCTTTCCCAATCTGACCGATCAGGACTGGCGCTGGGGCGGCGATGCGGAAACCATCAAGACCACCATCCTCAACGGGCGTATCGGCACCATGCCAGCCTGGGGTGAGGTGCTCGGTGATGACGGCGTGCGCAACGTGGCGGCTTACGTGCGTAACGGCCTGGCCAAACTGCCATTGCCGGAAGGCAGCAATGCCGATCTGGACAAGGGCAAGCAGCTGTACGACAGCACCTGCGTGGCCTGCCACGGCCCGACCGGAAACGGTATGGCCTTGCTTGGCGCACCGAACCTGACGCATCCGGGCGGCTGGATCTACGGATCGAGCCTGGCGCAGTTGCAGCAGACCATCCGCTACGGCCGCAACGGGCAGATGCCCGCTCAGGAGCAGTACCTGGGCAACGACAAGGTGCATCTGCTGGCGGCCTACGTGCTGAGCCTGAGCCGCAAACCGCAACCAGGCGAATAATGCCCATGTGTGGGAGTGGCTTTAGCCGCGAGCTCTTTGGTGTCTGGTCGGGCGATAAAGCTCGCGGCTAAAGCCGCTCCTACGAGATCCCCCCGCAGGTCGCCATCTATCAGCTACCGTTGCTTTACCTACTCAGGAGGCAACGGAATGCCCCACTCAGTCAGTTTGCGCAAAGGCCGAATCTCTCTAACCAACCAGATCTACCTGCTCACGGCCACTGTCGAAAATCGCCAGGCGATCTTTGCCGACCTGGCGCCCGCTCGTCTCCTGATTCGCGAGTTGCATCATGCCCAGGCATCAGGACTGGCTGAGTCGCTCGCCTGGGTAGTCATGCCCGATCACCTGCACTGGCTGGTATCCCTGCAACAAGGTTCGCTCAGCGAATTGATGCATCGCGTCAAAGGACGCAGCGCCTTGCAGGTGAACAGTCGGCTCGGCCGCCAAGGCAAACGCTGGCAAGAGGGTTTCCATGACAGAGCGCTACGCCGTGAGGAGGACATACTGCCAACTGCACGATACATCGCTGCCAATCCTCTACGTGCAGGCCTGGTAAAACGTATCGGCGATTACCCTTTTGGGGATGCAGTGTGGCTCTGAAAATCAGCTCAATATTTTCAAGCTGACCTATCAACTTACAATGCAACCCACCGTGGGAGGGGCTTTAGCCCCGAGCTCTTCGTTCCAGAATAAAACTCGGGGCTAAAGCCCCTCCCACAAAACCCCGCCCACCAAGGTTCCCAGGTCACAGGCTTCTACTCTTTCGGTAATTTCCTCTCGCCCCAAAGTCCCGCCACCATTGGCCGCGCCTCTTCTAGAAACACAGCAAGGCTTGTAACAGAGCGCTTTCCGCATATTTCCAACTCATTGCACCGCCTGAGCCGGTCGGGGATACTCGCGCCGCCCGAAATATCTATCGCCCCATCCGCAGCACCCAGCCCAGCGTGGAACCCAGCATGAGCCCAGCAAGCAGCCCGGCTGCGTACAACTACAAGGTCGTTCGCCAATTCGCGGTGATGACGGTGGTCTGGGGCGTGGTCGGCATGGCGCTGGGTGTGTTCATCGCGGCGCAGCTGGTGTGGCCGCAGTTGAACCTTGGCATGGAGTGGACCAGCTTCGGCCGCCTGCGCCCGCTGCACACCAATGCGGTGATCTTCGCCTTCGGCGGTTGCGCGCTGTTCGCCACCAGCTATTACGTGGTGCAGCGCACCTGTCAGGTACGGCTGATGTCCGACGGTCTGGCGGCCTTCACCTTCTGGGGCTGGCAGGCGGTGATCGTTGCGGCGGTGATCAGCCTGCCGATGGGCTACACCAGCAGCAAGGAATACGCCGAGCTGGAGTGGCCGATCGATATCCTGCTGGGCATCGTCTGGCTGGTCTACATGCTGGTGTTCTTCGGCACCATCGCCAGGCGCAGAACGCGCCACATCTATGTCGCCAACTGGTTTTTCGGTGCCTTCATCCTGGTCACCCTGATGCTGCACGTGGTCAACAGCGCTGCAGTGCCGGTAAGCCTGTTCAAGTCGTACTCGGCCTACGCCGGCGCCACCGATGCGATGATCCAGTGGTGGTACGGCCATAACGCCGTGGGTTTCTTCCTGACCACCGGTTTTCTGGGGATGATGTATTACTTCGTGCCCAAACAGGCCGCCCGGCCGATCTACTCCTATCGCCTGTCCATCGTGCACTTCTGGGCGCTGATCACCCTGTACATCTGGGCTGGCCCCCACCACCTGCACTACACCGCCCTGCCGGACTGGGCCCAGAGCCTGGGCATGGTGATGTCGATCATTCTGCTGGCACCGAGCTGGGGCGGCATGATCAACGGGATGATGACCCTCTCCGGCGCCTGGCATAAGTTGCGCACCGACCCGATCCTGCGCTTCCTGGTGGTGTCCCTGGCGTTCTACGGCATGTCGACCTTCGAGGGGCCGATGATGGCCATCAAGACGGTCAACGCCCTCTCCCACTACACCGACTGGACCATCGGCCACGTGCATGCCGGCGCCCTTGGCTGGGTGGCGATGATCACCATCGGCTCGCTGTATCACCTGATTCCCAAGGTGTTCGGCCGCGAGCAGATGCACAGCCTGGCGGCCATCCACGTGCATTTCTGGCTGGCGACCATCGGCACCGTGCTGTACATCGTCGCGATGTGGGTCAACGGCATCACCCAGGGCCTGATGTGGCGGGCGGTGAACGAGGATGGCACGCTCACCTATTCCTTCGTCGAATCCCTTGAGGCCAGCCACTACGGCTACGTGGTGCGCATGATCGGCGGCGCGATCTTCTTCGCCGGCATGCTGTTGATGGCCTGGAACACCTGGCGCACCATCGGTGGCGCCCAGCCGGCGCAGTACGAGGCCGCAGCACGGATTCCCGTTGCCCAGTCAGGGAGCGCCAAGGGATGAAACACGACCTCATCGAAAAGAACCTCGGCCTGATGACCCTGCTGATGGTCATTGCGGTGAGCATCGGCGGCCTGACGCAGATCGTCCCACTGTTCTTCCAGGATGTGGTCAACGAGCCGGTCGCCGGCATGAAGCCCTACACCGCGCTGCAACTCGAAGGCCGCGATGTGTACATCAAGGAAGGCTGCGTCGGCTGCCACTCGCAGATGATCCGCCCGTTCCGCGCCGAGACCGAGCGCTACGGCCACTACTCGGTGGCTGGCGAAAGCGTGTGGGATCACCCCTTCCTGTGGGGCTCCAAGCGTACCGGGCCGGACCTGGCGCGCATCGGCGGCCGCTACTCGGACGAGTGGCACCGCGTGCACCTGCTCAACCCGCGCGACCTGGTACCGCAATCGAAGATGCCAGCCTATCCCTGGCTCGCCGAGAAGAAACTGGACGGTGCGCTGACCGCCGAGAAGATGAAGGTGATGCGCGACTTCGGCATTCCCTACAGCGATCAGGACATCGCCAGGGCCAGGGAAGCGGTCGAAGGACGAAGCGAGCTGGACGCGCTGGTCGCCTACCTGCAGGTGCTCGGCACCGCCATTCAGAACAAGCGGTGAACCGATGCCAGCCTTTCTGACCGACATCGGCACCATCCGCGGCATCGGCACCGCCGTGGTGTTCATCGCCTTCGTCGCGGTAGTGCTCTGGGCCTACAGCAACAAGCGCAAACCCAGCTTCGACGAGGCGGCCAACCTGCCCTTCGCCGACGAGCCGGAGGCTCGCAAGGACGGTACCGGGAGCGACAAGCCATGAGTGGCTTCTGGGGGGGCTACATCGCCCTGCTCACCCTCGGTACGCTGCTGGCCGTGACCTGGCTGATCTTCGCCACCCGCAAGGGCCAGCGCCCCGACAACACCGACCAGACCGTCGGCCACAGCTTCGATGGCATCGAGGAATACGACAACCCGCTGCCACGCTGGTGGTTCCTGCTGTTCGTCGGCACCCTGATGTTCGCCTTCGGCTACCTGCTGCTCTACCCCGGCCTCGGCAACTTCAGGGGGCTGCTGCCGGGCTACGACGACGGCTGGACGCAAGTCGCCCAATGGGAGCGCGAGATGGCCGTCGCCGATGCCCGTTACGGCCCGCTGTTCGCCCAGTACGCCGCCATGCCCATCGCCGACCTGGCCAAGGACGAACGGGCATTGAAGATAGGTGGCCGCCTGTTCGCCAACCATTGCTCGATGTGCCACGGCTCGGATGCCAAGGGCGCCTACGGTTTTCCCAACCTGACCGACGATGACTGGCTGTACGGCGGCGACCCGGACACCATCAAGACCTCGATCATGCAGGGTCGCCAGGGCGTGATGCCCGGCTGGCAGGAAGTGCTGGGCGATGACGGCGTGCGTGACGTCACCGCTTACACACGCAGCCTCTCCGGCCTGGAGAACCCGGCGGATAGCGCCGCGGACATGGACAAAGGCAAACAGCTGTACGCCACCAACTGCGCCATGTGTCACGGCCCCGACGGCAAGGGCATGCAGGTGCTCGGCGCGCCCAACCTGACCGACAAGGTCTGGCTGTACGGCTCCAGCTTCGCTCAGGTGCAGCAGACCATCCGCTACGGGCGCAGCGGCCAGATGCCGGCGCAAGAGGACTTCCTCGGCAACGACAAGGTGCACCTGCTGGCCGCGTACGTGTACAGCCTGTCGCAGCGTGCCGAAGAACCGGCGGCGGAGCCAGACCGGGAGAAAGAGTGAGTGCACTGATCTGGGTCAGGGCGGGCTGCCGATGCTGCGTCTAGGATGGTCACGCCTGATCCCTGCGACGGGTGGCCGCAAGCCCGATGAGGGCTGGAGGCGTACCATCGGCGCAGCGAACGATTGCGACCGGCAGGTATCGGTCGCGACATGCCCGACCAACCGTTGTGGTAGCCCTCGATGAGCCAACAGATCCCCGTCAAGAACGTCACGCCGGTTGCCGCCGGCGAGACCATCGACCTCTATGCCAGTCGCGAGAAAATCCACACCCGCGCCTTCAGTGGTTTCTACCGCAACCTGCGACGGGCCGGCGGCGCGCTGCTGTTCATCCTCTACTTCGGCACCGTATGGCTGAACTGGAACGGCCACCAGGCGGTGTGGTGGAACCTGCCGGACCGCAAGTTCCACATCTTCGGCGCCACCTACTGGCCCCAGGATTTCGTGCTGCTCTCGGCGCTGCTGATCATCGCCGCCTTCGGACTGTTCTTCATCACCGTCTTCGCCGGCCGTGTGTGGTGCGGCTACACCTGCCCGCAGAGCGTCTTCACGTGGATCTTCATGTGGGCGGAAAAGGTCACCGAGGGCGACCGCAATCAACGCATGAAGCTGGAAAAGGCGCCCATGAGCGCAGGCAAGTTCCTGCGCCGCTTCGCCAAACACGGCATCTGGCTGGGCGTTTCGCTGATCACCGCGGTGACCTTCGTCGGCTACTTCTCGCCGATCCGCGAACTGCTCGCCGAGCTGATCAGCTTCGAGGCCGGTGGCTGGGCGCTGTTCTGGATCGCCTTCTTCACCCTCGCCACTTACGGCAACGCCGGCTGGCTGCGCGAGCAGGTGTGCATTCACATGTGCCCTTACGCGCGCTTCCAGAGCGTGATGTTCGACCAGGACACCCTGATCGTTTCCTACGACCCGCGCCGTGGCGAAGCCCGCGGAGCGCGCAAGAAAAGCGCCGATCATCAGGCCCTGGGCCTGGGGGACTGCATCGACTGCACCCTGTGCGTGCAGGTCTGCCCGACCGGCATCGACATCCGTGATGGCCTGCAGATCGAATGCATCGGCTGCGCCGCCTGCATCGATGCCTGCGACAGCATCATGGACAAGATGAACTACCCACGCGGGCTGATCAGCTACACCACCGAGCACAACCTTTCCGGGCAGCAGACCCAGCTGCTGCGCCCGCGCCTGATCGGCTATGCGCTGGCACTGCTGGCCATGTTCGCGGTGTTCGGCTGGGCGCTGAACGACCGCCCGCTGGTGGAGCTGGACGTGCTCAAGGACCGGGTGCTCTACCGGGAGAACGAGCAGGGCCGGATCGAGAACGTCTATACCCTGAAGATCATGAACAAGGCGCAACAGGACGTCGTCTACCGTATCGAGGCCGATGGTCTGGACGGTCTGGTCTACGAAGGCCGCCGCGAGGTCCGCGCGCTGGCCGGCGAAGTGCTCGCGATTCCGGTGGAGCTGTCCATCGACGCCGAGAAACTGCCGTCCAGCACCAACGAGATCACCTTCCGCATCCGTGCCACGGATGACGAGAGCATCCACAACGACGCCAGCAGCCGGTTTATCGGCCCCAGCGTGAGATAGCTGAACGGCTGGATCGCCTCCCCGCCACCCTACAGCCGTAACTCCGTAGGGTGGGCTTCAGCCCACCAAAGCGAATGACCCAAGCCAAGCACCAACACCGAGAAGAGAAAGCAGGCCAGCCATGAACGAAGAGACCCAACCCGCGCCCTGGTACAAGCAGTTCTGGCCCTGGTTTCTGATCGCCCTGCTCGGCTACTCGGTGATTCAGGGGCTGACCCTGCTGACCGTGGCCACACGCAATCCACCGGGGCTGATCTCCGACGATTACTACGACGTCGGCAAGGGCATCAACCAGTCGCTGGAACGCGAGAACCTGGCCGTGCGCCTGCAGCTGCGCGCCAGCCTCGACCTCGATGACCAGCGCGGCATCGCCGAGCTGCACCTGCGGGGCAGCAGCGCGCCAGCGCAACTGGTGCTCAATCTGGTATCGCCCACCCAGCCCGAGCGCGACCGGCGCGTGGTACTGCAGCATCAGGGTGACGGCCTGTATCGCGGCAACCTGCAGGACAGCGTGCAGGGCCGGCGCTTCGTCGAGCTGATCGGCCAGGAAGGCGGTCAGGACTGGCGCCTGTTCGAGGAAGAAACCCTGCAACCCGGCCAGAGCATCCAGCTCGGGGATGAACACTGATCGACGCTTCAGCCTCCGGGGCGGTGCATGCCGTCCCCACGCCCTGCTACCACTGCGGCCTGCCGGTGCCCGCCGGCGCGCATTTCCAGACCGTGGTGCTGGGGCAGCCCCGCGAAATGTGCTGCCCCGGTTGCCAGGCGGTGGCGCAGACCATCGTGCAGAGCGGCCTGGAGCACTACTATGGGCACCGCAGCGAGGCTGCCAGCAATCCGCGGCAACTGCCTCAGGTACTGCCGGATGAGCTGGTGCTGTACGACCGCCGCGACGTGCAGCAGCCCTTCGTCGAACAGCAGGGCGAGCTGAGCGAGGCCAATCTGCTCATCGAAGGCATCAGCTGCGCGGCCTGCGGCTGGCTGATCGAGAAACACCTGAATACCCTGACAGGCGTGGCCGAAGCGCACCTCAACCTGTCCAGCCACCGCTTGCTGGTGCGCTGGGACGCGAACGCCCTGCCGCTCAGCGAACTGCTCGGCGCGATCCGCCGTATCGGCTATGCGGCCCACCCCTGGCAGGCCGATGCCGCTGCCGAGCAGTTGACCCGAGAAAATCGCCGAGCCATGCGCGAACTGGGCGTGGCCGGGCTGCTGTGGATGCAGGTGATGATGGCGAGCATGGCCACCTGGCCGGAATTCAATATCGACCTGAGCGCGGAACTGGACAGCATCCTGCGCTGGGTCAGCCTGTTTCTCACCACCCCCATCGTCTTCTATTGCTGCGGCCAGTTTTTCCGTGGCGCCCTGCGTGACCTGCGCACCCGCCACCTGAGCATGGACGTCTCGGTGTCGCTGGCCATCGGCGGCGCCTACGCAGCGGGCATCTGGTCCACGGTAACGGGCCACGGCGAGTTGTATTTCGACGCGGTGGGCATGTTCGCCCTGTTTCTGCTCAGCGGCCGCTACCTGGAACGCCGTGCCCGGGAACGCACCGCAGCGGCGACCGCGCAACTGGTCAAGCTGTTGCCGGCCTCCTGCCTGCGCCTGGATGAACGCGGCCAGAGCCAGCGCATCCTGCTCAGCGAACTGCGTCTCGGTGACCACGTGCTGGTTCCGCCTGGGGCGCTGCTACCTGCGGACGGCCAGGTTCTGCAGGGCCACTCCAGCATCGATGAATCGCTGCTCACCGGTGAGTACCTGCCGCAACCCCGTACGGTCGGTGATGGGGTCACCGCAGGCACCCTCAATGTCGAGGGCCCACTGACCGTCGAGGTGCGGGCTCTGGGCGACACCACGCGGCTGTCGGCCATCGTGCGCCTGCTGGAACGCGCCCAGGGCGAAAAACCGCGCCTGGCGGAAATCGCCGACCGGGTCGCGCAGTGGTTCCTGTTGATCGTTCTGGTGGTGGCCGCCGTCGTCGGCCTGGTCTGGTGGCAGCTCGACCCGTCTCGCGCCTTCTGGGTCGTCCTCGCCCTGCTGGTCGCGACCTGCCCCTGCGCCCTCGCCCTGGCCACGCCAACCGCCCTGACCACCGCCACCGGCACCCTGCACAAACAAGGCATGTTGCTGACTCGCGGTCACGTGCTCGAAGGCCTGGAGCAGATCGACACGCTGATCGTCGACAAGACCGGCACCCTCACCGAAGGCCGACTCGCCCTGCGTGCCGTGCACCCGCTGGGCACACTGGATGCCGATGCCTGCCTGGCCCTCGCCGCCGCCCTGGAAAGTCGCTCCGAGCACCCCATCGCCCGTGCCTTTGGCCACACAGCCGCAATGGTCGAAGCATTGCAGAGTTTTCCCGGCCTGGGCTTGCAGGGCACGGTGGATGGCCGCCGCCTGCGCATCGGTCAGCCAGCGTTCGTCAGCACGCTCAGCGCCAGCCCACCGCCCGACATTCCGGGGGATCAGGGCCAATGGCTGCTGCTGGGTGACGAACAGGGCCCTCTGGCCTGGTTCGTGCTCGATGATCGCCTGCGTGACGATGCGCCTGCGCTGATCGAGTCCGCCCGGGCGCGCGGCTGGCAGATTCTCCTGCTCAGTGGCGACAGCTCGCCCATGGTCGGCGAAGTGGCGGCCGAGCTGGGTATCGAACAGGCCCACGGCGGGCTGACCCCGGACGCCAAACTGACCATCCTTCACGACCTGCAGAAACAAGGGCGCCGCGTACTGATGCTCGGCGATGGCGTCAACGACGTGCCGGTACTCGCCGGAGCCGATATCAGCGTGGCCATGGGTACGGCATCCGACCTGGCGAAAACCAGCGCTGATGCGGTGCTGCTGTCCAATCGCCTGGGCAGCCTGGTCGACGCGCTGCGCCTGGCCCGCCGCACCCGCACCATCATCATCGAGAACCTGGCCTGGGCCGGGCTGTACAATGGCCTGGTACTGCCCTTCGCGGCCCTCGGCTTGATCACCCCGATCTGGGCCGCGCTGGGCATGTCGTTCAGTTCGTTGCTGGTGGTGCTCAATGCACTGCGCCTGGGGAAATCATCATGACCGCGCTGTACATCCTGATTCCCGTTGCCCTGCTGCTGGTCGCCTTCGCCGTGTGGCTGTTCTTCTGGGCGGTCGACAGCGGTCAGTACGACGACCTCGACAGCCCCGCTCACCGCATCCTCTTCGACGACGATGACCCGCGCCACCAGGCCGCCGTGCAGCAGGCCAGCAAGCCCGACCAGAAACCCCATGACTGAGCTGCTGCCACACGTGCTGTCCGCCTTGATTCTGGGCCTGCTCGGCGGTGGCCACTGCCTGGGCATGTGCGGCGGGCTGATGGGCGCCCTGAGCCTGGCCATTGCGCCCGAGCGGCGTGATCAGCGTCTGCGCCTGTTGCTGGCCTATAACGCCGGGCGCATTCTCAGCTATGCCCTGGCCGGCCTGCTGCTCGGCCTGGCAGGCTGGGCACTGGCCAGCGGCCCGCTGGCCATCGTGTTGCGCAGCGTCGCCGGGCTGCTGCTGATCGTCATGGGGCTCTATCTGGCAGGCTGGTGGAGCGGTCTGACGCGCATCGAGGCGCTGGGCCGCGGCCTCTGGCGACATCTGCAACCGCTCGCCCGCCGTTTCATGCCGATCACCAGCCCATCGCGCGCACTGCTCCTCGGCGGCCTGTGGGGCTGGCTGCCCTGCGGCCTGGTCTACAGCACCCTGCTGTGGGCGGCCAGCCAGGGCAATGCCCTGCACAGCGCCGCCTTGATGCTCGCATTCGGCGTCGGCACCCTGCCGGTGCTGGTGGCCACCGGCCTGGCGGCCGAGCGCCTGGGCAGCCTGCTGCGCACGCGTGGCGTGCGCGTGGCAGGCGGCCTGCTGGTGATGCTGTTCGGTCTGTGGACACTGCCCGGTCCGCACCAGCATTGGCTGATGGGGCACTGAGGCTCGATCTGTCGGCGCCCCAGCGGTCACACCCCCACTGCGCCCCCATGACTCAGATCAAAGAGCCCCGCCCAGGCCCGCCCTAGACTGCCGAGCACTCAACGCTGAAGCGGAACTCGCCATGCTCGACGCCATCCAGTGGGATTCCGACCTGATCCGCCGATACGATCAAGCCGGCCCGCGCTACACCTCGTACCCGACCGCCGTGCAATTTCATGACGGCGTCGGCTCATTCGATCTGCTCCACGCCCTGCGCGAAAGCCGTCGTGCCCTGCGCCCGCTGTCGCTGTACGTTCACCTGCCGTTCTGCGCCAACATCTGCTACTACTGCGCCTGCAACAAGGTGATCACCAAGGATCGCGGCCGCACCCAGCCTTATCTGCAGGCGCTGGAAGTGGAGATGGCACTGGTCAGCCGCCATGTCGACAAGCGCCAGCACATCGAACAGCTGCACCTGGGCGGCGGCACCCCGACCTTTCTCAGCCACGACGAACTGCGCCGATTGATGACGCAACTGCGTGAGCATTTCACCCTGCTCGACGACGACTCCGGTGACTACAGCATCGAGATCGATCCCCGCGAAGCGGACTGGTCGACCATGGGCCTGCTGCGCGAACTGGGCTTCAACCGCGTCAGCCTCGGCGTGCAGGACCTCGACCCCAACGTGCAGCGCGCCATCAACCGCCTGCAGAGCCTGGAAGAAACCCGCGCCATCATCGAGGCCGCACGAACCCTGCAGTTTCGCTCGGTGAACATCGACCTGATTTACGGCCTGCCACAACAAACGCCGGAGAATTTCGCCCACACCGTCCAGCAGGTGATCGCCCTGCAACCCGATCGCCTGTCGCTGTTCAACTACGCCCACCTGCCGGAACGCTTCATGCCGCAGCGGCGCATCGACAGCACCCAGTTGCCCAGTGCAGCGAACAAGCTGGCCATGCTGCAGGGCAGCATCGAACAACTGGCGAGCGCCGGTTACCGCTACATCGGCATGGATCACTTCGCGCTGCCCGACGACGAACTGGCCAGCGCTCAGGAAGACGGCAGCCTGCAGCGCAACTTCCAGGGCTATACCACCCACGGGCATTGCGACCTGATCGGCCTCGGCGTGTCGTCGATCAGCCAGGTCGGTGATCTGTACTGCCAAAACAGCTCGGATCTGGCCGCCTACCAGGCCAACCTGAACAATCGCCAGTTGGCGACCTTGCGCGGCCTGGGCTGCAACGACGACGATCGCCTTCGCCGCGCCGTGATCCAGCAACTGATCTGCCACTTCCAGCTGGACTTCGCGGAAATCGAACGGCGCTTCGCGGTGAATGTCCGCAGCTACTTCGCCGACACCTGGCCGGCCCTGCAGCAGATGAGCCGCGAGGGCCTGATCGAATTGCGAGATGGCAGCATCGAGGTGCTGCCGGCGGGACGATTGCTGGTGCGCTCGCTGTGCATGCTGTTTGATCGCTACCTCAGCGAGCAGAACCTGCAGCGCTTCTCGCGGGTGATCTGAGTACGGCTACTGCCGTGCCAAGGAAGAAAAAATCAGCTGATCATCAGCGATGTGACGGTGACGCTCTGCTCGGTGCTGAGTTCCTGGTCGCGAATAGCTTTGACCAGCTCGGCGTTAGCCGTGCTCAAGGCGCCGCTGATCGAGCTGACCTCGGTCTGCAGCGCCTGGGCACTGGCCTGACGCGTTTCGTCGTCCATATCGCTCTGAGCCATGATCGCCTGCAACTCGGCCATTTTCTGCGCGAGCTGGGCTTTCAGCTCACGAATCATCTTGAGCAGTTGCTTGATGTTCGAAGGCAGGTCGCTCTCGTCGATATCGCTGTTCTTGTCCTCGGACTTCGACTGCGCCAGGCCCTCCAGGGACAGCGTGACCTTGACGCCCGGCTCGGCACTGGTGCCAGCCGCTGGCGCCGCAGTCGAGGTTTCTTCGCTGGTTTCGGCAGGCGCCGCAGCGGCGGTCGCAGTCGAACTGGAGGGCACGATACTGCGCTCGAGCGAAACGGGATTATCTACACGCATTGCAACGCTCCTGGCCGTCAACTCACTGATTCAGCGTTATCGGCAGGGGGGAGCGACACTTGAGCGCGCCCCCTTGGGTGGCCGTGCCCCCTCTGGTGCGGTACCCTTACGACTTCTGTGTCTATACCAGGGATAAGGGCGATGTCCGAAAGCATCAAGCTGCGTACAACTCATCAGGCACACTGCAAGGATTGCAGCCTCTCCAGTCTCTGCCTGCCGCTGTCGCTGGATCTCGAGGACATGGATGCGCTCGACGATATCGTCAAACGCGGCCGCCCCCTGAAAAAGGGCGAATTCCTGTTCCGTCAGGGCGACACCTTCAACTCGGTCTTCGCGGTACGCTCCGGCGCACTGAAAACCTTCAGCATCAGCGATGCGGGCGAAGAGCAGATCACCGGCTTTCACCTGCCCAGCGAACTGGTCGGCCTCTCCGGCATGGATACCGAGCTGTACCCGGTATCGGCGCAAGCGCTGGAAACCACCTCGGTCTGCGAAATCCCGTTCGAGCGCCTCGACGAACTGTCGGCGAGCCTGCCGCAGTTGCGCCGCCAGCTGATGCGCGTCATGAGTCGTGAAATCCGCGACGATCAGCAGATGATGCTGCTGCTCTCGAAGAAAACCGCCGACGAGCGCATCGCTACCTTCCTAGTCAACCTGTCGGCGCGCTTCCGTGCCCGCGGGTTCTCTGCCAACCAGTTCCGCCTGGCGATGTCGCGCAATGAAATCGGCAACCACCTGGGCCTGGCGGTGGAAACCGTGTCGCGGGTATTCACCCGCTTCCAGCAGAGCAAACTGCTCGAAGCCGAAGGCAAGGAAGTGCATATTCTCGACCCAATCGAGCTGTGCGCTCTGGCGGGTGGTAACCTTAATGGCTGATAGGGCCTCGAGAACCCGTTCATGATCTGCTGCGCGTCGGCCCTGCTGCGTTGAAAACAAGCGGGATTGCCAGCCCAAGCTAGGCGCTCCCGTCGGAATGCCCATTCACAGCTCGTAAACTCGCGTGCGAGCCCAGTCCGCTTCCTCGCTTGTTTTTGCAGGGGCGCCTAGCCCTTGCATGGCTCTAGCTCGCAAAGTCATGAACAGGTTCCAAGGCTCAATTTTGACCGCTACAAGGATTACCGATGATTTTCGACGAATTCAGTATCAAGACCCTCATTCGCCCGGTTAACGACTTTCCGAAACCGGGCGTGGTGTTTCGCGACATCACCCCGCTGTTCCAGTCGCCGCGCGCCCTGCGCATGGTGATCGACAGCCTGATCCAGCGCTATGTCGAGGCCGACTTCAGCCACGTCGGCGCCATGGATGCGCGCGGGTTCCTGATCGGTTCGATCATCGCCTATGAGCTGAACAAGCCGTTGGTGCTGTTCCGCAAGCAAGGCAAACTGCCAGCCGACGTCCTCAGCCAGGGTTACCAGACCGAATACGGCGAAGCCTTTCTGGAGGTGCACGCAGACAGTCTGTGCGAAGGCGACAAGGTGCTCATCGTCGACGACCTGATCGCCACCGGCGGCACCCTGCTGGCCGCCGTGCAACTGGTCAAACGCATGGGGGCAGGCATTCATGAAGCGGCCGCGATCATCGACCTGCCGGAGCTGGGTGGCTCGCGCAAACTGCAGGACATGGGCATTCCCACCTACAGCCTGACGGCCTTCGCACTCGATGAGCGCTAAGAGCAGTAGCAAGTTACAAGCGTCAAGTGATCTTCGCGCGACCAGAACCTCTGCCGTCAGGCTGATGTGCTGGGGTCGTGCGTAGGCTGGATCGGGCGCGAAACTGGCGCTTCATCCGGCCATCGGCTTCATGCGCGCCCAACTGCCCACCTTGAAAGCGATCGGCCAATAAAAAGCCCCGGCCAAGTGCCGGGGCTCTTTATTGCATATCAGGCTATCAGCGCAGTGCCGGGCCCTGGAACCCCATCCACATCGCCAACTGCTCCGCCACACTGGCGCCCAGCTTCTTGGTGAAGCGATCCAGCGGGCTTTCCTGGACGGTGAAATCCACCATTTCTTCCTGGCCAATGACGTCACGCGCCACATAGCTGGTGCTGCCCAGGGCATCGATCAGGCCCAGATTCAGCGCCTGTTCGCCAGACCAGATCAGGCCGGAGAACAGCTCGGGATGCTCGGCATCCTTGAGGCGATCGCCGCGGCCCTTCCTCACGCTGTCGATGAACTGCTTGTGAGTGGTTTCCAGCACGGTCTTCCAGAACGCCGCCTCTTCAGGCTTTTGCGGCTGGAACGGATCGAGAAACGCCTTGTGCTCGCCCGAGGTATAGACGCGGCGGTCAACGCCCAGCTTGTCCATCAGACCGGTGAAACCGAAACTGGCCGCAGTGACACCGATGGAACCCACCAGGCTGGCCTTGTCGGCATAGATCTGGTCGGCAGCGCTGGCGATGTAATAGGCACCCGAAGCCCCCAGATCGGAAATCACCGCGTACACCTTGGTGTCCGGGTTCTCGCCGCGCAGACGGCGGATTTCGTCATAGATGTAGCCCGATTGCACCGGGCTGCCACCGGGGCTGTTGATGCGCAGGATCACACCCTTGGTGTTGGGGTCCTTGAAGGCTGCGCGCAGGCTGCCGACGATATTGTCGGCGCTGGCCGCTTCCTTGTCGGCGATCAGGCCACGCACGTCGATCACCGCGGTGTGCGGCGTGCTGCTGGCACCCTTCTGCAGATTGAGCAGCGGCGAGAACAGCGCCAGGGCACCGAACAGATAAATGAAGGTCAGCAGCTTGAAGAAGATCCCCCAGCGGCGCGAGCGGCGCTGCTCGTGAACGCTGGCCAGCAGCGTCTTCTCGAGGAGTTTCCAGCTCTTCGGGTCGCTCTCGGCCACGACCGGCGTCTTTCTATCACCCCACATGCTCACTCTCCTCGGTTTGGGGCTCGGCCACCGTCTGGTTCAGCCAGGCACTCAGTTCCATGAAATGGTTGATCGACAGCTTCGGCTCATAGGCACTCAACGCTGTCAGCGTCTGCGCACCGTAACCCACTGCCACAGAATCCATACCCGCGCGCTGCGCCATCAGCAGATCGAACGAGGAATCACCGATCATCAGTGCCTGCCCGGCCGGCACGCCACAATGCTGAAGAATTTCATGCAGCATGCGCGGATCGGGCTTGCTCGCCGTTTCATCGGCGCACCGCGTGATGTCGAAATATTCCTGCCAGCCCAGCGCGTCGAGAATCCGCTGCAGGCCACGGCGGCTCTTGCCGGTGGCAACGGCCAGCTGATAACCCTGCGCGCGGAACTGCGCCAGGCTCTGCTCCACCTGCGCGAAGAACGCCGAGGGGGTCTGATCCATGGCCACATAACAGTCGCTGTAGCTGACACGGAAGCGTTCGACGTGTGCGGCTTCGACGAGTTCCGGATAAAGCGTGGTGATCGCCTCGGGCAGCGCCAGGCCGATGATGCCCTTGACCGCCTCGTCACTGCGCCGCGGCATGGAACACTGGTCGGCCGCCTGGTGCATGGCCGCGACGATGCGGCCAATGGAGTCGACCAGCGTGCCGTCCCAGTCGAAGATCAGCAGCCGATAATCACGCACTCAGGCGCTCCAGCGTGCGAGCCCACATCTCGTCGACCGGCGCCTCGAGCTTCAGCACGCCGCCCTCGGGCAGCGGAATGTTCAACTCGTAGGCATGCAGGAACAGGCGCTTGCCGCCCAACTCTCGAATCTCCCGGGTGAAGTCGTCATCGCCATACTTGCTGTCACCGGCAATGCAATGCCCGCCGTACTGGGCATGCACGCGAATCTGGTGGGTCCGGCCAGTCACCGGCTTGGCTTCGACCAGGGTCGCAAATTCGCCGAAACGGCGCAGCACGCGGAACACGGTGAGCGCCTCCTTGCCTTCGGGGTTGACCTCGACCATGCGCTCGCCGGAACGCAGATTGCTCTTGAGCAGCGGCGCGTTGATCTGCTTCTTGGCGGTCGCCCAGTGGCCACGCACCAGGGCCATGTAACGCTTGTCGACGCCGTCACCGCGCAGTGCTTCATGGAGATGACGCAGCATGCTGCGCTTCTTGGCGATCATCAGCAGCCCGGAAGTGTCGCGGTCGAGGCGATGCACCAGCTCCAGATCCTTGGCATCCGGGCGCAACTGGCGAAAGGCCTCGATCACGCCGTAATTGAGACCACTGCCGCCGTGCACGGCGATGCCGGCCGGCTTGTTCAAAACGATCAGCGCCTTGTCTTCATAGACGATGGCCGCTTCCAGGCGCTGCAGCAGGCCCTGGGCCAGCGGCTCGGGCTCGTCGCGTTCGGCCAGGCGCAGCGGCGGCACGCGCACGATGTCACCAGGCTGCAGCTTGTATTCGGGCTTGATCCGACCTTTGTTGACCCGCACCTCACCCTTGCGCAGGATGCGGTAGATCAAGGTCTTGGGTACGCCCTTGAGCTGGGTACGAAGGAAGTTGTCGATGCGCTGACCCGCGAGTTCAGGCGCGACCTCGAGCAGCTGAACGCCGGAGGTTGGAGTAGTGGGTGTCGTCATGGCCGAGATCATACAATTTTTATGCATTTGAAGCACTTAATCATTGCTGCTATAGTCGCGAATGCCGCCAAAAGCGGCCTGATTCGCGGATGTTGCCAAACCGCCATCGTGAATCAAGCAACCCATTCAGGACGTAAGGCCGTCCGACGGGCGTCTCAGAGAGCGATAGGCCTGCATGGCTGCTCGAGAAACTCGGAAATAAGGCCTGAGACACAGATGCGCGACCAGCCCTTATGGAGGGTCGCGGTAATGCCAACCCGCTGCGGATTTTTCGTGAGCGGCACCCGATTTTCAGCGATACGTGTAGGGTGGAGATGCACAACGGTCGGCCTGCGTAGCAAACAGCTTTATCAGAGACGCGTCATATCGTCCGCTACCGACCCTTGATTCCTCCTCCTGACTGAGAACCCGTTTACGGTCTCGCAAGTTAGCGCCACGCAAGACGCTACGTTAGTGACAGCCCCCGATCCGGGGCAGGCAAAGAAGCTCGCTTACCCAGGTAAACGATCTTCCAAGCAGGTTTTAACGCAGCAGGGCCAGTGCTTAGCCGATCGCCAGCGAGTTCTGAGTGCTTTCTGTCACATACAGCAAGCAGGAGACGTCCGTCGCGGCCCAGCACAACTGGCTGCTGCCGCTCGACAATGAAACGATTTACGACCGTTTCTGACGCGCCTGACACCGACCCTGAGCGTCGTGTGTGCCTAACGCGGCTTCCGGCAGCACCGGAAACCATTGGTACCACATGAAAAGAATGTTGATTAACGCGACTCAACCCGAAGAGTTGCGTGTTGCGCTGGTAGATGGCCAGCGCCTGTACGATCTGGACATCGAGTCCGGCGCCCGTGTACAGAAGAAATCGAATATCTACAAAGGTCGCATTACCCGCGTAGAACCCAGCCTCGAAGCGGCATTCGTCGACTTCGGCTCCGAGCGTCACGGCTTCCTCCCCCTCAAAGAAATTTCCCGCGAATACTTCAGCAAGGCCCCCGAAGGCCGCGTCAACATCAAGGACGTGCTCAAGGAAGGCCAGGAAGTCATCGTTCAGGTCGAGAAAGAAGAGCGTGGCAACAAGGGCGCAGCCCTGACCACCTTCATCAGCCTCGCCGGCCGCTACCTGGTGCTGATGCCCAACAACCCGCGTGCAGGTGGCATCAGCCGCCGCATCGAAGGCGAAGAGCGCAACGAACTGCGCGAAGCCCTCAATGGTCTCGACATCCCCAATGACATGGGTCTGATCGTGCGCACCGCCGGCCTGGGCCGTTCCAGCGAAGAAATGCAGTGGGACCTCGACTACCTGCTGCAACTGTGGAGCGCCATCAAGGAAGCGTCCCAGGACCGCCCTGCCCCGTTCCTGATCTATCAGGAAAGCAACGTCATCATCCGCGCCATCCGCGACTACCTGCGCCAGGACATCGGCGAAGTACTGGTCGACAGCGTCGAAGCCCAGGAAGAAGCCCTGACCTTCATCCGCCAGGTGATGCCGCAGTACGCCAGCAAGATCAAGCTGTACGAAGACAGCGTGCCACTGTTCAACCGCTTCCAGATCGAAAGCCAGATCGAAACCGCATTCCAGCGTGAAGTGAAGCTGCCGTCCGGCGGTTCGATCTACATCGACCCGACCGAAGCCCTGGTGTCCATCGACATCAACTCGGCGCGTGCCACCAAAGGCAGCGACATCGAAGAAACCGCGCTGCAGACCAATCTGGAAGCCGCCGAAGAGATCGCCCGTCAGCTGCGCCTGCGCGACATCGGCGGCCTGATCGTCATCGACTTCATCGACATGACGCCAGCCAAGAACCAGCGCGCTGTCGAAGAGAAAGTACGTGAAGCCCTGGAAGCCGACCGTGCCCGCGTACAGGTCGGTCGCATTTCGCGCTTCGGCCTGCTGGAAATGTCCCGTCAGCGCCTGCGCCCATCGCTGGGCGAAAGCAGCGGCATCGTCTGCCCGCGCTGCAACGGTCAAGGCATCATCCGTGACGTCGAATCCCTGTCCCTGGCGATTCTGCGCCTGATCGAAGAAGAAGCCCTGAAGGATCGTACCGCCGAGGTTCGCGCCCAGGTGCCGATCCCGGTCGCCGCGTTCCTGCTCAACGAAAAACGCAACTCGATCACCAAGATCGAACTGCGTACCCGTGCGCGCATCGTCATCCTGCCGAACGACCACCTGGAAACGCCGCACTTCGAAGTGCAGCGCATCCGTGACGACAGCCCGGAAGCCCAGAGCACCCAGACCAGCTACGAAATGGCCACGGTCGAAGTCGAGGAAGAGAAACCGGCTGCAGCCACCCGCACCCTGGTTCGCCAGGAAGCTGCGATCAAGGCCGCTCCGCCGCGCAGCGCTCCTGCTCCGGAAGTTGCCGTAGCTGCGCCTGCTGCCGCCCCCGTTGCCGCCGCACCGCAGACCGGCCTGTTCAAAGGCCTGGTGAAGTCCCTGGTAGGCCTGTTCGCCAGTGCCGAAGAGCAGAAACCAACCGTGGTCGAGAAGAAGCCGGGCGAGCGTCAGCCGCGTGGCGACGAGCGTCGTAACGGTCGCCAGCAGAACCGCAACCGTGGCAACCGTCGCGATGAAGATCGCAAGCCGCGTGAAGAACGCGCCCCACGTGAAGATCGCGCAGCCCGCGAGGAACGTGCGCCTCGTGAAGAGCGTGCACCGCGTGAAGAGCGTCAGCCTCGCGCCCCGCGTGAAGATCGCCAGCCGCGTGAGAACGTGGAAGTTCGCGAGCCTCAGGAAGTGCGTCAATCCCGCCCGCCGCGCGAACCGCGTGAAGGTCAGGAAAACCGCCGTGAACGTCGTCCGCGTGAAGAGCGTCAGCCGCGCGAACTGCGCGCTCCGCTGGATGCCGAGCCGCAGAACGAAACCGCAGCCGTCGCCAGTGAAGAAGCTCGCGCCGAACGCCCGCAACGTGAACCGCGCCAGCCACGCCAGCCTCGTGAAGAACGTCAACCTCGCGCCGAACAGGCTCAGGCAGACGCTGCTGAAGACGAAGTGCTGAACAACGACGAGCAGCAAGACGACGAGCAGGAAGGTAACGAAGGCGGTGATCGCCCACGTCGCCGCTCCCGCGGTCAGCGTCGCCGCAGCAATCGTCGCGAGCGTCAGCGTGATGCCGACGGCAACCCGATCGAAGGCAGCGACGAGAATGCGGAAGAGCCGGTAGACAACGGCAGCATCGCTGCAGCCGCTACCGTGGCAGCCGTTATCGCTGAAACCGAGAAACCAGCCGAACAGCCGGTCGCTCAGCAAGCAGAGACCTTTGCCACCACCGAAACCGCAGCACCTGTCGCCGTACAGGACGTACAGCCAGCGGTCGAGACCGAGCAGCCTGCACAAGCTGCTGCCGTTGTGGTCGAAGAGGCGCCTGCGCCAGTCGAAGTGCCGGCAGAAACAGTTGCCGAGCGTGCCGATGCAGTGATCGAGCCCCTACCTGAAATCGAACGCCCACGTGCTTCGGCAGCGGAATTCGAAGCAGTGCAGCAGGAAGCTCCGGTCGCGGCCGAGCCAGCCAGCGAAGCGGTCGTCGCCGAAGCACCCGTTGCCGAAACGCCAGTGTTCGAAGCACCGGCCATCGAAGCTCCGGTAGCCGAAACCACTTTCACTGCCGCACCCGAGGCTGTTCCGGCAGCCGAGGAAGTTGCAGTGGAAGCACCTGTGGTCGAGGCACCAGCGATCGAAGAGCAAGCCGCTTCAGCCGCACCGGTTGCAAGCAACGGCCGCGCACCGAACGACCCGCGTGAAGTGCGTCGCCGCAAGCGTGAAGAAGAGCGCCTGGCCCGCGAAGCTGAAGAGGCCGCCAAGGCCGCTCCAGCCGCAGCGGTGGTGGAAGCTGAGCCCGCTGCTCCGGCAGTCGAGAGTGAAGCCGTTGTCGACACTCAACCGGCCAGCGAGCCCGTCGAGCAAGATGACGTCATCGTCACGCCGGTCGACGAGAGCGCTCAGCGCGATCAGGACGCGCCCAAGCCGCACGCCTGATTAGGTAGCGCAAAAGAAAAGGGGATGCTTCGGCATCCCCTTTTTATTGCCTGTGATTTCCAGGGTCTGCTGACGTTTCAGCGCGAAACGTCAACAGACCCTGCAAGCGCCCAGAACGCAGCACGCTGTTGAATGCAGTGATGCCCGAAAACGAAAAGGATGGAGCGATCAAGCCTGCACAGCCCCGCCAACATGGCGAGGCTGCGCGGCATGTAGGATCAGAGCACGTTCGGCTCGATTTCCAGGCTCACGCCGAAGCGCTCGGCGATATCCGCCTGAATGCGCTGTGCCAATGCGAGCAGTTGCTGACCGCTGGCCTGACCGTAATTGACCAGCACCAGCGCCTGCAGGCGATGCACGCCGGCATCGCCATCACGAAAGCCCTTCCAGCCCGCCCTTTCGATCAGCCAGCCAGCCGCCAGTTTCACCTGGCCGTCTGCCTGGGGATAGGCCACCAGATCAGCGTGAATGTGCTGCAGACGCTCGGCCAGCTCGGCCGGCACCAGCGGATTCTTGAAGAAGCTGCCTGCGTTGCCGAGCACGGCAGGGTCTGGCAGCTTCTCGCTGCGGATGGCGCAGATGGCCCGGCTGACATCGCTGGCGTTCGGCGCCTCGATGCCCTGCTCCGCCAGGCGCTGGCGTACCGGGCCGTAATCCAGGTGCAAGTGTGCATTGCGGCTCAGGGTGAAACGCACGCGCAGAATGATCCAGCGCCCGCTTTCACGCTTGAAGAGGCTGTCGCGATAAGCGAAGGCACAATCCTGCAGATCGAACGCTCTGACCTCACCACTGTGTCGATCCAGCGCCGTCAGCCCAAGGAAACAGTCCTTCAGCTCGACGCCATAGGCACCGATGTTCTGCACCGGCGAGGCACCGACCGTACCCGGAATAAGACTGAGATTTTCCAGGCCGACAAAGCCCTGGCGCAAGGTCCACTGCACGAAGCCATGCCAGGGCTCACCCGCCTCCGCCTCGATCTCCACCCGCTGGCCATCATCGGCCAGCAGACGAATACCGCGGCTGGCCATGCGCAGCACCAGCGCCTCGACATCCGCGGTCAGAAGCAGGTTGCTACCGCCTCCCAGCAGCAGCAGCGGCACCTGCCGCTCACGGGCAGCGCTCAGTGCCTGGCGCACCTGGTCGTCGTCGGCCGCCTCGGCAAAGTAGCGCGCCGCCACATCCACGCCGAACGTGTTGTAAGCCTTGAGCGAAACGCCGGCCTGGACCACCACCTTCATAAACGCCCCTTGAGTTCGATCAGCAATGCGTCGCTGGCCTGCTCGAGCAGATCCAGCACCTGCTCGAAACCTTCGGTACCGCCGTAATAGGGATCGGGCACCTCATCCACGGCCAGGTCGTAGCGGCGTAGATAGAGGTCCAGCTCGCCCCGCGCTTGAGCAGGACGCATGCGCTGCAGGTCGCGCAGATTGGCGCCATCCATGGCCAGCACCAGATCGAAGCGCGAGAAATCGTCGGCAGAGACCTGACGGCCGCGCAGGCCGGACAGGTCATAGCCTCGTCGACTGGCAGCCTCCTGGGTACGCGGGTCCGGAGCCTTGCCCACGTGCCAGTCGCCGGTGCCAGCGGAGTCGACTTCGATGCGCTCGGCCAGCCCCGCCTGCTGCAGACGCTGACGCAATACCGCCTCGGCAGTGGGGGAACGACAGATATTGCCCAGGCAAACGAACAGAACGCGCATCAGGCGCCCAGCAACCGACGTACGCGGTCGAGGTCTTCCTGAGTGTCGACCCCGGCGGGCGGCGCTTCCAGCGCGTCGGCGACGTGGATACGTACACCGTGCCAGAGCGCGCGCAACTGCTCCAGGCACTCGGTATTTTCCAGCCAGCACGGGCCCCAGGCGACGAAGTCCTGCAGGAAGCCAGCGCGATAGGCATAGATGCCGATATGCCGGCGATAGGGAACATTGGCAGGCAAGGTATCGCGATCGACAGCGAAGGCATCACGCGCCCACGGCAGCGGCGCACGGCTGAAGGTCAGCGCCAGACCGTTGAGATCGCTGGCGACCTTGACCACATTGGGGTTGAACAGCGCGGCGACATCGTCAATGGGCTCGGCCAGGGTGGCGATGGCGGCCTGGGGGTTGCCGGCCAGATTGGCGGCCACCTGATCGATGATCGCGGGCGGCACCAGCGGCTCGTCACCCTGCACGTTGACCACGATGGCATCGGCAGCCAGGCCCAGCGCAGCGGCCACTTCGGCCAGGCGGTCGGTGCCGGAGTTATGATCGACGCGGGTCAGCAGCACCTGTGCACCGAACCCCTGGCAGGCCTCGACGATGCGCGCATCATCGGTGGCTACCACGACCTGGGTTGCGCTGCTTTTGCAGGCCTGTTCCCAGACATGCTGGATCATCGGCTTGCCGGCGATATCCTGCAGTGGCTTGCCTGGCAGGCGTGTAGACGCATAGCGCGCCGGAATCACCACGGTAAAGGCGTTGCTCATCTTACTTGTCCAGGCGTTCGTCATCGTTGAGGGTGCGGGCTTCGCTTTCCAGCATGACCGGAATGCCATCGCGGACCGGATAGGCCAGGCCGGCACCTTTACTGATCAGTTCGGTCTTGTCCTGGCTGAGCTTGAGCGGGCCCTTGGTGATCGGGCAGGCCAGGATATCGAGCAGTTTCGGGTCCATGGGAAAATCCTTGAGAACAAGAGGAGTGAGCGCGTGACGCGGTTACTGCCGCTCGCCGAGCAGACGATCCAGGCGAGCCTCGAACCAGTCACGAAACGCGACGGAGGGCTGGGCATCGACGGCCAGATACCACCAGTCGTCAGCCGCGAAGGCCCGGCACTTCACCGCGTCCTTTTCCGTCATTACCAGCGGCAGCGCCAGCGAGAAATTCAGCAGCTCGGCGCTGTAGGCAGCATGGTCGGCGAAGGCATGCGCGACAGGCCGCCAGTGTAGCGCCTCGAGGGTCGTGAAGAAACGCTGCGGGTTGCCGATACCGGCCACCGCATGCACGGCCTGACCGGGCGGAAAGTGATCGAGCGGACGGCGCTCGCCGCTGCGCAGGTTGATCAGGGCGCTGGGTACCAGGGTAAAGGCATACCCACCCAGGGGATCGCTCGGCGCGCCGTTGTAGAGGCAGGCATCCACGCTCTGCAGGCGCTCAGCGGGTTCGCGCAACGGCCCGGCGGGCAGGCAGCGGCCATTGCCCAGCCCCCGCGCGGCGTCGATCAGGACCAGTTCCAGATCACGGGCCAGGCGGTAGTGTTGCAGGCCATCGTCGCTGAGCAGCAGGTCCAGGGGCTCCTCGGCCAGCAAGGCGCGAGCGGCGCGACCACGATCCGGGTCGATCATCAGCGGCACGCCACTGCGCTGCACGATCAGCAGCGGCTCGTCGCCAGCCTGCTCGGCAGTGTGCTCGGCCCTGACCCGCCAGGGCAGGCTCGGCGGCTTGGCGCCATACCCGCGACTGATCACGCCAACGCGCAGGCCGCGGGCCTGGCACTGCTCGACCAGCCAGAGAATCAGTGGGGTCTTGCCGGTGCCGCCGACGGTGACGTTACCCACCACGATCAGCGGCACCGGTGCGCGGTAGGTTTCACCCGCACCGGCGAGAAAGCGCGCGCGCTTGCGCTGCACCACACCGCGGTACAGCGCCTCCAGCGGCCGCAACAGCGCCAGAGCCGGATGCCCTTCGTACCAGGCCCGCACCAGACGGTCGGAAAAGCTCGCCATCAGGGCGCGGCCTGAGTCTCGACCGTGGTGATGCGCAGGTGCGCGAAGCCCAGCTTGCCGGCTGCATCCATGGCGGTGACCACCGATTGGTGGCTGGTCTTGGCGTCGGCGCTGATGGTCAGCGGCAGGCTGTTGTCGCCACCGGACTCCTTCTGCAAGGCCGCCATCAGGTTATCCAGATCATTCTTGATCAGGGCCTGGCCGTTGAGCGAGATGCCGCCCTCTGCCGATATCACCACTTCCAGTTGCTTGAGTTCGCTCTGCTCGGGCGGTGTACCGCTGGCAGCCTCGGGCAGGTCGACCTGCATACGGGTTTCACGCGTGAAGGTAGTGCTCACCACGAAGAACAGCAGCAGGATGAACACCACGTCGATCAGCGAGGCGAGATTGATCTCGACCTGCTCACGCCGTCTACGTCTGAACTTCACGCCTTCTTGCTCCCCTTGGCCGGCTTGGGCTCCTCGGCCAGGTCGACATCACGCTCGCCCTGCACCATCTCCACCAGCTTGATCGCTTCCTGCTCCATGCCGACGACCAGTTCATCGACGCGGCGCTGCAGGAAACGGTGGAAGAACAGTGCCGGAATCGCCACTGTCAGACCCGATGCGGTGGTGATCAGCGCCTTGGCGATACCGCCGGCGAGCAACGCCGGGTTGGCCGTGCTGCCCCCCATGAACGAGCCGAAGATATCGATCATGGCGATCACCGTACCGAGCAGGCCGAGCAGCGGCGTGATTCCGGCGATGGTGCCCAGCGCATTGAGATAGCGCTCCATCTCGTGCACCACACGGGCCGCAGCCTCCTCGATGCACTCCTTCATCACTTCACGACCATGCTTGGAGTTGGCCAGACCCGCGGCGAGGATTTCTCCCAGCGGCGAATCGGCGCGCAGCTCCTTGAGCTTCTGGTTGTTCAGCTCCTTGTCCTTGATCCAGCGCCACACCTGCCCAAGCAGGTTGGGCGGCGTGACTCGGCTGACGCGCAACGTCCACAGCCGCTCGGCAATGATGCCCAGGGCAGCGATTGAACACAGAACGATCGGCAGCATCACCCAGCCGCCAGCTATAACCAGTTCCCACACGGTGGCAGATCCCCTTCACAAAAGTGGCGCCACTCTAGCATAGGGTCGTGATGTCGCCGACGGCTGCGGTTCTCATTTTTCCCGCCAGAAACGCGGTATTTTACGCAAGGCGTGCGGCTCACCGAATGTACCGAGATCGATACGCAGCGCGCCGGTCTCGACGTTGTCGTAAGCCCTGGCGCCCATCGCGGCGTAACGTGACAGCACCGTGGGGTGAGGATGCCCGTAGCCATTGTGCCTGCCGCGCGAATACAGCACCGCTCCAGGCCTGACAGCGGCCAGAAAAATCGCCGAGGAAGAGCTGCGGCTGCCGTGGTGGGGAGCCAACAGCCAGTCGGCCCGCAAATCCCGCACCGTGTCGATCAGGGCGCGCTCGGCACGCACATCGATATCCCCGGTCAGCAGAGCGCGCTCTCCCCCCGCGTCGATCATCAGCACGCAGGATGACTGGTTGCTGTCCCGCGCCTGCGCCCAGCGCCAGGTGCTGAAGTGCACGCCATTCCAGATCCAGCTGTCCTCGCCACAGGGTTGCGCGCCCAGCACCGTCGGCAACTCGGGCGCCTCGCCGCTGAGCACCTGGCTCACCGTCATGCCGCGGGCCACCGCCTCGGCACCACCGGAATGGTCGTTGTCCGAATGGCTGAGCACCATCATGTCCAGCCTGCGCACATCGAGCGCCCTGAGCGACGGCACGACCACCCGCTCGCCGATATCGAAGTCGCCAAAGCGTGGCCCGGCGTCGTAGAGCAACGCGTGTTCGCGAGTCAGCACCAGCATCGACAAGCCCTGCCCGACATCGAACATCCATACCTCGGCGCGCTGTTCGGCCGGCCGCTGCACCGGGGTGAACAGCAGCGGCAAGAGCAGCACCAGGCCCAATCCGCGCAGCGGCACCCCGCTGGGCAGCAGGATCAGCAGCGCGCCCAGTGCCACCAGCAGCCAGGCCCAGAACGGCAACGCGCTGGGTATCCAGGCCGGCAGCCAGGCGGCTATCAGCGCCAGCAGGCGAAACAGCCATTCGAGAGCGAAGCCCGCCCACCAGAGCAGAGCCTCACCCAGCCAGGGCACAGGCAGCAACAGCGTGCCAAGCAATGCGGGCGGCACCACCGCGAACCCCACCCAGGGCACGGCGATCAGATTGGCCAGGGGACTGCTGGCGCTGATCGGCAACCCGAGGGCCAGCAGCATCGGCAGCAAGCCCACGGTCATCGCCCATTGCGCACGCCCCAGGGTGCGCCACCAGGCCCAGGCCCCAAGGCGGGCAGCGAAGATCAGGATCAGCAGCCCCACTGCCCCGAACGATAGCCAGAACCCCGGCTGCAACACCGCCAGCGGCTCGAACAGCAGCACCGCGACCAACGCCACCAGCAACGGCAAGGCAATGCCCAGATGACGAAAGCGCCAGCGCCACAGCAGCACCAGGCCGATCATGGCGCAGGCCCGCTGCACCGGCACGTCGAAGCCAGCCAGCAGGCTGTAGCCCAGCGCCGACGAGAACGCCAGCAAACACGCTGTCGGCAACCAGGGCAGAAACCGTGGCCAGCAGCCCAACCGCGCCAGCCAGAACACCAGGCCGTAAAACATGCCGGCCACCAATGTCACGTGCTGGCCGGAAATCACCAGCAGGTGCACCGTGCCGGTATCCTGCAGCACGCGCCAGTCGGCCACCGACAGCCCGGAGCCATCGCCCAGCACCAGTGCGGCCAACCCTCCGGCGCGCCCATGGGCGTCCTCGGCGAGCATGCGCTGCCGCAAACGGTCTCGCCAGGCACTGCCACCGCCTGCATCGTCAAGGCGCTGCCCGGACTTGATCGTGCCGACACCACCGATGCGCTGCGCCAGCAACCAGGCTTCGTAATCGAAGGACTGCGGATTGACCAGACCATGGGGGCGCTTGAGATTGACCGCCAGCCGCCAGGTTTCGCCAGCGCGAATCTCGGGGCCGCCATACCAGGACAACCGCAGTAACTGCGGCAACTGCGCGCGTCGCGACTGCGGCTGCTGCAGATGGAAGCGCACCACCCCCTCACGCACATCCGGCAGGTCCACCACCCTGCCCTCCAGCCAAAGGGTGCGGCCGTCCAGCGCTGGATCGAGACGATCATCCAGCGCCCATTGCGCAGAGGTGCAGGCCCAACTCAAGCCGAGCAGAAACAGAGCGACGGGATAGCTGCGAAACGGCAGCAGAGCCAGCCCCACCAGAGCGGCGGCCAGCACCAGCGACGCGGGGGGTAGTTGCGGCAAGAAGCGCAGCAGCAACAGCCCTGCCGCCAAGCCCAGCAACCCGTTGCGCAGGTTGCCTGATCGAGTCCCTTCCATGGGTTGTCCTGCTCACGACACAAACGAAAAGGCCGCTATCCATAGCGGCCTCCTTCAGCTTAGCAGCTCATTCGTAACGCAGCGCCTCGGCTGGCTGGGTGCGCGACGCACGCCAGGAAGGATAGAGCGTGGCGAGGAAGCTGAGGGTCAGCGCAGCGCTGCAGATCAGCACCACGTCGGCGACCTGCAGCTCGGACGGCAAGGTGCTGATGAAGTACACGTCGGAGCTGAACACATGCTGCCCGCTGATACGCTCGAGCCACCCCACCAGCTCACTGACGTTCAGCGCTGCCAGTACACCGAGCACGCCACCGATGAGGGTACCGATCACCCCGATCACCGTGCCCTGCACCATGAACACCCCCATGATCTGTCGCGGCGTGGCGCCCAGCGTGCGCAGGATGGCGATGTCGGCGCCCTTGTCGGCGACCACCATGATCAGCGTGGCGATGATGTTGAAGGCAGCCACCGCGACGATCAGCAGCAGCAGCAGACCGATCATGGTCTTCTCCATCTTCATGGCGCTGAACAGGCTGCCCTGGGTCTGCGTCCAGTCGCTGGCGCGGTAACCCTCGCCCAGTTGCGCGGCAATGCCGGCGGCAACCTGCGGTGACTGGTAGAGATCCTTCAGCTTGAGGCGGATGCTCTGCACCGAGCCGGGTTCCAGGCGCTGAATCTGCGCGGCATCGGCTACGTTGATCAGGGCCAGGGAGCTGTCCAGATCGGCGCCCACCTTGAAGATGCCAACCACGTTCAGGCGCTGCATGCGCGGCGTGATACCACCCGGTACCGAGCTGATTTCCGGCACGATCAGCGCCAGCCGATCACCAACCTGCAGCTGGAAACGGCGTGCAGTGATCTCACCGATGATCACCCCATACTCGCCTTCGCGCAGATCGCTCAGACGGCCCTGCACCATGTGATCACCGATGATCGAGACCTTCGGTTCCAGCTCGGGGTCGATGCCGTGCAGCTGAATCGGCTGCATCACGCCGCGGTAAGACAGCATGCCTTCCAGCTCGGCGAAGGGCACGGCCGCTTCCACCTGGGGATTTTCCAGGGCGACCTTGGCTGGCGCCTGCCAGTCGGCCAGGGCTGGCGAACCGGCGATGGTCGCATGGGGCACCATGCCGAGAATGCGCGAGCTCATTTCCCGGTGAAAACCATTCATCACCGACAGCACCACGATCATCGCCAGCACGCCCAGAGAGAGGCCGATCATCGAGGTCAGGGAAATGAACGAGATGAAGTGGTTGCGGCGCTTGGCACGGGTGTAACGCAGGCCGATGAAGACACTCAGCGGGCGAAACATCAGGCGTGCACCAGCTTGCCGTCTTCCAGGCTCAGCACCCGGTCCATCTGCCGCGCCAACTGCAGGTCGTGGGTCACCACCAGAAAGGCGGTCTGCGACTGCGTGCTGAGTTCGCGCATCAGGTCCTGAATACCTTGAGCGGTGTGGTTGTCGAGGTTGCCGGTAGGCTCGTCGAGCAGCACCAGCCCCGGGCGATTGACCAGCGCCCGGGCAATCGCCACGCGCTGCCGCTCACCACCGGAAAGCTCGGCAGGCTTGTGGCTCAGGCGATGGCCCAGGCCGACCCGCTCGAGCAACTCGGTGGCACGCTGACGCGACTCGCTGATCGAGGTCTTGCCGATCAGCAGTGGCATGCACACGTTCTCCAGCGCGGTGAACTCGGCCAGCAGGTGGTGGAACTGATAGACGAAACCCAGCGCGCGGTTACGCAGCAGGCCGCGCTGTTTCTCGTTGAGCGCCGACAGCTCCTCACCGGCCAGCCAGACGCTGCCGCTGCTTGGCGTATCCAGGCCGCCGAGCATGTTCAACAGGGTGCTCTTGCCGGAACCCGAACTGCCGACGATGGCCACCCGCTCACCGGGCAACAGCTCCAGTTGCAGGTCGTCGAGGACCACCACCGACTGCGGGCCTTCTTCGTAGCGCTTGCTCAGGTTGCGGCAGCTGAGCACGGCGCTTGCCTGCGCCTGCACGACCGGATCACTCATAACGTAATGCCTCCGCGGGCTGGGTGCGCGCCGCGCGCCAGGCCGGATAAAGAGTAGCGAGGAAACTCAGGACCAATGCCGCACCGCAGACCTGCACCACGTCGGCGAGCATCAGCTGCGACGGCAGGTAGTCGATGAAGTACACATCGGCATTGAGAAACTTGAAGCCGAGCAGGCGCTCGACGCCGGCGATGATCGAGCTGATGTTGAGCGCGGCGAGGATGCCCAGCAGCGCGCCGATCAGGGTACCGATCACCCCGATCACCGTGCCCTGCACCATGAAGGTGGCCATGATCTGCATCGGCGTGGCGCCCAGGGTACGCAGAATGGCGATATCGCCCTTCTTGTCGGTCACCACCATCACCAGGGTGGAGATGATATTGAAGGCTGCCACGGCGACGATCAGCAGCAGCAACAGACCGATCATGGCTTTTTCCATGCGGATGGCCTGATACAGATTGCCGTGGGTGCGCGTCCAGTCGCGGGCCAGGTAGTCCTGCTCGCCAAAGCTTTGCGCCAGTTGCCAGGCGGTGCGCGGCGCCTGGAACAGGTCGGCGAACTTGAGGCGGATGCCCTGCACCTGATCGGCCTGGTGGCGCTGCAGGCGGGCCAGATCCTGAATGTGGGTCATGGCCATGAAACCGTCGATTTCACCGGCACCGACATGGAAGATGCCGACCACGGTGAAACGCTTGAGACGCGGAAACATGCCACCAGGGGTGACGGTGACTTCCGGTGCCACGAAGGTCAGCTTGTCACCCAGGCCAACACCGAGCTTCTCGGCCGCCTTGTCACCGATGACGATGCCGAAGGTGCCAGGCTGCAGATCCTCCAGCCGGCCCTCGCGGAAGAAGTCGCCGATGATCGATACCTTGGGCTCCTCGACGGGATCCACGGCATTGATCAGCACCTTCTGTACCTTGCCATCGTTGGTCAGCAGGCCCTGCATCTGGCTGAACGGCGCCACGGCGATGACCTGGGGGTTCTGCAACGCACGGTCGGCGAGGCGGCGCCAGTCGCTGATCGGCTGGGAGCTCTCGACCGTGGCGTGGGGCACCATGCCCAGCACGCGGGTACGCATTTCATGGTCGAAGCCGTTCATCACCGACAACACCAGGATCATCACCAGCACACCGAGTGCCAGCCCGATCATCGAGGTCAGGGATATGAACGAAACGAAGTGGTTGCGACGCTTGGCCCGCGTGTAGCGCGTACCGAGAAAAACGGACAGGGGTCTGAACATGTGGGGCGCTTGTTCGAGGGAAAGAGAAACGTCCTTGTGGCGGGGCCTGGCGAGCGGCCTTACACTCTGACCACCACCGCTGCCATGGGTTCGCCATGTCGACTCAAGACGAAAATGATCGCCGCGAATACTACCGTATCGAGGACACGATCGCACTGGATTTCACCCCACTGGCTGGTGCCGAAGCCCTGGCCAGTGACGAGCTTCACGACGCTTCACCGCTGTTCAACCTGCTCAGCGAACTGCATCTGATGGACTTCGAGTCCCAGCACCTGCTGCGCAACATCAGCGAGCGCGACCGCACCCTGGCCAATTACCTCAAGGTGGTCAACAAACGCATCGACCTGCTCGGTCAGGCCATGGCCCAGAGCCTGCTGCGCGACATCGGCCCGCCGAAACGCGTCACCCTGTCGGAGGGCGGCATCAGTTTCCTCAATGCCCAGCCCCTGCCGGTCGACACGCATCTGGCGCTGAAGATGGTGCTCATGCCCCAGGCACTGGGCCTGCTGCTGCGTGCCAGGGTGCTGCATTGCCAGGACCACGAAGGGCAATTCGAGATCGGCGCCGAATTCGAAGCGCTGACTGACGCACAGCGCCAGTTGCTCGCCCGACATATCCTGCAACGCCAGGCGCAGGAGCGCCGTCAGGCTCGCGAGGATTCCGCATGACCGTACTACGATTGTTCCTGTCACTGGCCTTGCTGCTGCCAGCCGCCGCCCATGCCGACACGCTGACCATCCCCATCGGCCAACAGGGTGCCGACCTCACCGACCTGCCGAAGCTCGGCCAGTCCAAGCGTTCGGTGCTGGAGCGCTTCGGCCTGGCTGACGAAGAGCATCCCGCAGTCGGCAAGCCACCGATTACCCGCTGGGATTACCGCGAATTCAGCGTTTACTTCGAATACGACCACGTGATCAACAGCGTGCGCCATCAACAACCGCGCACCACACGAACCGAGTAAGGAGCAACCGTGACCCTGATCTACGGCCACCGCGGCGCCAAGGGCGAAGCCCCGGAAAATACCCTGACCAGCTTTCAGCAGTGCCTCGAGCACGGCGTGCGTCGCTGCGAGCTGGACCTGCACCTGTCCCGTGATGGCGAGCTGATGGTCATCCATGACCCGACGTTGAAGCGCACCACCGGCCAGCGCGGCAAGGTGGTCGAGCATGACGCCGCCGACCTGGTGCATTACGACGCCCGTCGTGGCGGCCCGGGCTGGCGTCACCCCTGCCCCATTCCGCGCCTGAGCGAACTGTTCGAGCAGTGCGATTTCGAGCACTGGCAACTGGAGGTCAAGAGCGCCTCCAAGGTCCGCGCCGCCCGTACGGTGGAGGCCATCGCCCTGCTCAGCCGGCGTTTTGGCCTGGACGACAAGATCACCATCACCTCCAGCTCCCGTGAGGTCCTGAGCGCCGCCCAGCGCCTGACACCGCACCTGGCCCGCGGCCTGGTCGCCGAATACGCCTGGCTGGATCCGCTCAAGGTCGCCCGCAACTATGGCTGCGACCTGCTGGCCCTGAACTGGACGCTGTGCACCCCGGAACGCCTGCTCAAGGCCCAGAAGGCCGGTTTGCACGTGTCGGTATGGACAGTCAACGAACCCGCCCTCATGCGCCGCCTCGCAGACTTCGGTGTGGACAGCATCATCACCGACTTCCCCGGTATCGCAGTGAGCACCCTGCGCGGCTGAGTCCTCCACAGCCTGCCGCCGTGCAGGCGATCGGTGGCCATGCCGCGACGTTGCAGGATGGCCACCGGCGCATCGCCCGCAAGCGGGCTCCTACGGATCTGCGCCAACGTCGCGTAGGAGCCTGCTTGCAGGCGATTGGTGGCCGCACCGTTATTTGTGTCGTGAGCCAGGCGTCGGCCAGACGCTGTGGGAGCGGGCCATGCCCGCGATTCGCGCGCATGGCGCGCTCCCACACCCGGTCCGAGGGCAGCGGCAGGATGGCCACCGGCACATTGCCCGCAAGCGGGCTCCTACGAATCAGCGCCAACGTCGCGTAGGAGCCTGCTTGCAGGCGATCGGTGGCCGCACCGCTATTTGTGTCGTGAGCCAGGCGTCGGCTCGACGCTGTGGGAGCGGGCCACGCCCGCGATTCGCGCATGGCGCGTTTCCGCACTCGGTCCGAGGGCAGCGGCAGGATGGCCACCGGCACATCGCCCGCAAGCGGGCTCCTACGGATCTGTGCCAACGTCGCGTAGGAGCCTGCTTGCAGGCGATTGGTAGCCGCACCGTTGTTTTTGCCTCGTGAGCCAAGCTCGGCCTGACGCTGTGGGAGCGGGCCATGCCCGCGATTCGCGCATGGCGCATTCCCGCACTCGGTCCGAGGGCAGCGGCAGGATGGCCACCGGCACATCGCCCGCAAGCGGGCTCCTACGGATCTGTGCCAACGTCTTGTAGGAGCCTGCTTGCAGGCGATTGGTGGCCGCGCCGTTATTTTTGTGTCGTGAGCCAAGCTCGGCCTGACGCTGTGGGAGCGGGCCATGCCCGCGATTCGCGCATGGCGCGTCCACGCACTCGGTCCAAGGGCAGCGATAAGCGTGAATCAACGATCCTGGGTATCGCTGCGTTCGGCCCCGGCTGCCCTGCCTGCTTTCGACAGGTGCCGCCCATAAAAAAACCGATCCACAAGGGATCGGTTTTCGGGCCTGCTCAGACGCTCTCGCGGTTTGGCCAGCGCCAGTCGCGGGAGTCGGCGAAAGGATCCCCGACCGGCTCAGGCCGCCGGCCGGAGCCGCTCAAAAAAGCCGGTTGAGGCCGTCGAACGCCGCTACCCGGTAGGCCTCTGCCATGGTTGGGTAGTTGAAGGTGGTGTTGACGAAATACTTCAGGGTATTCGCCTCGCCCTTCTGGTTCATGATCGCCTGGCCGATGTGCACGATCTCCGAAGCCTGGTAGCCGAAGCAGTGCACGCCGAGCACTTCCAGGGTTTCGCGGTGGAAGAGGATCTTCAGCATGCCCACCGGCTCGTGGGAAATCTGCGCACGGGCCATGCTCTTGAAGAACGCCTTGCCGACTTCGTACGGCACCTGCGCCTTGGTCAGCTCGTGCTCGTTCTTGCCGATCGAGCTGATCTCGGGAATGGTGTAGATACCGGTAGGAATGTCATCGACGATCCGCCAGCTGCCGTTGTCGACGATGCTGCCGGCCGCGGAGCGACCCTGGTCAGCCGCGGCACTGGCCAGGCTTGGCCAGCCGATCACGTCACCGGCAGCGTAGATGTTGTCGACTTCGGTACGGTAATGCTCGTCGACCTGCACCTGACCACGGCTGTTGACGTTGATGCCGATGTTTTCCAGGCCCAGCTTGTCAGTGTTGCCGGTACGCCCGTTACACCACAGCAGCGCATCGGCCTTGATCTTCTTGCCGGACTTGAGGTGCAGGATCACACCGTTATCCAGGCCCTCGATGCGCTCGTACTCTTCGTTGTGACGAATCAGCACGTTGTTGGTACGCAGGTGGTAGCTCAGGGCGTCGGAAATTTCCGAGTCCAGGAAGCTGAGCAACTGGTCACGGTTGTCGATCAGGTCGACCAGCACGCCCAGGCCGCTGAAGATCGATGCGTACTCGCTGCCGATCACCCCGGCTCCGTAGATGATCAGACGGCGCGGCGTGTGGCTGAGCGTGAGGATGGTGTCGCTGTCGTAGACGCGCGGGTGGTTGAAGTCGATATCCGCCGGGCGATACGGGCGCGAGCCGGTGGCGATGATCACCTGTTTGGCCGACAGGGTTTCCAGTACGCCGTTGGGGCACACCACTTCGATGGTCTGCTCGTCGGCGAAACTGCCAGTGCCGAAGAACACGTCGATACGGTTACGGGCGTAGTAGCCGGTGCGCGAGGTGACCTGCTTGGCGATTACCCGCTCGGCGCTTTTCAGCACGTCCGGAAAGGAGAACCAGCGCGGCTCGCCGATCTGGCGAAACATGGGGTTGGTGTTGAACTGCATGATCTGCCGCACCGAGTGGCGCAGCGCCTTGGACGGGATGGTGCCCAGGTGGGTGCAGTTGCCGCCGACTTCGCGGCGGTCATCGACCACCGCCACCTTGCGGCCGGCCTTGGCCGCGTTCATCGCAGCCCCTTCTCCCGCCGGGCCGGAACCCAATACCACGACATCGTAGTTGTAGACCGCCATGTTCTCTCCTCAGATCACGCCGGAACGCTTATCGGGCATTCTCGGCAGAACCAGACCGACCGTGCGGCCTGGTACGCAACATTTCGCAACAGCGCATAGCCTACCGGGCCAGACCGCAAATGGCGATCAGCGCTTGCTCGCGTCGAAGCTCTGCACGCCGGAGGCGCCCTTGTCTTCGTTACTTCGCGTCACTTCTTCACACAGCTCGCGGTCGTCGCCGCAGATTGAGCATTTCTTCTCGATCCCCAGATTGGCGATGCCGCCGCAGGAGCCGGCGATGGGCTTGCGACCCATCATCACACCAACGGCCATCAGGCCGACGACCGTCAGCATGACCAGAAAAACGATTACGAATGTCATTGTTTGCCTCCCGCAGCGAAGAGCTGCTCGAAAGTGGCGGTACTGCGTGTGACGAATCCGTCACCCTCACGGGTCACGAAAAACGCCGCTATACCTTCACGCTCTGCATACGCGTAGCCCTTCTCGGGGCCGAGCACCAGCAGCACGGTGGACAGGCCATCAGCCATCAGCGTCGATGGTGCAGCCACGGTGACCGCCGCCAGGGTGTGCTGAATCGGTGCGGCGGTCTGCGGATCGAGGGTGTGGGAGTAACGCACGCCCTGCTCCTCGAAATAATTGCGGTAGTCACCCGAAGTGGAAATGCCGTAGCCATCCAGTTCGATGACCCGCTGGATGGTGCGCTGATCATCACGGGGCGCTTCCAGGGCGATGCGCCAGGGCTGACCATCGGGCTTGCGCCCTACCGCCTTGAGCTCGCCGGTGGCTTCCACCAGGTAACTGCGCACACCCCGTTCGACAAGACGCTCGATGATTCGATCAACCGTATATCCGGCAGCGATGCTGTTGAAGTCGACCTGCAGGTCGAGATCCTTGCACAGGCGATCACCCTCGATATGCAAATGCTCCTGGCCGATGCGCCCGCGCACCTCTTTCAGGGCCTCGGCATCCGGAACCTGGCGCTCGCCGTTACCGCGCGGGCCGAAGCCCCACAGATCGAGCAGAGGCTCCAGGGTCAGATCGAAGGCTCCGCCACTGTCGCGGTGCAACTCATCACCGGTGCGCACCAGTTTCAACACGCCTTCGGGCATGGGCATGCAGGTGCCTGCCGGGGCGCGGTTGAACTGCTCGATCAGCGAGTCGTCACGGTAGGTGGACATCTGCTCGTCGACCTCGGAGAAGATCGCCTCGACCTCGGCCTTGAGCGCCGCCTTGTCCGGCGCGGACGCAGTGCTCACGTACTTGACCGAATAGGTGCTGCCCTGAGCAGGGCCGCCGAACTCTTCGACACGCTCGGAAAAGCCGCAGCCCGCCAATGCCACAGCCAGGGCCGTGACAAGGGCGGGCTGCAGTATTGCAGCCCGTGGAATCATCCGCCGAAGTCGTCGAGCAGGATGTTGTCCTGTTCGACACCCAGGTCGGTGAGCATCTTGATCACCGCGGCGTTCATCATGGGCGGGCCGCACATGTAGAACTCGCAGTCTTCGGGTGCCGGGTGGTCCTTCAGGTAGTTCTCGTACAGCACGTTGTGGATGAAGCCCTTGAGGCCGGTCCAGTTGTCTTCCGGCTGCGGATCGGACAGCGCCAGGTGCCATTCGAAGTTCGGATTCTCCGCCTGCAACTGGTCGTATTCCTCGGTATAGAAGGCCTCGCGCATCGAGCGCGCGCCGTACCAGAAGCTGATCTTGCGGGTGGACTTCAAACGCTTGAGCTGGTCGAAGATGTGCGAACGCATCGGCGCCATGCCGGCACCACCACCGATGAAGACCATCTCGGCATCGGTGTCCTTGGCGAAGAACTCGCCGAACGGGCCGTACACCGTGACCTTGTCACCGGGCTTGCGGCTGAACACCCAGGAAGACATCTGGCCAGGCGGCAGGTGGTCCTTGCCCGGTGGCGGCGAAGCGATGCGGATATTGAACTTCACCAGGCCGACTTCTTCGGGATAGTTGGCCATGGAGTAGGCACGGATCACGGTCTCATCGACCTTGGAGACGTACTTCCACTGGTTGAATTTGTCCCAGTCGCCGCGGTACTCCTCCTGGATGTCGAAGTCCTTGTACTGCACGGTGTGCGGTGGGCACTCCAACTGCACGTAGCCACCGGCGCGGAAGTCGACGCTCTCGCCTTCCGGCAACTTGAGGGTCAGCTCCTTGATGAAGGTGGCGACGTTGGGGTTGGACTCCACCGTGCATTCCCACTTCTTCACGCCGAAGACTTCTTCGGGCACTTCGATCTTCATGTCCTGCTTGACCGGGGTCTGGCAGGACAGGCGCCAGCCGTCACGGGCTTCACGCTTGTTGAAGTGCGACTCCTCGGTGGACAGCATCTCGCCGCCGCCGCTTTCCACGATGCATTTGCACTGCGCACAGGTCCCGCCGCCGCCACAGGCGGACGACAGGAAGATCTCGTTCTCGGCCAGGGTCTGCAGCAACTTGCCGCCAGCCGGAACGGTGATGGTGCGCTCACCATTGATCTCGATGTTCACGTCGCCCGCGGAAACCAGGCGTGCACGCGCCATGAGGATCACCGCCACGAGGAGGATGATCACCACGGTGAACATGGAGACTGCTACTAGAATCTCGAAAGCCATTGGCAACCCCTTACAGCTGTACGCCGGAGAACGACATGAAGCCCAGCGACATCAGGCCAACGGTGATGAAGGTCAGACCCAGCCCACGCAGACCGGCGGGTGGATCGCTGTACTTGAGCTTCTCGCGGATCGCCGCCAGCAGCACGATGGCCAGTGCCCAGGAGACACCGGCACCAGCGCCGTAAACCACGCTCTCGGTGAAGTTGTAGTCACGCTCGACCATGAACAGGGTGCCGCCGAAGATGGCGCAGTGCACGGTGATCAGCGGCAGGAAGATGCCCAGCGCGTTGTAGAGCGCAGGCAGGTACTTGTCGAGCACCATTTCCATGATCTGCACCACGGCGGCAATCAGGCCGATGTAGCAGATCAGACCGAGGAAGCTCAGGTCGACTTCCGGCAGACCAGCCCAGGAAAGCGCGCCATCCTTGAGCAGGTAGACATAGAGCAGGTTGTTCAGCGGCACGGTGATGATCATCACCACGATCACCGTCAGACCCAGCATCAACGAGGTTTCGACCTTCTTGGAAATCGCCAGGAAGGTGCACATGCCCAGGAAGAACGCCAGGGCCATGTTCTCGATGAACACCGCACGGACGAACAGGCTGATGTAATGTTCCATTTAGTAAGCCTCCTCGTTCTTCACTTGCGGCGCCATGCGGTACTCGACCTTCTCGACCTGCTCCTTCTTGTAGCTACGCAGTGCCCAGATGAACAGGCCGATCAGGAAGAACGCCGAGGGTGGCAGCAGCAGCAAGCCATTGGGCTGATACCAGCCGCCGTTGTTGACGGTATGCAGAATCTGCACGCCCATCAGCGAACCGGCACCGAACAGCTCGCGCACGATACCCAGCGCCACCAGCATGGCGCTGTAGCCCAGCCCGTTGCCCAGACCATCGACGAACGACGCCACCGGTGGGTTGGACATGGCGAAGGCTTCGGCGCGCCCCATGACGATGCAGTTGGTGATGATCAGGCCGACGAACACCGACAGCCGCTGACTCAGGCTATAGGCATAGGCCTTGAGGAACTGATCGATGACGATTACCAGCGAGGCGATGATCACCACCTGGGCGATCATGCGGATGGAGCCCGGAATCTGGTGGCGCACCATCGAAATGAAGAAGCTGGAAAACGCCGTGGTCACGGTCAGCGCGATGGACAGCACCAGCGCCGTGCTCAGGCTGGAAGTGACTGCCAGCGCCGAGCAGATACCGAGGATCTGCAGACCGATCGGGTTCTTGTTGAGAATCGGATCGAGCAACAGCTCTTTCATGGTGGATTTGGACATGGATCAAGCCTCCCCTGCGCCGAGCTTCTTGATGAACGGGCCGAAGCCGTCCTCACCAAGCCAGAAGTGAATCATGTGAGTCACGCCGTTGGCGGTGATGGTCGCACCGGCGATGGCATCGACCTGATAATCGGCTTGCGGGCTCTGTTCATTGACACTGCCCTTGATGACCCGCAGAGCCGGTTCACCATTCTGGTAGACCTTCTTGCCGACCCACTTGGCCTGCCAGTTGGGGTTGTCGATCTCGCCACCCAGCCCCGGGGTTTCCCCATGCTGGTAGAAGCCCAGGCCGGCGACGGTCTCCAGGTCACTCTGCAGGGCGACGAAACCATACATGGTCGACCACAGGCCGTAGCCGCGCACCGGCAGCACCAGGCGATCCATCTGCCCGTCCTGCTCGATCTGGTAGACCACAGCGTAGTGCTCCCGGCGACGAATCGAGGCGATGTCCTGCCCTTCCGGAATCTGGCTGGACAAGGAGGCATCGGCGATCGACTTGTTCTGGTCGAAGGTATGCGGGTCGAAGGCGTCGCTGTACTCGCCGGTACGCAGATCGACCAGACGTGGGGTGACGCGCGAGGAGAACATTTCGCGCACTTCATCGCTGGACATGCCCGGCTGCCAGAGTTCGGCGATCACCAGTACCGCGCGTTGACGGTCGACCAGCGCATTTTCCTGCTGGGTCGGACGCAGGATCAGCGCCGCGGCCGATACCGCGATCGAGCACACCAGGCACATCACCAGGGTCACGACCAGGGTGCGTGTCGGAGTTTCTTTAATCTTAGACATTACGCGCCAGCCTCCGCTTGATGTTGGCCCGTACCACGTAGTGGTCGATCAGGGGCGCACACAGGTTGCCGAACAGGATCGCCAGCATCATGCCTTCCGGGAACGCCGGGTTGACCACACGAATGATGGTCACCAGCAGGCCGATGAGGATGCCGAAGATCCACTTGCCGGTATTGGTCATGGACGCCGACACCGGGTCGGTAGCCATGAAGATCATGCCGAAGGCGAAGCCCCCGGTGACCAGATGCCAGTACCAGGGCATGGCGAACAGCGGATTGCTTTCCGAGGCGATGGCGTTGAACAACGTGGCGGTGGCGATCATGCCAAGCATGACTCCGGTGACGATCCGCCAGGAGGCGATCTTGGTGATCAGCAGCACCGCGCCACCGAGCAGGATCGCCAGGGTGCCGGTCTCGCCGATGGAACCCGGCATCAGGCCGATGAACGCGTGGGTCCAGGTCAGGCCGTTGTCGATCAGGCTCTCCACGCCACCGCCAGCGACGGCAGTCAGCGCGGTGGCGCCGGCATAGCCGTCCACGGCGGTCCACACGCCATCACCGGAGATCTGCGCCGGATAGGCGAAGAACAGGAAGGCACGACCGACCAGAGCCGGGTTGAGGAAGTTCTTGCCGGTGCCACCGAACACTTCCTTGCCGATCACCACGCCGAAGCTGATGCCCAGCGCGACCTGCCAGAGCGGAATGCTCGGCGGCAGAATCAGCGCGAACAGCACCGAGGTCACGAAGAAGCCTTCGTTCACTTCATGGCGACGGATCGAGGCGAACAGCACCTCCCAGAACCCCCCGACGATGAACGCCGTGAGGTAGACGGGCAGGAAGTACGCCGCCCCCTGGATGAAGTTGTCCCACAGGCTGCTCGGGTCGAAACCGCCCAGCGCACCGATCAGCGCGAAGCGCCAGCCGTCTTGAGCGGCCAGCAGTTCCGGGCTCTGCGCATAGACCAGGTTGGCCTGGTAGCCGGTGTTCCACACGCCGAAGAACATCGCCGGGAAGGTACAGGCCCAGACGGTGATCATCATGCGCTTGAGGTCGATGCCGTCACGCACGTGGGCGGTGGTTTTGGTAACGCTGGCAGGACGATAGAAGAAGGTGTCCACGGCCTCATAGAGGGCGTACCACTTCTCGTACTTGCCGCCTTTTTCGAAGTTGTGTTCGATCTTGTCGAGGAATTCACGCACGCTCACGGGTCAACCCTCCTTCTCGATGAGGGCCAGACTATCCCGCAGGATCGGACCGTATTCGTATTTGCCGGCACACACGTAAGTGCACAGCGCCAGGTCTTCCTCGTCGAGCTCCAGGCAGCCAAGCTGCTGGGCCATCTCGGTATCGCCGACGATCAGCGAACGCAGCAGTTGCGTCGGCAGGATGTCCAGCGGCATCACCTCTTCGTAGTTGCCGACCGGCACCATGGCGCGCGGGCTGCCATTGGTGGTGGTCGAGAACGCGAACCGCTTTGCGGCGTTGAGCTTGGACACGAAGATATTGAGGACCGAGTGTTTGTTCACCCCTGCGCGCAGGTAATGCATCAACTCGCGCTCGCTGCCCTCGGCCAGGCAAGACACCTGCAGGTGGTAGCGACCCAGGTAGGAACAGGAACCCCGGGACGTACGCCCCCCCAGCACGGAGCCGGAAATGATCCGATTCTCGCCCGTGGCGAGCTCACCGGCAGTCAGCTCATCGAGGTTGGCACCCAGACGGGTACGCAGCAGACGTGGCCGCTCGACGACCGGGCCGGCCAGGGCGACCACGCGTTCGACCCACAGCCGACCGGTGGTGAACAGTTTGCCGACAGCAATCACGTCCTGATAGTTGATCGTCCAGACACTCTTGCTGGCGCTGACCGGATCGAGGAAATGGATATGGGTGCCCGCCAGACCGGCCGGGTGCGGGCCGGCGAAAGCCTGGCTGCGAACACCCTCGGCCTGTTCGCCCGGAAGGTTCACATCCGGGCCCTTGCACAGGAATACCTGGCCCAGACGAGCCAGCACCTTGAGACCGCTCTCGAAATCGGCCGCGTGCTCGGCGATGATCGGCGCAGGGTCGGCCGCCAACGGGTGGGTATCGATGGCGCTGACGAAGATCGAGCTCGGTACGGCATCGATGGCCGGTACCTTGCTGAATGGCCGCGTGCGCAACGCCGTCCACAGGCCCGACTGCTGCAGATTCTCGCGAACCTGTGCAGCGTCGAGGCTGCTCAACTGGGCGTCGGGAAATTGCGCGAAGGTTTCCTGCTCGTCGCCCTCGAGATCAATGACCACCGATTGCAGCACCCTCTTCTCGCCACGGTGAATCGCGCTGACGATGCCAGCGCCTGGAGCCGTGTACTGGATCCCCTCGGATCGTTTGTCGGAGAAAAGAATCTGACCCAGCTTGACCCGGTCACCCACCTGAACTGCCATGGTGGGTTTCATACCGTGATAATCGAAGCCTATGACAGCGACGCTGCGCACCGGCCTCGATGCTTCGATCTGCTGAGCCGGCGCGCCTGTTATGGGCAAATCCAGCCCACGTTTTATTTTGATCATAGGTCTGCCTAACCACTGAGCTTAAAATTTTTGATACGCACTCAACGAAACGTCAGCCAAAAGGCAGGACGCACGCCAATATCACTATTGCCGCGGGAGATGTTGAGCGCAGGTAAGAAATCTCCGGGATTATAAAGTTGTGCGACAACCTGACGCCACCCAAGCGGTTGGCTTTTTTCGGATTTCCGTTACAGAACGCAACAGGAAATTAACGCCGACGAGCTCGGCGACCGGCGACATAACGCCGCACCGCCCTCCTCCCGGCATCAAAGACAGCAGTGACACGGACAAAACAGCAGGCAAAAAAAATAGGAGCCCGAAGGCTCCTATCTCGTGCTGCGGGTCGCCGTGATCAGCGCGGGAATGCAGGTGGGTTGACGCCTGCCATGTCTTCCATCACGCGAACCACCTGGCAGCTGTAGCCGAACTCGTTGTCGTACCAGACGTAGAGCACGACACGGTTGTCGTTGGCGATGGTGGCTTCGGCATCGACCACACCGGCGTGGCGCGAGCCGACGAAGTCGGTGGACACCACTTCCTGGGAGCTGACGAAATCGATCTGTTTCTGCAGGTCGGAGTGCATGGCCATCTGGCGCAGGTACTCGTTGATTTCTTCGCGACTGGTGGCCTTCTCGAGGTTCAGGTTGAGAATCGCCATGGACACGTTCGGCGTCGGAACGCGGATCGCATTACCGGTCAGCTTGCCCTTGAGAACCGGCAGCGCCTTGGCAGCAGCGGTGGCCGCGCCGGTTTCGGTGATGACCATGTTCAGCGCGGCACTACGACCACGACGGCTGCCTTTATGGAAGTTGTCGATCAGGTTCTGGTCGTTGGTGTACGAGTGAACGGTTTCGACGTGGCCATTGACGATGCCGTACTTGTCGTTGACGGCCTTGAGCACCGGCACGATGGCGTTGGTGGTGCACGAAGCGGCCGAGACGATCTTGTCATCAGCGGTGATTTCGCCGTGGTTGATGCCATGCACGATGTTCTTCAGAGCGCCCTTGCCCGGAGCGGTCAGCACGACGCGATCGACACCTGGGCACTTGAGGTGCTGGCCGAGGCCCTCGGCATCACGCCATACGCCGGTGTTGTCGACGAGCAGCGCATCCTTGATGCCGTACTGGGTGTAGTCGATGGCCGACGGATCCTTGGCGTAGATCACCTGGATCAGGTTGCCGTTGGCGGTCAGGGTGCTGTTTTCTTCGTCGATGGTGATGGTGCCATCGAACTTGCCATGCACCGAGTCGCGGCGCAGCAGGCTGGCGCGCTTGACCAGGTCATTCTCGGCGCCCTTGCGCACGACGATGGCGCGCAGACGCAGGCCGTCGCCACCACCGGTGTGCTCGATCAGAATGCGGGCCAGCAGACGGCCGATACGACCGAAGCCATACAGGACAACGTCGGTGCCTTTGCGCGGCGAGGCGTTCTGCTGGTTTGCCACGTCGGCGAGCTCGTCACGGACGAACTGCTCGATGCTGCGGCCCTGGCCTTCGGCCTTGAACTTGCCGACCATCTTGCCCAGGTCGACGGAAGCTGCACCCAGCTTGAGCTCGCTCATGGCCTTGAGTACGGCGTAAGTATCATGGACGGCCAGGCCATTCTCGTCAGCCTGACGGTGGCGAGCGAAGCGATGCGCCTTGAGGATCTCGATGACCGAACGGTTGATCAGGCTGCGGCCATGGATCGACAGCACCACATTGTTGTTGCGGTATAGCTGACCAATCAGCGGAATCATCGCCTCGGCGAGGGCTTCACGGTCAATCCATTCACCAAGACACTGGTCGGGCTTCTGAGTCACGGCAATACCTTCCACATGTAGGGGCTGAAAAAAGGGGCTACATTATGACGACACACACATTGGTCGGCAATCTGCAGCGGTCGAAACACTGACAGCCATCCTCGCGGATAGTTACAATCGGGGGCCAAATCGTTACCAATCGCGAGCCACCTGTGCCTGTACTGCGTCTGCCGTCCTTGCCGGCCACCGCCGGTAAACAACACTGGGGCAACCTGCCCGGTGCCGCGCTGAGCCTGGCCATTGCCGAAGCGGCCAGCGCTGCGAAGCGCTTCACCCTGCTGCTCACCGCCGATAGCCAGAGTGCCGAGCGCCTGGAGCAGGAACTGAGCTTCTTCGCGCCGGAGTTGCCGGTGCTGCATTTCCCCGACTGGGAAACCCTGCCCTACGACCTGTTCTCGCCGCATCAGGACATCATCTCCCAGCGCATCTCGGCGCTGTATCGCCTGCCCGAACTCAAGCACGGCGTACTGGTGGTGCCCATCACCACGGCACTGCATCGCCTGGCGCCAACGCGCTTTCTGCTCGGTAGCAGCCTGGTGCTGGACGTCGGTCAGCGCATCGACGTCAACGACATGCGCTTGCGCCTGGAAGCCTCCGGCTACCGCTGCGTGGATACCGTCTATGAGCACGGTGAATTCGCCGTGCGTGGCGCGCTGATCGACCTGTTCCCCATGGGCAGCAAGTTGCCGTTCCGCATCGACCTGTTCGATGACGAGATCGAAACCCTGCGCACCTTCGACCCGGAGACCCAGCGCTCCATCGACAAGGTCGAGTCGATCAAGCTGCTGCCGGCACGCGAATTCCCGCTCGAGAAGAAGGCCGTCACCGATTTCCGCGGGCGCTTTCGCGAGCGCTTCGACGTCGACTTCAGGCGCTGCCCGATCTACCAGGATCTCTCCACCGGCATTACCCCGGCCGGTATCGAGTACTACCTGCCGCTGTTCTTCGAAGAAACCGCCACCCTCTTCGACTACCTGCCCCAGGACACCCAGGTGTTCTCGCTGCCCGGCATCGAAAAGGCCGCCGAGCAGTTCTGGGCCGACGCGCGCAACCGCTATGACGAACGCCGCGTCGATCCGGAGCGTCCGCTGTTGCCACCGGCGGATATCTTCCTGCCGGTCGAGGACTGCTTCGCACGCCTGAAGGACTGGCCGCGCGTGGTCGTCAGCGCCGACGACATCGAGCCGGGCGTCGGCCGCACGCGCTTCGAAGCCAGCGCCCTGCCCGATCTGGCGATCCAGGCGAAAACCAGCGAGCCGCTGGCCGCGCTGCGCCGCTTCATCGAGGAATACCCGGGCCGCGTGCTGTTCTGCGCGGAATCCGCCGGGCGCCGTGAAGTGCTGCTGGAGCTGCTGGCGCGCCTGAAGCTCAAACCCAAGGAAGTCGATGGCTGGCCGCAGTTCTGCGCGAGCAAGGAGCGCCTGGGCATCACCATCGCGCCACTCGACGAAGGTCTGCAGCTCGAAAACATCGCGCTGATCGCGGAAAGCCCGCTGTTCGGCCAACGCGTCATGCAGCGCCGGCGTCGTGAAAAGACCCGCGACGGCGGCGACAACGTCATCAAGAACCTTACCGAGCTGCGCGAAGGCGCGCCGGTGGTGCATATCGATCATGGCGTGGGCCGTTACCTGGGCTTGGTGACGATGGAGTTCGATGGCCAGGCCGCGGAGTTCCTCGCCCTGATGTACGCCGAGGAAGCCAAGCTCTACGTGCCGGTCGCCAGCCTGCACCTGATCGCCCGCTACACCGGCAGCGACGATGCCCTGGCGCCGCTGCACCGCCTCGGCTCGGAAGTCTGGCAGAAGGCCAAGCGCAAGGCCGCCGAGCAGGTCCGCGACGTCGCTGCCGAGCTGCTCGACATCTATGCCCGTCGCGCCGCCCGCGAAGGCTATGCCTTCAACGACCCCAAGGCGGACTACGAAACCTTCAGCGCTGGCTTCCCGTTCGAAGAGACGCCGGACCAGCAGAGCGCCATCGAGGCGGTGCGCGACGACATGCTCGCCCCCAAACCGATGGATCGCCTGGTGTGCGGCGACGTCGGCTTCGGCAAGACCGAAGTGGCCATGCGCGCGGCCTTCATCGCCGTACACGGCGGTCGCCAGGTCGCGATTCTGGTGCCCACTACCCTGCTCGCCCAGCAGCACTACAACAGCTTCCGCGACCGCTTCGCCGACTGGCCGGTAACCGTCGAGGTGATGAGCCGCTTCAAGAGCGCCAAGGAAGTCAACGCGGCGATCGAGCAGCTCGCCGACGGCAAGATCGACATCATCATCGGCACCCACAAGCTGCTGCAGGATGACGTCAAGATCAAGAACCTGGGCCTGGTGATCATCGACGAAGAACACCGCTTCGGGGTACGCCAGAAGGAAGTCCTCAAGGCGCTGCGCAGCGAGGTGGACATCCTCACCCTCACCGCCACGCCGATTCCGCGCACCCTGAACATGGCCGTCTCCGGCATGCGCGACCTGTCGATCATCGCCACGCCGCCTGCCCGCCGCCTTTCGGTGCGCACCTTCGTCATGGAGCAGAACAACCCGACGATCAAGGAGGCGCTGCTGCGCGAACTGCTGCGCGGTGGCCAGGTGTACTACCTGCACAACGACGTGAAGAGCATCGAGAAGTGCGCCGCGGATCTGGCCGCCCTGGTGCCTGAAGCGCGCATCGGCATCGGCCATGGGCAGATGCACGAGCGCGAGCTGGAACAGGTGATGGGCGATTTCTACCACAAGCGCTTCAACGTACTGATCGCCTCGACCATCATCGAGACGGGCATCGACGTGCCCAGCGCCAACACCATCATCATCGAGCGCGCCGACAAATTCGGCCTGGCTCAGCTGCACCAACTGCGCGGCCGCGTCGGGCGCAGCCACCACCAGGCCTATGCCTACCTGCTGACGCCACCGCGCAAGCAAATGACCGACGACGCGCAGAAACGCCTCGAAGCCATCGCCAATGCCCAGGACCTCGGTGCCGGCTTCGTGCTCGCCACCCACGACCTGGAAATCCGCGGCGCGGGCGAACTGCTCGGCGACGGCCAGAGCGGGCAGATCCAGGCCGTGGGCTTCACCCTGTACATGGAAATGCTCGAGCGCGCGGTCAAGTCGATCCGCAAGGGCGAGCAGCCCAACCTCGACCAACCGCTGGGCGGCGGGCCGGAAATCAACCTGCGCGTGCCGGCACTGATCCCCGAGGACTACCTGCCGGACGTGCACGCCCGCCTGATCCTCTACAAACGCATCGCCAACGCCACCGACGAGGACGGCCTCAAAGAGCTGCAGGTGGAAATGATCGACCGCTTCGGCCTGCTCCCCGAGCCGGCCAAGCATCTGGTGCGCCTGACCCTGCTCAAGCTGCAGGCCGAGCGCCTGGGCATCAAGAAGATCGATGCCGGGCCGCAGGGTGGGCGCATCGAGTTCGCAGCGGAAACCCCGGTCGATCCGCTGACGCTGATCAAGCTGATCCAGAGCGCGCCGAACCGCTACAAGTTCGAAGGCGCCACGCTGTTCCGCTTCTCCATCCCCATGGAGCGGGCGGAAGAACGCTTCAACACGCTGGAAGCCTTGCTCGAACGCCTGCTGGCGACGGTGAAGGACTGAAAACGATCAGGGCCGCACAAGCGGCCCTGATCGCTTGTGGCCAGTATCGAGCGAAGGGATGACCGAGGCTTGGTGAGGCGGCCTACACCAGCTTCGACACTCGATTTGGTGGGCTAAAGCCCACCCTACACATCAGCCCCGCCGCCACCTCAGCCACCGAGAGTGGCAGCGCGCCAGGCGCGCGAATCGCGGGCACGGCCCGCTCCCACGATGATCCGCTGCGAGCCTTAGAGCTGTAGGGTGGGCTTCAGCCCACCAACTGCCCCGCCACCACCTCAGATCCCGGCAAGCACCGAGAGTGGCAGCGAGCCAGGCGCGAATCCCGGGCACGGCCCGCTCCCACATTGATCCGCTGCGAGCCTTAGAGCTGTAGGGTGGGCTTCAGCCCACCAACTGCCCCGCCACCACCTCAGATTCCGGCAAGCATCGAGAGTAGCGGCGCGCCAGGCCCGCTCCCACATTGATCCGCTGCGATCCTTAGAGCTGTAGGGTGGGCTTCAGCCCACCAACTGGCCATATCACCACCCATACCGGCTTTGCGCTCACTCCACCAACTGCGCTGCCCGCAATGCCGACAACGCCTGAGCCCAGCGCGGGTCCTGGCGATAGTCGGTGCCGGGGAAGGCGCGACGGCGCATGCCGGCCAGGCCTTTGGGCGCAACCACACCCAGGCGTTGGGCTGCCGACAGCGCGAGCTCTGCAGCTGCACGGTCGTTGCACACCAGCCCCATGTCGCAACCGGCCGTCAGGGCCGCCTCGATGCGGCTGGCGGCGTCGCCAACTACATGGGCGCCAGCCATCGACAGATCATCGCTGAAAATCACCCCCTCGAAACCCAGCTCGCCGCGCAGGATGTCCTGCAGCCAGCGGCGCGAGAAGCCAGCAGGCTGACTGTCGACCTGCGGGTAGATGACATGGGCCGGCATCACTGCCGCCAGGTCACGGCTCAGGGCCGCGAAGGGTCGCAGGTCGGTCTGACGGATTGCATCCAGACTGCGCTCGTCGGTTGGAATCGCCACATGGGAGTCGGCTTCCGCCCAGCCATGACCGGGGAAGTGCTTGCCGGTCGCCGCCATGCCTGCCTCCGCCATGCCGCGAATGAACGCCCCAGCCAACTGGGTGGCACGCTCGGGGTCGCCCTCGAAGGCTCGGTGGCCGACCACCGCACTGCGCTGGTGATCGAGGTCCAGCACCGGCGCGAAACTCAGGTCCAGGCCCACTGCCAGGACTTCGGTCGCCATCAGCCAGCCGCACTGTCGCGCCAGATTCTGCGCATCGGCGCAGCCCGCAATGGCGCGCATCGCTGGCAGACGCACGAAGCCTTCACGCAGACGCTGCACGCGGCCGCCCTCCTGATCCACGGCGAGCAACAGATCCGGGCGCACGGCACGAATGGCCTGCGACAGCTCACGCACCTGACGCGGGTTCTCGATATTGCGGGCGAAGATGATCAGGCCGCCGACTTCCGGCTGGCGCAGCAACTGCCGGTCTTCGGCAGTCAGCCAGGTGCCGGCGATATCCACCATCAGGGAGCCATACAGGGGGGTACTCACAACGGGTAATCCTTAATTGAGTGGCCGCCCCGCTCGACCGGAGCGAGGCGCTTCATCGATCAGCGCCACGCCTCGAGCGGGCACCAGGGAAAATCTTGCAGCAGCTCTGCGGTTCTGCCTGCATACATGCAGGAACAGCCATGGGACCGCATCGCACGCACAGGTTCCGTATTCGGCGAGCGAGCAGGCACAGCGATTGGCAAACGCTCGCCCGAACCTGGGCGATGCAGGAAGCAGCGACTGACAGGGGCGCTAGCTTAGGGGCAGCGACAAGCCACCGGCAAGCCGGGCAAGGCGATCAGGCCTTGGTGATGGCCGGGCCCTTGCTGCGCGGGATGATCTGCGCGGCGGCCAGACGCTCGTCGGTCACGCCACTTTCGGAGCGCATGCCCGCGGCGAGAAACGGCACCATCAGGCGCATGACCTGCTCGATGGAGGTATCCACGCCGAAGTCGCTTTCGGCCATGGCGCGCAGCGCCTTGATACCGGACATGCTGAACGCCGCGGCGCCGAGCATGAAATGCACACGCCAGAACAGTTCCAGCGGGGGAATGCCAGGCGCGGCCTCGTGCACCAGCAGCATGTAGCGGCGGAACACCTTGCCGTAGACTTCTTCGAGGTATTTGCGCAGATGCCCCTGGCTCTGACTGAAAGCCAGGCCAAGCAGGCGCATGAAGATGGACAGGTCGTTGCCACTGCGCGGCTTCACCGCCAGGGTCTGCTCGACCAGCAACTCGAGCAGTTCCTCGAGGCTGAAGGTCACTCCGGGCTTGCTCTGGCGCTTGTCGAGTTCACGCTCGAGGCTCGCGCAGAATGGCCCGAGAAAACGCGAGAAGACCGCCTGGATCAGGGCCTTCTTCGAGCCGAAGTGGTAATTGACGGCGGCCAGATTGACCCCAGCCTTGCTGGTGATCAGGCGCAACGACGTCTCGGCGAACCCCTTCTCCGCGAACAATTGTTCCGCGGCATCCAGAATGCGTTCAACGGTTTCCGATTGCGCCATGACATCCATCCGACAAACAAGTGTTTGAAACATACGTTTCAGCGCGCACGCCTGTCAAGTCGCGCAGGCCGTATTCTGGATGCTCAGTCATCATTTGGCGATAGCGTCGCGGCCATCCCGGCCGGGTTTGCACAAAGGCACGCTGAGCATAGCCCGGAACGCCGCCTGGCGGATAACACAGGCGCAACGCACATCAATGGATTGCCAAGCGCCGCTTACTGTATATAATCCCAGTCACTGTATAAAAAGACAGAGCCGCCCACATGATCAAGCTGACGCCCCGCCAAGCCGAAATCCTCGCCTTCATCAAGCAATGCCTGGAAGACAATGGCTACCCGCCGACTCGTGCAGAGATCGCCCAGGCGCTCGGTTTCAAGTCGCCGAACGCCGCCGAGGAACACCTCAAGGCCCTTGCACGCAAAGGCGCGATCGAGATGACCCCGGGCGCCTCTCGCGGCATCCGCATTCCTGGCTTCGAGCCCAATCAGGTCGAGGAAGAAGGACTGCCGGTGATCGGTCGGGTCGCTGCCGGTGCGCCGATCCTCGCTCAACAGCATATAGAGGAAGCCTGCCGGATCAACCCGGACTTCTTCCGCCCCAAGGCCGATTACCTGCTGCGAGTGCGCGGCATGAGCATGAAGGACATCGGCATCGTCGACGGTGACCTGCTTGCCGTACACACCACCAGCGAAGCACGCAACGGCCAGGTCGTGGTCGCGCGCATCGATGATGAAGTAACGGTCAAACGCTTCAAACGTGAAGGCAACACCGTCTGGTTGCTGGCCGAGAACCCAGAATTCGCCCCGATCGAAGTGAACCTGGAAGAACAGGAGCTGATCATCGAAGGCTTGAGTGTCGGCGTCATACGCCGCTAATGGAGGCTTTATGCAGTTCCCTCAGTCACTGAGCCGTACCCAACTTCCGCTGTTCGATGCCTTTCTGGCCTCGACCCTCGCAGTGGTCGAGCCCGAACCGGTAGCCCAGGAAACCACGTTCAGCGAGGTGTCGCTGAGAGGTGCTGCGGGTAACTGTCTGACACTGCTGGCTCCCATGCTGCGGGAACTGAGCGAGAAGGACGACGAACGCTGGCTGACCCTGATCGCCCCACCGGCCAGCCTGACCCAGAGCTGGCTGCGCGATGCAGGCCTGAACCGTGAGCGGATTCTGCTGTTGCACCCGCGCAACAGCCAGAGCGCCCTGCTACTGGCTCAGGAAGCCTTGAAGCTTGGCCGTAGCCATACGGTAGTGAGCTGGTTGCATCCCCTGCCCCAGCACGCGCGCCAGCAACTGGAAGCGGCAGCACGCCTCGGTCAGGCGCAAAGCCTGAACATCAGCCTGGGCTGATCCGCGGTTACAGAGAAATGATCACAACTGAAGCCTCGCTTTTCTACCTGCTCTCCCTCGAGGGGCGCGGGTAGAAAACCGAATCAGTGCAGGACGCGAGGCTGCTCGTCTTCCTGCTCGAAATCGCCCTCTGCCATTCTGCCGGCCATTTGCACGCCGACATTGAGCATCGCCTTGGCGACTTCCACATGCTGGCCCTGGAGAAAGGCCTTGGCATCTTCGGAGAAGTCCAGCACCACCAGTGCTTCCTCATCATCGGCTCGACGCAGGGCAATACGCCCATCGGGCAGTTCGACGATTTCAAGGAAGGAAGTAGGCATAACTCGGATTCTCCACGAAAGGCCGCGCATTGTAGCAGCCGCTCCGCTCGATCGCTTGGCGAAAAAACCGCCAGGTGCTGAACGGGCTTTCAATCAACGGCAAGCGACACGCTTACCATTCGCTGAGGCCGACGCGAAAACGCTGCGCCAGCGCCTTGAGCTCCTGCCGCCAGCTCTCCAGGGTTTCCCGCTCGAGAACAGGCAACTCCTCATCCAGGCTCACCGCTTCGATCAGCGATGTAGCGCCAGGATCGGCCTTGGCTTCACGTGGTGGACGCGGTGGCTTGAACAGTTGCGCATGGGCCGCCAGCAACTGGCCGAGCCAGGTGTGCGCGTTCTCGGACAGCTCCACCAGCTCGGCAAGCTCCGGGGTCGGTGCAGCCGCCAGGTTCTGGCGATCCAGCAGCAGTTCGGCCCGCGCGGCACCGCTGTTCGGCAAGCGATAGAAGCCGGCGATCTCGTGGCAGAGGCCCAATAGCGCCCCATACAGGTGAAACAGCGTGGCCTCTCGCTCGGCCTGCACCAACGCCTGGGCATTCATCGCCCGGCCCTCTTCAGCCTTGCGCCAGGACTCCAGAGAGAGCCCGGCGTAGAAAATCTTCTGATTGGTGCGGGTATACAGTTCGCCAGCCATATGCACTCTCCAGATAGCCTCAGGCACGCTCCACGAGAGCGTGCCTGGCGCGGATCAACGCTTGTCTTCGACCTTCCACTTGCCGCCGTCGAAGAACGCCTTCCAGCCGGTGGGCTTGCCGTCCACTTCGGTCTGTACGTACTGCTCCTTGGTCTTGCGGCTGTAACGGATGACCGCAGCGCGACCTTCAGGATCCTTGGCCGGCGCATCGATCAGGAAGTGGTACTTCGGATCGATCTCGTCCTTGTGCGGGATCAGTTCGAGCACCAGCGGTGCACGGGTCTCGCGGTTTTTCGGGAACTGGCTGGCAGCCAGGAACAAGCCCGAGGCGCCATCACGCAACACGTAGGTGTCATCGACCTTCTCGCACTTGAGCTCCGGCATCTTCACCGCATCCATCTTGGGTGGCGCGGGCTCGCCGCTGCGCAGCAGCTTGCGGGTGTTCTTACACTCGCTGTTGGTGCAGCCGAAGAACTTGCCGAAGCGCCCGGTCTTGAGCTGCATCTGGCTGCCGCACTTGTCGCACTCCAGGCTCGGCCCTTCGTAGCCCTTGATGCGGAACTGGCCCTGCTCGATCTCATAACCGGCGCAGTCCGGGTTGTTGCCGCAGATGTGCAGTTTGCGCGTTTCGTCCAGCAGATAGGCATCCATCGCCGTCGCACAGATCGGGCAGCGGTGCTTGCCAAGCAGTACACGGGACTCGGACTCGCCCTCGTCATCCGCGGCGATCTCGTCACCGGGCACCAGGTTGACGGTGGCCTTGCAGCGCTCCTTCGGTGGCAGGGCATAGCCCGAGCAGCCGAGGAACACGCCGGTGGAGGCGGTACGGATCATCATCGGCCGGCCACAATCGCGGCACGCGATATCGGTCAGCGTTGGCGTGTTGGCACGCATGCCATTGTCGCCATCGGCGGCCACTTCGAGCTTCTTCTTGAAGTCGCCGTAGAACTCGTCGAGCAGGTGCTTCCACTCGCGCTCGCCCTGGGCCACGTCATCGAGGTTCTCTTCCATGCCGGCGGTGAAGCCGTAGTCCATCAGGTCGGAGAAGCTCTCGGAAAGGCGCTCGGTAACGATGTCGCCCATTTTTTCCGAATAGAAGCGGCGGTTGTGCAACGCCACGTAGCCACGATCCTGAATGGTGGAAATGATCGCTGCGTAGGTGGACGGACGACCGATCCCGCGCTTCTCCATTTCCTTGACCAGGCTGGCTTCCGAGTAGCGTGCCGGCGGCTTGGTGAAGTGCTGGCTGGGGTCGAGCTTGATCAGCTTGAGCGCCTCGCCCTCTTTCATTTCCGGCAGCACGGCGTCGTCGCCCGGCTTGCTGATTTGCGGCAATGCGCGGGTGTAACCGTCGAACTTGAGAATACGCCCCTTGGCACGCAGCTCGAACTGGGCGGCAGTGACGGTGACGGTGGTCGACAGGTATTCGGCCGGCAGCATCTGGCAGGCAACGAACTGGCGCCAGATCAGCTCGTACAGGCGCTCGGCATCGCGCTCCATGCCGGACAGCTGGGTCGGCCGCAGATTGACGTCGGAAGGACGAATCGCTTCGTGCGCCTCCTGGGCGCCCTCCTTGCTGGAGTAGACGTTGGGCTTCTCCGGGAGGTATTTCTTGCCGTACTCCCCATCGATGAAGCCGCGCACCATTTCGATGGCATCGGCCGACAGGTTGGTGGAGTCGGTACGCATGTAAGTGATGTAGCCCGCCTCGTAGAGACGCTGGGCCATCATCATGGTCTTCTTCACACCGAAACCGAGGCGCGTGCTCGCGGCCTGCTGCAGCGTGGAGGTGATGAACGGTGCCGACGGCTTGCTGCTGGTCGGTTTGTCCTCACGCTTGGCGATGCTGTAGCTCGACGCCTTGAGGGTCGCCAGCGCTGCCATGGCCTGGGCTTCGTTGAGCGGCTTGAAGGCCGCACCGTTCTCGCGGGCCACTTCGAAGCGCACGTTGGCACCCTTGGCGGTGCCCAGGTCGGCGTGCACTTCCCAGTATTCTTCAGGGACGAACGCGCGGATTTCCTTCTCACGCTCGACCACCAGCTTCACGGCAACGGACTGCACCCGGCCGGCGGACAGGCCACGGGCGATCTTCGCCCACAGCAGCGGCGAAACCATGTAGCCCACCACGCGATCGAGGAAGCGGCGCGCCTGCTGGGCATTGACCCGATTGATATCCAGCTCGCCCGGGGCGGAGAACGCCTCCTGGATGGCCTTCTTGGTGATTTCGTTGAACACCACGCGCTTGTAGCGGCTGTCGTCGCCACCAATGGACTCGCGCAGGTGCCAGGCGATCGCCTCCCCCTCTCTATCCAAGTCGGTCGCGAGATAGATGGTGTCGGCTTCCTTGGCCAGGCGACGCAGTTCCTCGACCACTTTTTCCTTGCCGGGCAGGATCTCGTACTTGGCCTTCCAGCCGTGCTCGGGATCGACGCCCATGCGGTTGAACAGCTGACGCTTGGCCTTTTCCTTGGGCGACAGGGCCGGCGTTTCGCCAGTTGCAGCCTTGCCGCGCTTGGCAGGCTCTTTGGCTGCCGCCCCGCCACTGGTGGGGAGGTCGCGGATGTGGCCGATGCTCGACTTCACCACGTACTGGCTGCCCAGATACTTGTTGATGGTCTTGGCCTTGGCCGGGGATTCCACGATGACCAGCGATTTACCCATGGATTGGAAAATTCCTGAAATTCGGTAATTGAAAGGCGGGCTAGCGCCTGAAAGAACTATTGGGTGTCTCGGTTCGACGCACGCTGCATCGACGATGAAAGCGTCCGCTCGACAGAGCGAACACCGAAAAAACGTGGCGCTGCCGCTTGTACCACATCGATCCTGTCGTTATCCAACGGACCACGAGTGCCCTGCGACCTGCTTTGGCCCCGCTATATATAGTGGCGGTCAAGCCGAGGTCAAGGGCGAGTGTTTTTTGCCGCCGCCTCAGGGACGACGCAAAACGCTCGGTTCGCCCTCGATAAAAGCAAAGCGCGGAACCCGCTTGCCGTCCAGTTCGACCTCGCCCTGGAACATCTCCAACGGGCGTACCCACAGGCCGTATTCGCCGTACAGCGCCTGGTAGACGACCACGTCCTCTTCCGTCTCGGAATGCCGGGCCACACCCAGTACACGGTACTCGGGACCTTTGTAGTGACGGTAGAGACCGGGCTGCAGCGACATCATTCAATTTTCTGGAAATATTTTTCGTTCGATAAAAAGGCTCGGGCTGCATTTCAGGCAGCGAACCGAACCGCAATGACCTGCATCCTGGGCGCAGGACCAAAAAACAAAAACCGGGGCAGAAGCCCCGGTTGTGCAACCACCTAAACGTCAGATGCGCTCGAACACCGTGGTGATACCCTGGCCCAGGCCGACGCACATGGTCGCCACGCCGAAGGTACCGTTGTTCTGCTTCATCACGTTCAGCAGGGTACCGGAGATACGCGCCCCGGAACAACCGAACGGGTGACCCAGAGCGATGGCGCCGCCGTGCAGGTTGACCTTCTCTTCCATCTTGTCGAGCAGTTTGAGGTCCTTCAGCACGGGCAGGGCCTGGGCAGCGAAGGCTTCGTTGAGCTCGACGAAATCGATGTCGTCGATGGTCAGGCCGGCGCGCTTGAGCGCCTTCTGGGTGGACGGTACCGGACCGTAACCCATGATCGCCGGATCGACACCGGCCACGGCCATGGCGCGAACCACTGCCATTGGCTGGATGCCGAGATCCTGAGCACGCTGGGCGGACATGACGATCATGCAGGAAGCGCCATCGGTGATCTGCGAGGAGGTACCCGCCGTGACGGTGCCGCCCTTGGGATTGAACGCAGGCTTGAGGTTGGCCAGGCTTTCCAGGGTGGTTTCGGGACGAATGGTTTCGTCGTAGTCGAAGACCTTGAGGAAGCCGTTTTCGTCGTAACCCTGCAGCGGGATGATCTCGTCCTTGAACTTGCCTTCGACAGTGGCCTTGTGGGCCAGCTGGTGCGAACGCACGCCGAACTTGTCCTGAGCTTCACGGGTGATGCCGTGCATCTTGCCCAGCATCTCGGCGGTCAGGCCCATCATGCCGGAGGCCTTGGCAGCGTACAGCGACAGGTGCGGGTTGGGGTCGACGCCGTGCATCATGCCGACGTGGCCCATGTGCTCCACGCCGCCGACCACGAACACATCACCGTTACCGGTCTGGATCGCCTGCACGGCGGTGTGCAGCGCGCTCATCGACGAACCGCACAGGCGGCTGACGGTCTGCCCGGCACTGGTGTGCGGGATCTGGGTCATCAGCGACGCCATGCGCGCGATGTTCCAGCCCTGCTCCAGGGTCTGGTTGACGCAACCCCAGATGACGTCTTCGACTTCCTTGGGATCGACCTTGTCGTTGCGTTCCAGCAGTTTGCTGATCAGTTGCGCGGACAGGGTCTCGGCACGGGTATTACGGTGCATGCCGCCCTTGGAACGCCCCATTGGGGTACGGCCGAAGTCGACGATGACTGCATCTCTTGGATTCAGGCTCATAAATTCACTCTCGCTCCAATCGTTGCGCGATTAACCAAAGAAGGTCTGGCCGTTTTTGGCCATTTCACGCAGTTTCTCGGTCGGCTGATACAGCGCGCCCAGATCGGCGTACTTGTCGGCCAGGGCCACGAATTCGGCTACCCCGACACTGTCGATGTAGCGCAGCGCACCACCGCGGAACGGTGGGAAACCGATGCCGTAGATCAGGCCCATGTCGGCCTCGGCAGCCGTTTCGACGATACCGTCTTCCAGGCAGCGCACGGTTTCCAGACACAGCGGGATCATCATGGTGTTGATGATGTCCTCGTCGCTCAGCTCGCGCTGCTCGACCACGATCGACTTGAGCAGCTCGTAAGCCTCGGGGTCGGTGACCTTCTTCGGCTTGCCGCGCTTGTCGGTCTCGTAGGCGTAGAAGCCCTTGCCGTTCTTCTGGCCCAGGCGGTTGGCTTCGTACATCACGTCGACCGCGGTGCGGCCTTCTACCGCCATGCGATCCGGGAAGCCTTCGGCCATCACGTCACGGCCGTGGTGGCCGGTGTCGATGCCGACCACGTCGGACAGATACGCCGGGCCCATGGGCCAGCCGAACTTCTCCATGACCTTGTCGATGCGTGCGAAGTCGATACCGAAGCTGAGCAGCTTGGAGAAGCCGCCGAAGTACGGGAACAGCACGCGGTTGACCAGGAAGCCCGGGCAATCGTTGACCACGATCGGGTTCTTGCCCATCTTCTTGGCGTACGCCACGGTGGTGGCAACCGCCTTCTCGCTGGACTTCTCACCACGGATGACTTCGACCAGAGGCATCATGTGCACCGGGTTGAAGAAGTGCATGCCGACGAAGTTTTCCGGGCGCTTGAGGGCCTTGGCCAGCAAGCTGATGGAAATGGTCGAGGTGTTGGAGGCCAGAATGGTGTCCTCCTTGACCGCCGCCTCGACCTCAGCCAGCACGGCCTGCTTGACCTTGGGGTTCTCGACCACGGCTTCGACGACGATGTCGACATGGCCGAAGTCGCCATAGGACATGGTCGGGCGAATGGCGCTCAGCGATTCGGCCATCTGCGCGGTGGTCATGCGACCCTTCTCGACGCGCTTGCCGAGCAGCTTGGAGGCCTCGCCCAGGCCCATCTTGATCCCCTCTTCGCGGATATCCTTCATCAGGATCGGCGTGCCTTTGGACGCCGACTGGTAGGCGATACCGCCGCCCATGATGCCGGCACCCAGCACAGCGGCCAGTTTCACGTCCTGGGCGATGGCGTCGTGGGCCTTGGCTTTCTTCTTCAGTTCCTGATCGTTGAGGAACAGGCCGATCAGGCTTTCCGCGACCGAGGTCTTGGCCAGCTTGGCGAAACCGGCGGCTTCGACTTCCAGCGCCTTGTCACGGCCGAAGTTGGCGGCTTTCTGAATGGTCTTGATCGCTTCGACCGGTGCCGGGTAGTTCGGGCCGGCCTGGCCTGCGACGAAACCCTTGGCGGTTTCGAAGGCCATCATCTGCTCGATGGCGTTGAGCTTGAGCTTTTCCAGCTTGGGCTGACGCTTGGCCTTGTAATCCAGCTCACCGGAAATCGCGCGCTTGATCAGGTCCAGGGCACCGGCCTGCAGCTTGTCAGCGCTGACCACGGCGTCCACCGCACCGACCTTGAGGGCTTCATCGGCACGGTTTTCCTTGCCGGAGGCGATCCACTCGACGGCGTTGTCGGTACCGATCAGGCGCGGCAGGCGCACGGTGCCACCGAAGCCTGGGTAGATCCCCAACTTGACCTCGGGCAGACCGATCTTGGCGCCTTCGGCCATGATCCGGTAATCGGCGGCCAGACACATTTCCAGGCCGCCACCCAGGGCGATGCCGTTGATGGCGACGACGGTGGGCACTGCCAGGTCTTCGAAATCACTGAAGATCCTGTTGGCTTCCAGGTTACCGGAGACCAGTTGCTCTTCCGGCAGCTTGAAGTTGTCGACGAACTCGGTGATGTCGGCACCGACGATGAACACGTCCTTGCCGCTGCTGACGATCACGCCTTTGATCGAGGCGTCGGCCTTGATCGCGTCGACGGACTGACGGAGCTCGCTCAGGGTCAGACGATTGAACTTGTTGACGGACTCACCCTTGAGATCGAACTTGAGTTCGACGATGCCGCTTTCAAGAGCCTTAACCGTGATGGCTTTACCTTCGTAAATCATCAACTGATCTCCACGCTTAGGGAATCTGAACAGTACACACCGGAGTCAATCCACAGACTCACGCCACAAGACACCGTAGCCGAAATTCCGCTACCCACCGATGCGATATCGGACTGGATTGGGCACTGCCAAAACGGCAAACGCTCAATTCATACGCCCGTTTGATTTGGGTGAGCACACATTCACGGAAAAGCCGTGAATTGTCAATTGGCGTTCTGTAGCCACTTGCAGTGCGCACTACCTGCTCAAGGTGATCGATCGAGGCTGCGGCGAAAAGCAGATCAATGGCGTCGATAACGCATCATTCGGTAGACATGCCCGCACCTCGATCCGCCGCTAGCCAAAATTTCAGGCCGCAGGTAGAGTCGCGCGATTCGGCTGCCACCGAATGACAAAAACAACAATAACGACATGTCGTCACCGAGGTTCCAGCATGCATTCACGCCTGCGCGCCATCTCTCTGCACACCCTGCTCGCCACCCTTCTGCTCCTGCCTGGTCTGGCCGCTGCCGCGCAGACCTCGCCCTACCTGCAACATCTGCTGCGCCTGCACCTGGCTGCGCAGAAAAGCCTGGGCGACTTCTACATGTACAACAGTATGGAAGGTGATCAGCGCTATGCGCGGATGATCGATGAATCCCGCCGGGAGGCCAGTGAACAACTGAGCACGCTGGCTGGCATCCCCGACGTTGGCGCAGCGCGCCTGCATGCCCAATTGCAGCAGCAATGGCAGGCCTATGACCGGGATCTGAGCGAGCTGATGGCCGCCCTGGCGAAGCAGGGTTATACCGACCTGCAGCCGGTGGCCGACATGGCCGCGCGCAACCGCCAGGTGCTGGCGACCAGCCAGGCCCTGTACGAAGCCCTGCAGCGCACGGACCCCGGCGCGATCTCCGAGCAGACCGCCAGCACCCGAGAGCTCAGCCTGCTGATGCAAGGCATCGCCGTGAGCTACGCGGCACGCAGTGCATCGGTAGGCGCGAGTTTTTCCGGGGACAGCAGCGAGCGGCCCATCGAGGATCAGGTGACTGACTTCTCCAGCCGCCTGACTGCACTGCGCAACCGGCCGGGCAACGATGCACGGATCGATACGGCGCTCGACGCGGTGACGACCAAATGGCGCTACATCGAGAAGTCGCTGCGCAACTACAACGAGAAGAGCGTGCCGTTTCTGGTCAACAAGTACTCGGACAGCATCATCCGCGGGCTGATGGAGGTTACCGAGCTTTACGCCCGGCAAGACCAGGTGAGCGAGCCGTCATGACAGCCCTTGATGAGCAACCCTCAAGCCTGGGTTTTGAGAAAAGTCGCAACAGCCTGCAACGATTCGGGGCGCGCCCGCTCACCCCAGAACAAGGCGATCATCTGCGGGGTCACTTCGGCCTTGTAGACATCCCCCGGCAGCGTGGCGAGTTGCTCGGCAAGCGGCCTGTCCGCGCAGGGCTCCTGCCATTTGTTCACCCACAGGCCCGGCTCTTTCTGCCAGTAGCACCAGCTGTCCTGCCGCCCGCGAGGCCGCGGACGGTGGTATTGCGGGCAGGGGCTCGGCGGCGCACTGGTCATCCAGTACGGCCATTCTTCCCGGGCCAGCTGCATGGCCAGGCCCATGCGTCTTGCCTCCATGCGAACGTCCATCTGGCCGCGCTGACGCCGCGACGGCACCAGCCAGACCAGGGGGCTAAGGGCGACTACCAGTAGTGCGACAACGATCCAACCCGTCATAATTTCTATCTCGACCGTGCAACCTGTGGTAAATGCTCAAATCAGCCACACTTGAAATCATTGGTCACCCTTGTAAGGAGACAATCCCATGTCCTACCAGCACATTCTGGTCGCCGTCGATCTGACCGAGGAGTGCGATCCGGTAATGAAGCGCGCCCAGGCCCTGGCCAGCAGCACCCAGGCGAAACTGTCCGTGGTGCACATCGTCGAACCCATGGCCATGGCCTTTGGTGGCGACGTACCGATGGACCTGTCGATGCTGCAGCAACAGCAGTTCGAACAGGCCAAGGAGCGCCTCGACGCCTTCGCCCTCAAACACCCGCAGCTCGGCACCGAAAGCCGCCACCTGGCTTACGGCCAGCCGCGTCAGGAAATCCACCGCCTGGCTTCCGAACAGCACTGCGACCTGATCATCGTCGGCAGCCATGGCCGTCACGGCCTGGCCCTGCTGCTCGGCTCGACCGCCAATGACGTACTGCACGGCGCGCCCTGCGACGTGCTGGCCGTCAGCCTGAAAAAGCCGTCGGCCTGACCGCTACTCGCTGAGTAAAAGGCAGAAACCCGCGTAGGACCATCGCCCCCGGCGCGATGCAATGGCCGGCCTTCACACCAGTGGTGTGAAGGCCGGCGATCGCCGCGGAGTCACGGCTCCTGCAACGGCATCGAACATGCTCTTGCCGGCCAGACAGAAACCTGACGTTTTGCAATCGACTTACCCCACAGGGCAGCGATAAGCCCCAACCACCCTGTGACGATTGTCAGCCTTCCAGTTCAGCCCAGCGCTCGACCAGACGGTCCAGCTCTTCCTGCTGCGCCTGCAACTGCGCCAGCACCGCAGCGGTGTGCTCTGCCGACTGCTGATAGAACGCAGGATCGGCGATCTGCCCTTCCAGCTCGGCGATCTTCTGCTCTGCAGCATCGATCTGCTCGGGCATGGCGTCCAACTCACGCTGATGCTTGTAGCTGAGTTTCTTCTTGGCTGCCGGCGCGCTTTCCACCGGGGCGGCAACGGGGGCGGCGACAGGCGCCTCGACCACTGCGGAACCCAGCTCGGCCTTGCCCGATTTGGTCTCGCCAACGCCCAGCAGGCGCGGCGAACCACCCTGGCGCAGCCAGTCCTGATAACCACCGACGTACTCGCGCACCTTGCCCTCGCCTTCGAAGACCAGGGTGCTGGTGACCACGTTGTCGAGGAATGCCCGGTCGTGGCTGACCATCAGCACGGTGCCCTTGAAGGTCAGCAGCACTTCCTCGAGCAGTTCGAGGGTTTCCACGTCGAGGTCGTTGGTCGGCTCATCGAGGACCAGCAGGTTGGCCGGCTTGCTGAACAGCTTGGCCAGCAGCAGACGCGCACGCTCGCCACCGGACAGCGCCTTGACCGGCGTACGGGCACGCTGCGGGCTGAACAGGAAGTCGCCGAGGTAGCTGAGCACGTGGCGGTTCTGCCCGTCGATCTCGATGAAGTCACGGCCTTCGGCGACGTTGTCGATGACGGTCTTTTCCAGGTCCAGTTGGTGGCGCAACTGATCGAAGTAGGCGACATCGATCTTGGTGCCCTCTTCCACCGTGCCGCTGGTCGGCTGCAGACCATTGAGCATCAGTTTCAACAGGGTGGTCTTGCCGGTGCCGTTGGCGCCCAGCAGGCCGATACGGTCGCCGCGCTGCAGCACCATGGAGAAATCGCGAATCAGGAACGGCCCGCCAGGGTGCGCGAAGCTGACGTTCTCCAGCACCATCACCTGCTTGCCGGATTTCTCCGCGGTGTCGAGCTGAATGTTGGCCTTGCCGGTGCGCTCGCGACGCTCGCTGCGCTCCACGCGCAGGGCCTTGAGGGCGCGCACACGGCCTTCGTTACGGGTACGTCGGGCCTTGATGCCCTGACGGATCCATACCTCTTCCTGGGCCAGGCGCTTGTCGAACAGCGCGTTGGCGGTTTCCTCGGCGGCCAGCGCGGCCTCCTTGTGCACCAGGAAGCTGGCGTAATCGCCATTCCAGTCGATCAGGCCGCCGCGATCCAGTTCGAGAATGCGCGTGGCCAGGTTCTGCAGGAAGGAACGGTCGTGGGTGATGAACAGCACGGCGCCCTGGAAATCCTTGAGGGCTTCTTCCAGCCAGGCGATCGCGCCGATGTCCAGGTGGTTGGTCGGCTCGTCGAGCAGCAGCAGATCCGGCTCGCTGACCAGCGCCTGGGCCAGCAGCACGCGGCGGCGCCAGCCACCGGACAGCTGGGCCAGGGTCTTGTCGGCAGGCAACTGCAGACGGCTCAGGGTGCTGTCGACCAGTTGCTGCAGGCGCCAGCCATCACGGGCTTCGAGGTCCTGCTGAACGTGCATCAGCTTGTTCAGGTCCTCTTCGGTGACGCAGTTCTGTGCCAAGTGGTGGTACTGAGCGAGCAACTCGCCCACGCCGTCGAGCCCCTGAGCGACGACGTCGAACACGGTACGCCCGTCGGCCACCGGCAATTCCTGGGGCAACTCGCCGATCTTCAGACCCGGCGCGCGCCACACGGCACCGTCATCGGGCTTCTGATCCCCCTTGACCAGCTTGAGCATGCTGGACTTGCCGGTGCCATTGCGACCGATGATGCACACCCGCTCGCCCCGGGCGATCTGCCAAGACACCTTGTCCAGCAGCGGCATGGCGCCAAAGGCCAGGGATACATCGGTGAACTTGAGCAGGGTCATGGAGTTGCCTCGACAATACGCTGGGGTGATGGGCGAAAGGGTGTGCGAACGCAGCCAATGGGCTCGTCGCGTGGCCGACCACCACGAAAACTGATCTGGCCGGCGCATGCGCCAGCCAAAAACCGGGCGCGTATTCTAACCGAGAAGACCCTCGGCGTCTGTGAGGCCGTGCGTGCCGACCGTCGACGTGACATAAACAGACATGCGCCAAGCTGCAACGGCCCTTTCGCGCCAAGCGGGCAAAAGGCTAAGCTAACGCCCGTTGTCGTCACCGCGCCCGGCACTGCCGTGATCGCCTGTATAACGGCAACCGCCCCAAGGGCGCATCGAGCGACCGGCATTCAGCCAGATCGCGCCCGCTCACGAGATGATCCCCCGGAAGTGCCATGCGCTGTCGTTTGCCCAGTCTGCTGTCCTGCCTGATCCTTTGCGCCACCACGGCAACCCTGAGCCAGGCAGCCAGCCTGCCCCAGCAACGCCAGTACTACGACGAGGCCAAAGCCGCCCTCGCCAAGGGCGACAAGGGCCCCTATCAGCGCTATGCCAGCGCCTTGCGTGACTACCCGCTGACGCCCTACCTGGCGTACGACGAGCTCACTGCGCGCCTGAAATGGGCCAGCAACGACGAGATCGAGGCCTTTCTCGCGGCCCATGGCGACTTGCCTCAGGCCAACTGGATGAAGCTGCGCTGGTTGCGCTGGCTGGCCGAGCGTGGCGAATGGCAGACCTTCGCCAAGTACTACGATCCGAACCTCAATTTCACCGAACTGGACTGCCTCAACGGCCAGCGCCAGCTCAATCAGGGCCAAACCGCCGAAGGCTACGCCAGCGCCGAAAAGCTGTGGCTGGTCGGCAAGTCGCAACCGGAAGCCTGCGATCGCCTGTTCGACCGCTGGGCCGCCGAAGGGCAACTGACCGAACAGCGCCGCTGGCAACGTACCAAGCTGGCTGCCGAAGCGCGCAACTACAGCCTGGCCACCTTTCTGAGCAAGGACCTGCCGACGCTCAGCAACCACGGCAAGCTGCTCGTGGAAGTCGGCCAGAAGCCGCAGATTCTCACCCAGACCGCGCGCTTCATGCCGGCCGACGACGCCATGGGCGACGTGGTCAGCCTGGGCCTGCGCCGCCTCGCTCGCCAGGACCCGGAACAGGCCCTGAGCCTGCTCGAAGGCTATTCCCAGCGCATGCGCTTCTCCGAGCAGGAGAAGGTGGCCATCGCCAACGAGATCGGCCTGACCCTGGCACGCCGCTTCGACCCGCGTGCCCTCGACGTGATGGCCAAGTACGACCCCAACCTGCGTGACGACACCGTCAGCGAGTGGCGCGCGCGCCTGCTGCTGCGCCTGGGTCGCTGGGACGACGCCTACAAACTGATCAGCCGCATGCCCGACTCCCTGATCAGCACCAACCGCTGGCGTTACTGGCAGGCGCGCAGCCTGCAGTTGGCGCAACCCAACGGCAAGGCCGCTCAGCCGCTGTTCCACGAACTGGCCAAGGAGCGCGACTTCTATGGCTTCATGGCTGCCGACCAGGTCAAGGAACCCTACTACCTGAAAAACGCGCCGCTGCCGCTCAGCGCCGCGGTGATCAAGAAGGTCCGCAACGCCCCCGGCATCCGCCGTGCAATGGAATTCCATGACCGTGGCCAGATCGTCGACGGCCGCCGCGAGTGGTATCACGCCAGCCGTCATTTCGACCGCGACGAACTGGTCGCTCAGGCACGCCTGGCCTACGACATGGAGTGGTACTTCCCGGCCATTCGCACCATCAGCCAGGCCAAGTACTGGGATGACCTCGACGTGCGCTTCCCGATGGCCCATCGCGAACCGCTGACCGCCGAAGCGAAGAAACGCGGCCTGCATTCCAGCTGGGTGTTCGCCATCACCCGCCAGGAAAGCGGCTTCATGGCCGACGCCAAATCCCACGCCGGCGCCATGGGCCTGATGCAGGTCATGCCCGCCACCGCCAAGGAGACCGCCAAGAAGTACGGCATTCCCCTGAGCAACCCCAACAACGCCCTGCTGCCGAGCGTCAACATCCAGCTGGGCGCCGCCTACCTGAGCCAGATCTACGGCCAGTTCAACGGCAACCGCGTGCTGGCCTCGGCCGCCTACAACGCCGGCCCAGGCCGTGTTCGCCAATGGCTGCGCGGCGCCAACCACCTGTCCTACGACGTATGGGTCGAAAACATCCCGTTCAATGAAACCCGCCAGTACGTGCAGAACGTGCTGTCCTATGCGGTGATCTACGGCGACAAACTCAACGCGCCGCAGCCGCTGGTAGGCTGGCACGAGCGTTATTTCGACCAATAAAGCGGCGGCAAGCGGCAAGAAAGAGCGCGCAGTGGCCCCGCCGCCGGGGCTTGGGTTAAGCGCAGCGATACCCAGGGCGCCCTACCGGGTGTCGCTGCGCTCGACCCGGGCTACATCAGGGGTGAATGCCTCAACCTACGCCAACACCTCGACCGGCATGCCGACCTGCAATTCGCCGCTGCCGTGGTTGATCAGGTTCTGCCCGAAGAGAATCTCGCCTTCGCGCTGGCGGTAGCTGCGCAAGGTGGTCAGCGGCTCGCGATCCGCGCTGCGTTCGCCGGTTTGCGGATCGATGGTGGTGATGATGCAGCGTGAACAGGCCTTGGCGAGGGTGAACTCGATATCGCCGATACGAATGCGCTTCCAGCTGTCTTCGGCATAGGGCTCGCTGCCCTGCACCACCAGGTTGGGACGAAAGCGCAGCATTTCCAGCGGGCGGCCAACCCGGGCCACCAGGTCGTCGAGCGAGGCCTGGCCGATCAGCAACAGCGGGAAGCCGTCGGCGAACCCAACCTTCTCATCGCCGCTCACATTGCCCTCGATATAGCGCGCACGCTCTGCAGGCACGTGCACCAGCCGACAGGGCTTGCCGATGAACGCGCTGACCCAGGCCGCGGCTTCGTCGCCGGCATCCGGCACGCGCATGCTGTCGCGCCAGATGATCACGCCGCGCAACGCCTCGTCCGGGTCCGGCAGCGCCACATCGAGAGAGGGCCTGTCCGGCGCCTCGAGGGTCAGGCCGCCGCTCTGATTCCAGCGCGCCGTCAGGCGGCTCATCTGCGGAAAGGTGCGCTGGGTCAGAAAGCGGCCGTTCTCCTCGCTCGCCAGCATCCAGCGGCGATCACCGACCACGCCCAGGCCGTCGAGCTGCAGGCTGGGGAGCGATTCGCCAATGGCGGACTTGAGAGGAAAGCGATAAAGCGAGGAAAGGTGCATGGCCCGGCGTCCTGACTAGAGCGAAACGGCGGTTATACGCAAACCGCCGCCGCGGCTCAAGCCAGGCGCGTGGCGTTGAGCGCTTACTGCTCGTCGAGCGCCAGGCGCTCGCGAATCACGTCGACCAGCTTGTCGGGCTGGAACTTGGAGAGGAAGTTGTCGCAGCCCACCTTCTTCACCATGGCATCGTTGAAGCTGCCGGACAGCGAGGTGTGCAGCACAACGTACAGATCACGCAGGCGCGGGTCCTGACGGATCTCGGTGGTCAGGCGATAACCGTCCATTTCCGGCATCTCGGCGTCGGTGAAGATCATCAGCAGCTTGTCGGTCATCACCTGGCCGTTATCGGCCCAGGCCTTGAGCATGTTCAGCGCCTTCAGGCCATCGGTGGCCACATGCATCTTGATCCCCAGTTGCGATAGGGTATCGCGCAACTGCGACAGCGCCACGCTGGAGTCGTCGACCAGCAGCACTTCGCGGCCACGGGCCTTCTCCAGCAGCGGATCGGCGAGGCGGTCGCTGGAAATGCGGGTGTCGTACGGCACGATCTCGGCCAGGACCTTCTCGACGTCGATGATTTCCACCAACTGGTCGTCGACCTTGGTGATCGCCGTCAGGTAGTGGTGGCGCCCTGCTCCGCCAGGCGGCGGCAGGATGGATTCCCAGTTGAGGTTGAGAATGCGGTCGACGCCGCCGACCAGGAAGGCCTGAATCGAACGGTTGTATTCGGTGACGATGATGGTGCTGCGCTCATCGGGCACGATCGGGCGCATGCCGATGGCCTGGGACAGGTCGATCACCGGCAGGGTCTGGCCGCGCAGGTGAATCACCCCGCAGACGAAACGATGGCGCTGCGGCATCAGCGTCAGCTTCGGCATCTGCAGGACTTCCTGCACCTTGAATACGTTGATCGCGAACAACTGCCGGCCAGCCAGGCGGAACATCAGGATTTCCAGGCGGTTCTCACCTACCAGCTGTGTCCGTTGATCAACGGTGTCGAGAATACCGGCCATTATTCGCTCCTGTGAGGCGTGATGTTCTTGTGAGGCTATCGGCCAGTCGTTGCATTACTGAAGGCGGCATGGCGCAACGCCATCCTGCACCAGTGGCTGGCGGAAAACCAGCGCGCCATGCTCAGTCCTGCAGTAAAGGCGATTGCTGGGGCAAATGCACCCGCAACGCCTGGGGCCGCGCGGAAAAACGCATGCTGTGGCCTTCTCGCGGCTCGCCGTCGAGGTTCAGGTCCAGCCCCTCGGGCGCCTCGATTTCCAGCCAGGGCAACCGAGCGCTTACCGATACCCCTTCGATGCCCTTCAGCCCACCGGAAAACAACGTACCGAGGGTGCCGACCACATCCGACGCAGCCGGCACGATGCACACATCCAGCAGGCCGTCGTTGACCCGGGCATGGGGGCACAGCACATGCCCGCCACCGGCCTGGCGACCATTGCCGATGCCCAGGGCGAGAAATTCGCCTTCCCACTCGAAGTCCGGCCCCTTGAAGCGCCCGAAGGCCGAGCGCACTTCGGCGAAGCGGGTCAGGCCGGTAAGCATGTAGGCCGCGCCACCGAGCACACGCTTGAGGTCTTCGGACGTATTGGCGGTGATGTTGGAGCCGAAGCCGCCAGTGGCCATATTGAGGAACAGCTGGTCGTCGACCTCGCCCAGATCGATGGGCTGCGCGGGGGTGTCGAGCAGCGCCAGGGCCTCGGCCGGCGCCAGCGGAATACCGGCTGCATTGGCGAAATCATTGGCGGTGCCCAGCGGCAGCAGCACCAGGCTGGCATCCGTTTCGGCCTTGGCCATGGCTTCGGCGACATCACGCAGGGTACCGTCGCCGCCCCCGGCGATCAGCGTCGGATAGCCCGCCTGCAACGCTTCGCTGACCAGGCGCTGGGCATCGCCGCCCTCCCAGGTCAGGCGCACGGCCAGGTCCCAGCCACGCTCGCGTTGGGTCTTGACCGCCGCACGCACCTCTTCGTTGAGGGACTGCTTACCATGAAGGATCAACAGCGCTTTACGCTCTTGCATAACGGCTCCGGAAAACGGGATTGAAAACGACTGCCAATGCAGACAACGGGCAAACGAAATAATCACGCCAGCCCATCGTCGACTCTACACCTCAGCCGAGCAGTTCACTCATGGGAATGAAGTGCAGGCTGTCGCCTTCTTCCAGGGTGGTGCCTTCCAGCACCTGCGCCAGCCCCTCGGCCCACGCGGCACTGCGCAGCACACCGGAGCTCTGATTGGCATAGGGCACTGCACGGCCGTTCTCGAGCCGCGCCCGCAGGAACTCGCGGCGCTTGCCCGGTTTCGGCCAGACGAAGCCCGCGGGTACCGCGAAGCCCAGCGGCTCGACCTTCTGCACACCCAGGCGGCGCAGCAGATAAGGCCGCGCCAGCAGGCCGAAGGTCACCAGGGTCGATGCCGGGTTACCCGGCAGGCCGATCACCGGGCGGCCACGGAACTCACCGACGGTGAGCGGCTTGCCGGGCTTGATCGCCAGCTTCCACAGGGCCAGCTCGCCAGCCTCACGCAAGGCGATGCCGAGAAAGTCCGCCTCGCCCACCGACACACCGCCGGTGGACAGAATCAGGTCGACATCCTGCAGGGCACCGAGGGCCTCGCGCGTACGCTCGAGATCATCCACCAGAATGCCAGCATCGATCACCTCGCAGCCCAGGCGCTGCAACCAGGCGACCAGCAGGTAACGGTTACTGTTGTAGATCTGCCCGGCGCCCAGCGGCTGTCCCGGCTCGACCAGCTCATCACCGGTGGAGAGCACCGCCACCCGCGGCTTGCGACGCACCGGCAGTTGCGCCAGGCCAATCGACGCCGCCAACCCCAGCTCCACCGGGCCCAACCGCGTACCGGCGGTCAGCAGGGTTTCACCCTTGCGGTTCTCCTGCCCCTGGGGGCGGATGTTCTGGGCGAGCTTCAGGGCCTGATCGAAGTGCACGCGACCGTCATCAGCCACGCTGACGTTTTCCTGCATCTCCACCGTGTCGGCACCGAGCGGCACCGGCGCGCCGGTGAAGATCCGCGCACAGGTACCGGGCTGCAGCGCCTCCGGGGCGGTACCCGCGAGGATGCGCTGGCTGATCGGCAGCGCCTCGCCCTGCCAGTCGGCCAGACGCAGCGCGTAGCCGTCCATGGCACTGTTGGGCCATGGCGGCAGATCCAGGCCGGCGATCATCGGTTGGGCCAGCACACGGCCATCGGCGTCGGCCAGATCGACCAGCTCCTGCCCCTCGATGGGCGTGGCCTCGGCCAGTGCCAGCAGACGCTGCAGCGCCTGCTCCACCGGCATCAGCGGCGAATGCGGCTCGCTCATCCGCGGCTCTCGCAGGGCGCAGCGAGCTTGAGGTGCGGCACGAAGTTGCACGGGCGATGGCGGGCGTCGAGCTGCTCGGCCAGGATGCCGTCCCAGCCGGTGCGGCAAGCGTTGGTCGAGCCAGGCAGGCAGCAGACCAGCGTGCCGTTGGCGAGGCCGGCCAGTGCCCGGGACTGAATGGTCGAGGTGCCGATGTCGGTGGTGGAGATCTGCCGGAACAGCTCGCCGAAGCCGTCGACCTGTTTGTCCAGCAGGCAGGCCACCGCTTCCGGCGTGCTGTCACGCCCGGTGAAGCCGGTGCCGCCGGTGATCAGCACGACCTGCACCACGTCTTCGGCGATCCAGGTGGCGACCTGGGCGCGGATCTTGTACAGATCGTCTTTCAGCAGTACGCGCTCGGCGAGGTTGTGGCCGGCCGCTTTCAAGCGGTCGACGAACAGTTGCCCGGAGGTATCGGTTTCCAGCGTGCGGGTATCGCTGACGGTCAGAACGGCGATATTCAGGGGCACGAATGGCGCATCGGCCTTGTGGCTCATGGCAGGCTTCCAGTTGTCGTGAACAATGGCCGGTGTTATACCACAGCGCCACCTCCAGAGACCCTGCCATGCCTACCTCAGCCCCGCCCCAAAGCCTCTCGGTGGTCCTGCTCGCAGGCGGCCGCGGCCAGCGCATGGGGGGCCGCGACAAGGGCCTGGTGCAGTGGCAGGAGCGCCCGATGATCGCCTGGCTGCACGACCAGGTTCGCCCCCTCACCGACGACCTGATCATCTCCTGCAACCGTAACCATGACGCCTACGCGCCCTACGCCGACCGCCTCGTTGGCGATGACAGCGCAGACTACCCCGGCCCGCTGGCCGGCATCCGCGCCGCCCTGCAGATCGCCCGCCACCCTCTCCTGCTGGTGCTGCCCTGTGACGCACCCCGGGTAGACCGCAGCCTGCTCGACGAACTCATCGCGCTGGCCGGCGAGCGCCCGGTGATGGCCAAGCGCGACGGCCACTGGGAACCGCTGTTCGCGGTCGTCCCGCGCAGCCTGCTGCCCTCCCTGGAGCAGGCCTGGCAGGCGGGCCAGCGCAGCACCCAGCGCTGGTTGCACGATCACCAGCCCGTGGCGCTAACCTGCGCGCCAGACGATCCGCGCCTGAGCAACGTCAATTCACCGCAGCTTCTCGAATAGATCGCGCTTGCGAGTCAGCCAGCCGACTGGATAAATAGGGTGGAACTTGGCGTCGCCGTGCTCGTCTTAGCCCAAGTAATCATTCAGCTTCGATTTAAGGAGACATGTCATGAAGCAACGGACTACCGCTGCATTTCTACTCGCGTTCGGCCTGGTTACTCTGGCCGGTTGTTCCACGCCTTCGGTCATCACCCTGAACGATGGCCGGGAAATCCAGACCGTAGATCGCCCTGATTTCGACGACGACACTGGCTTCTACGAATTCGAACAACTGGATGGCAAGCGCACCAAGGTCAACAAAGACCAGGTTCGTACCGTCAAAGAGCTGTAAGCACCGTTGACCCATCGCGGGCGCAGGCTTCAGGCGCTGCGCCCCGATCAAAAATTTTGCGCTAACCCCTTGTGCTGCAAAACTTTTTCAGTACAATTCGGCGCATTCGGAGTGTAGCGCAGCTTGGTAGCGCGTCTCGTTCGGGACGAGAAGGTCGCAGGTTCGAATCCTGTCTCTCCGACCAAATCCCAGTTTCCAGCAGCTCTGCGCTGCTCGCGAAACACCTCGACAAAGCCCGCCTTGCGCGGGCTTTGTCGTATCTGGCTGTTTCTCCCCGCCTCCTCCGGTATTTGGCCGGCAAGACGATTGGGTCGCGGGAGTGGTTTGGCAGGAGATGGTCGCCGGTGGCGTAAGGAGCTTTGGCTAGAGCGAGACCACGGCGCTGGTATCTCCTTACGTGCTTACCATGAGATGAATTCCAAGCTGGCTGAAACCGTGTGCTGCCAGGACACCACCGCGGCATACGCAGGGCTATCGCATGGTGCGCACAGCGCTCTCTACAAAGGCACCTGAGCACTTGGCGCCGCGCAATTAGGCGAAGCATGGACTTCACGTACGCTAACGTTATGCCTGAGCCAATGCATTAACGAACCACCCGTAGAGTTCCTGTGGGTGGTATTGGGGAAAATAGGCAACTAGCACGGTTGAAGTTACAAGCGCCAGCACCACCAACAGTGCGGTAAGTAGCTTTACCAACGTCGAGAGAGGTGGATTGGGCGGGCCGTATTTATTAATCGCTTTACGCCCCGGAAGCATGATGAGCGGAAGCGTTATCACAAAGCCGATAACAGGGAACACGGAGAGAATTCCCCATATTGGACTCCAGCCTAGATCACGTGCCCTGCGTACCAGTAGAGACACGTTGAGCAGGATGGCAGGAACGACAACGGTGACACCAACTATCAGCAAAACCACCAGTTGATGGCGCAACCCCACCATAAAGAACGCCAGCAAAATGCACGGAAGAACCAGCACCAAGGGGATATGAATCAGCCAGAAGCGCGCCAGAGAAATACGCCCGGAAAAATCAAACATCTTGGGTTTTGAAAACGTGACAACCCCGTCGTCGATCAGTTGAGCGTCGCCCGGTTGGTATAGGTTTTCGATTTCGCTGCTGATACTGCCGAAAACGGGCTCTATCCTTGCCATTAGCGCTATTCCCTTGTTTTTGATGATGCTATTCACGTCAAAGCGTTTACACCTCGTATCTAATCGAAGAGCGGCGTCAAACTCAAGGGAAGACGCTGTCGTGTAAGGGGAATGTGTGCACCACAGCATCTGTGGGTCTGTCGCATGGTGCGCGAAGTACACCTTACGAAGTGTTGTGCCGCTAGTAAGAAGGCAGGTCATTTCCCTACTCTGAACGACGGCTTTTGGCCGATTGCAGCCGTCCGTGACGGACTCCTATCGGCCAGAAGCGGACGATTGAGTAAGTTGGCTTGGAATCAAGCGGGAGTCGTTAACAACGATTTCACTCTAGGGGGCTAGAGAGATCAGAGACAGTCTACTTACCCAAAGTTGGTTAAGTTGGTGCCGATAAAATCCGTCTCCTTTTCACTGGTAGGTGAGCTCGCACCTTACGGGACTGCAACGTGCGCTCGTTGAGAAATACCGCCATTGGCCGCTACCCACTGCATAAACGTTTGGGTGTCTGCACTTTTTTCAGTTTGCTGTTCCAGGTGGTAGAGCAAGCTGCCTGAACCGGCATTGACAAATCCCTGCACGTACTCGGATTCCAGCTGAACACTAAGCATCGGCGCCCCAATCAGGCCTGTCTCCCGCGCGCCCGGTGCATTGATGTCGGCACCATGCGCCACCAGCAACTTCGCCAGGTCTGTGCGTAGCCCAGACCATTTGTTGCCATCTGCGCAACAGAAGTTAATCAGCAGTAGAAACAGCGAACCGGCGTAACCAAAGCAAGTGCTGCTCTGGTAGTAAACGTGAGCCTGGCAAGCAAGGTTGGGGTTTAGGCCGCGCTCTAGTAAAACCCGGAAAATACCGAGCGTGGCGGCGGCTTCGTTGTCGTCCAGTGGGTGGTTGCTGTCGTTAAAGGCAAGGTGATAAAGCACTTTGCCTTGAAAGTAACTTGGCTCCAACCATTGGCTAACATCTGCACCAGCCGAGATCAGGCCAAGGGCAATACTGGGCTTGATGGTTAGTGCCGTAACTGCCGCGGGCTCACTTCCTACAGAGCTGTTCAGGTCGATACCAGCGGCTACCAACTGCTCCAGAGTCTCTGCCCCTCGCAAGCTGTAAATGAGGCGTTCTAGACGGTCAGAGTCATATTGGATTTCTGGCGCGATGGCCAGCGCGCCGTTACGCTCCAGCAGAGCCAGCAGCACGGGGTCATCGTCGAACAGCTCGGCACTGTGAAACAACAGGGAGCCTTGCTCTTCTGAGAACGGCTGGTTGATGTCTGCGCCCGCCTCTATGAGCATTTCGGTCATGGCTGGGTCTTTGTAAAATCCCTCGGCCGTTAACCAAACCTCATTAACGTCGGCACCGCCGGCAAGCAGACCTGCGAGGACGGCGCGGCGATCTCTCTGTTGCTCTAAAGCAGAAATTGCATAGATGACTTCCCGCGTGTATGGCTTGCAGGCACTCAAGTTGACGCCTGCCTTGAGCAACGCTGCCATCGACTTTTCCAAATAGTGTTCACAGGCGTGAACAAATAGTGGGCGGCCGGTAAAAATACAGTCGGGGTCTAGGCCTGCCTTGATCAGCGCAGCCAGCGAGCTGTCCTGCTCATCCTGGATAAACATGTATGCCTTACCGGCATCATCCAGAATAGGTTTAGGGAATGCTTTGGCGGAAATCTTTTTGCCAGCTTGGAAGCAGATGGTTTCAGATTCGCCTACTTGGGTGTATTCGGCAGAAATACGAACGTAGTCGGCGCCTAAGGTATGTAACGCGTCCACCTGCGCTTTGCCCATCATGTCGTGGCTGGATGCCTCGAGAGTGAAGAGCAGCAAATTTCCGTACAGCGCGGGCGGCGTCAGTACAGGATTGTCCCAGTCACTTAGCAGTGAGCCTTGATAGGCACCGCTACGCACCAGCTTTTGCAGTTCAGCTAGCAGCGGAGCGAGTTTTTCCTTGGGCTCGGCAATGCATTCAACCTTGAAATAATTTTCTGACATGTTTTCTTCCTTGAAGGTAGTACGAGTTAAAAGCAGCCTAACTGGTTGCCGGATAGGCTGAAAATCTAACAGATTGAAGACTAGAAATGGGCGTGCGAACTGCACCTCAGCAATAAACGATTGCCTGTGGACGATGATTTGTTGCCCCCACCAGCTTTGCTCACGGCCTCACTCAGGGTCGGAGGTGCAGATGTAATTAACTATTCTAAAAGCCCGCTATTGGGCGATTACTGCTAATCGTTAATGACAGCAGACGACCACTAAGTGTATCTGCCCCTTCTTCTGCCCCATTGGACTGTGGGCGTTACGTTTGACGCGAATGGAGTGATCCGCTATGCCCACCCTCGAAGCCGCTCACTGAGTAACTAGATTTTCAGCGCGTTGCTAAGGGAACCGACAAAGCCTGTTGAAACAGAGGGTGGGGGATGACCCTATCTTTCATCTGCTGAATGAACAGTTCTATGTGAGGGTTGCCGGCATCTGGTTTGACCGCATATGCAAGTTTGGCCAGTTCATGCATATCCTCAAAATCCGATTGATCCAACACCTCGCCATAGCCTGTGTAGCTGTCGTCCAACGCGATAGCCAGGGAGCTCAAAAAGTAATCGATAGTGATTTCGACATAGCTGCGTTCCTGGCCCGTGAAGCGTTTTTTGTAGCGTCGATAGACTTCTTCTCGACTAGACGATTCCGAATGCCGAATGTGGCTGCGTGCGTCATTTACATAAGAGCGCACGGCGTCGCGAGGGCAGGTCACCACATACTTTTGCCGCTGATCGATACCCATCGGCTCTTTGCAGCCGACCCATTTGGGGTCATAGAGTGCTTTGGCAATCAGCTCCACCCGGTGAAACTCAGCAGGACAGGCACGCAGCCTATAGCTGGTCATACGCAGTGCATTTTCGTGCAGCCTCCCGCGATGCGAGACATGCTCCGCGCGATAAAACTCAAGTATCTGATCGACAGAGTCGAAGGGGGTGAGCCGGATACGCTCGTCTGGATACAACACCGCATCGTTTATTCGCGGCTTGCCTCGTTGGAAAAAGCGGCCCCGATTTTCCCATTCCGTTTTGACGAAGAATTCATCTTCTTGCTTCTCCCGTTCAGCGATAGCGTTCCAGGTCTGCTTTCGTTGGGCAACCCACTCTTTGTCGTCGACCTTCCAAAGCGGCAGGTAGTGAGAGAAGGAGTTGCAGTATTTTTCGTATTCCTGTTGCCGGTGTTGCTTGGCTTTGGCAGCCCGTTGTGCGGCATCCATCGATTGACCTCTTCCGTGTTGTTCAACCTGTTCGTTAAGTCGGGCCAGTTTAGCGGTATATGTCACTGATGTGAGATGAGTACAAACCACCATTCTAGCAACGCCATGTATCCATGAGTTGCACAGGTCTATCGACCTACGATGTTCCATTGCTGAAGGGCTGCTTCTGGCCGACAGCAGCCTGTCCCAGGTAGCAGCTACCAGCCATAAGCTGCCGGTATGAATCAGAAACAGCCCGCGAGCAGCAGGTTTTCAAACCTTCAAAAGCCTTATCTCCCTGTTCGACTCGACCACTTCCATTCTGCACCTCGCTCCGTAGCAGCCTGATCCAACACAAGCGCTGAACAGCCGCCGCTACTGAGCCGACCTTCCGCTTGCCCTTGAACATCTGCCACGCTAACCTGCGTACGTCGCTGCAAATTCAGCGACCGGGTTTGGCGACCCGAGCAACTTGGCGCATAGGCGCCCCATACGACAGCAGGCGCTTTTTTTGTGCCTGCCGTTTCGTGTTATGGCGGCTGTGCGTGGGATACCTTCGGGTATGCCGGGTCCCAAGTTCCCGGTTCGCCAACCTGCGCACAGCTGCCACCCCAATCGTTTGGCGACGATCAGTGGCGGCTCCAAACCAAACTTGGAGTACCACCCCATGAAGCACAAGCACGCCCTAAATCCGTCCGCACGCCGCCGCGCTGATCACCAGAACGGAGGCCAGGGCCATGACTAACCTCCTCCCACTCTCCAGCAACCCGACCACGACAGCGGTAATGCTGATCGACAGCAATTGCTCGTACATGGATCTGCAGGAAAGCGTCGAACAGCGGCTTAGAGCGGTGCGCGGCCTGCTGCACAGTCTCGCCGCCATGAACATCACTCAGGCAGATGCCCTGGACGTGCAACACATAAGCGAAGCCGCTTACCTGCTTAGCGCGGATGCCTGGGATCTGGTCAGGGCGGCTCACAAGGCAGCGGTGCGGGAGGCGCGCAAGGGTTGAAGATTGGGGCGGGGCACGGCAGCCATCTGCCCTGCCCGCTCCATGCTGGCGTCTCTCACTGCCAAGCATTCAGGCCGGCTGTGGCAGAGAAGAATTTTTCGCCTTTCTCGTCAATCGTCCCTTTCGAGCTTTTTCTGAACAGCCTTTAGCACGCTATCGATGTGCCAAGCCTCCGGCCCGATGGCGATGGCGCCTTTCGGGTCTGGGTCTAGCTCGATGGTTGTCGTGATGCCTTCGCCCGCGAGCATTCGCTGGGCATCTTCGAGGTACCTGCGTATGCCGGTAAGCCAATGTCGGCCGGTGCTCGATAGCAGGACAAAGCTGTCCGGGTATGAGCACGACAGCTTTCGTCGCAGGTTGATCACTGCAGCTTTATCTTCACGGGAGAAGGCCGGGCAAAGTACATAGCTGTTGCCAGCGGCGGCCTGACGGTCGCTTTTGTCTTGCAGGTATTGCTCAACCGAAAAACAGCTGGCCACTGTTTCACATTCACCGGTCGTGACGTCGACGAGATGGGCGTTGACGCCGACGTAACAGTATTCGGTCTTGCCGTGCACTACGTAGTCTTCGCTGTTGCAGCAGATCACCCAATAGTCGCCTTTCGCCGAAAGCTCGCAAGACTGAATGGCAAAACGCTCCGGCCTGCCGTCTCTGGTGACACCTTCACAGAGGCCAAGGACGATTGAGCAGGCTTGCTGTGCGGATAACATCTGTCGGCACTCGAGTCATGAATTGGTGAAGTTGAAAGGTCAGGCCGCCAGGCAGCAGCCCGCCCGCTCACACCACGCTGGCGCGCTGCAGGTTACTGCGGTGGCTGACACCGGCCGCCTGCAGGCGCTGCACCAGATCCTCACGGGCGGCGCCGCCGCCAGAACGCACGTAGTCGAGCTCCGCGGCGGTGATCAGCACCACGGGCATCAGCGTGACGGGCGACAACGGCATGTCATCCAGGCGCGTCGCGAAGTCAGGCGCCGGGCCGCCGATGAGTACGCCCACGGCATCGTCGTCGCTGACGAATGCAGGGGGAATCTGCTCGCTCATGTAGTGCGACTGGCTTAGGCCAGGCAACTCCAGGGACAGCACGCCGTACTGCTCGATCTGATTGACGATGCCGCCAGCATTGGCCACGGTGCCGGCCACGTGCTTGATCAGCTCGAAGGCCCAGCTGTACCTGAGCGGGTCGACCTCGCCCGGCTTGCCGCGGGCATGCTCCGGGATATCGGCGGTTTCCAGGAACAGCTCCATCTCGAAGCCGTTGCCCTGCCCCTCTTCATCGTCGAAGGGATCCGAGAGGCCTTCGGTTGCCAGGATGATGGCGTCACCGCGGCGCACGATGCGATAGGCCTGGCGGGTGGAGGGCCAATACGGGCCGCCGGAAAAACTCGGGCTCATGAGGTAGCCCAGCACATCCTGTTCGACGCTGCCGACCGACTGCCAGTGGCGATCCAGGCAGTCGGCACTGGCCTCCCGTGCGGCCTGGTTAGCGGCGTCGAAGAGGCTCTCGCTGTCAGGCGTCTGCGCCGCCTGTGGCGTTGGCGATGCTGCCTCGGTGGCGGGTTTGGGTGAGAGTCCGAACAGCTTCCGGAAAAAGCTCATGAGCGTTCCTTGCAGAGTCGCGCTGCTGCGCAATGGCGGCAGGCAGGTTGAGTGGAGAAGCAGGCGCCATTATGGCCGGTTGGCCCGGAGGTGAAAACCGAATGGGCCACGTTCCAGATCACGGAGCGAGAGCAGCCTTTTCGGAGGGCAGCGAGGATGCTGCTGGTAGATATGGAAGCTGCCGGCCGAGAGCGAGCAACTCGCAACCGGCCGCTTTCGGCGGCGATAGTGGGCTTTCTCGAGGTGTAACTACCTGCCAGCGGCTATGAAGAGCGGTCAGAGCTGGAGGCTAGTTGAGTACGGATCTGGCGACATGTGTGCAAGACACTTTGCCAATGTTTAAGGTACTGAAGATCTTTCGAGCCCCTTGCTGATCGCTATCGAAATCCAGGTTTCGTCGTCCGGGTTCAGCTCAGGGAAAGCCGTAATGCCCTTTTCAATCGTTTCCTTCGCGACAGCGCCCATGAGCCGGCCGGTAACGAGCTTGATGTCTGCATGCTGTGTTGCAGGGAGGTATTTAAGGGTCTGAATCAGCATCTGATCCAAGGCAGCCATGGCATCGATGCCACCATCTCTTAATGCTCGTGCGGCGTTCAATGTCAGTTCCATTAGTGCTTGCTTCCCTGGGAGTGCTGATGGTTGCTTCGTGAGCTTAAGAGTTTAGCAAACGGGCAATTTCAGCACGTGATTCCGCTAGAAAGTCACCTTCCCGTGCGACGCTTCTGGCCGATTGCAGGCGGTGACGACGGGCAGCTACCGGCCAATTGCTGACCTTTATGAACAGCACCACCTCTAGCTGTCATCAAATCGAGGTAACAAAGCGTGTTTCGAGGCCTACATTTACCGGCGGTAGCGCATTAATCAATACGACGGCCTCGTCGCCCTGATTAAGGTAGATCAATGAGTCACCGGTCTCGAACGTAACTCTGAATCCGGCCAGCCAAGGCTCATGCCCATTTAAAGAGTCGACAACTCCCTCAACTGCGCAAATTTTTGTGTTCTCTAGCTGGGTTGCCGATAGACCTGCAAGCAGGTTCTCCCTCTTCCAGGAGCATGTCACGTTCGGCTCTATCTCAAAGGAAGCCGGCGTATCAGAAGGCAACAAGTCCGAGCCGACTCGCTGGCCATCACTCAAGAGATACATGGATAGAACTTCTTGCTCGCCAAAACGCCACTCTAGAGAACCTATATATCCCGGATCTTTCTCGTCGTTGAAATAGTACTGGTCGTGCAGCAGCACACTCAGCCGCTTTCCCACAAGCGAACGTGCGTTTTGCAGGTCTAGGACAGCTCTGGTAGGAGATGGGGAGTATCGGCTAGACATCGAGCGCCTCATACAGATGGGAAGAGAGGCAGATACATCGACGAAGACATCGACCACCCGCACCGCATTAGTCTCGCTGAGGTAATCACCGAGGCTCTCGGGAAGCAAGTTGCTGTGACCTCGGTACTCACCTTGGATAAACCTCTGCGCGGGCTTCCCTCGCGACAAATTTCTCAGAAATCATAGCAGGGGTTTATCCGGACGTTTTTACACACTCTGGGCCAATAGCTGTTGGTCTCGATAGGCCAAGCAAGACTAAGAGCTAACTGCCTCCTCGAGACTCCAAACGTACCAATAAAAGTCGAGCCTTTCACGCTTGAGCCCTTCCCGGAATATGGCAATCTGCGATCGCTCTCGTCCGCGCCTCTCCTAAAGCAGGCGGCGAGCGAAACTTCGGATCCGATAAACCAATCAAGGATGTGCCATATGCGCCTGCTCGCCTCATCACGCACCACCATTTGCCTGGGCGCGATGTCCATGCTTCTCGTCGGGTGCACGCAATTCACGCCAGCAGCAATGCCAACCGGTATCTCCGATGGCGTCTATACCCACCGTTTTCAGACCAGTCCGGCCACCTCGGCTTTCGAATACAGCGGCGAGTGGAAAGGCGGCGTACCACAGGGTAAGGGCTCGGGGCGCTGGTTCGATTTCAGCGGCAACCTGAATGTAACCTGCAAAGGTGAGTTCAGAACGCCCCAGCCCGGCTATCTTGAGGGCGACGGGGAAATCTACCGCCCCAACGGCACGGTGCTGTTTCGCGGACAAATTAATGGGAGCCTGACGTTCGGCTCCGGCTGCATGGCCGGCCCCAAAGGGACCTACACCTCACCTGCGGGCTGGACGGTCAGCTCCGACAAATTCACCATGGTCTCCTTCTCGATGGGAGTTTATTTGCTCCCAGGTAGCACCTGTACCTTGGGCGATCCTCAGGGCAATACCTGGACCGGCACCTGCAGCCTGCCCACACAGTCCAAACACGCCAACATTGCTTTTGACGGCGTGACTTACAGCCTTCCCCACCTAGAAGCCACCAAGCAATATATTCACTTCGATGCGGCAGGCATCGTCAACTTCCCCCTGGCCAACGGCCCAGGCGTCATGCGCTTTGCCAACGGCGAGCAGGTACAGGGGAACTTCGACCTCGGCCACTTGGATGATGGTCTGGTACAGGTCACCTCACCTGATGGCAAGGTTTCTCAGGCCATGGTCAGCAATGGCAAGCTGGGGCCCCGCCATATGTCCAGCGCTCAACTGGCCAGCGCCAAGTCGTGCGGCTTCCCTGGCTGGCGCCTCGCAAGTGGTACCTGCGAACAAAACAGCTGGTCAGGCACTGTGGATGCTTACGATGCATCCGGCTTGGAACGCATTTCCGGCCCGTTCAAGAAAGGCGTTCCTGCTGGTACCGTCACCTGGTCCAGATTGGACACCGGCCTGCAGATTCGAGGCACCATGGTGGCAGTCAACGGTGGCTTGGGCTTCACCAAGGGCCAAGTGAGCATCAATGAAAGCCCGATATATGAAGGCGAGATGAGCAGCTTCGCTCCCGACGGCAATGGAGTCTGCACTGTCGATGGCAGTCCCGAGCGTTGTGAATACTCCCAGGGAGAGCGCATCGATGCCCTGTACAAGACCCGGCTGGAAAACAATCGCCTGCGCCGTGAGATGGCGACCAATCAGGAGGCACAGCAGCTAGCTCAACAACAAGCTGCAGCTCGCCAGCAGGCGCAAACTGGCTCGGGCGGTGGTGACCTGTTCGGCAAGGTCATGGCTATTGGTATTGGCGCGGGAGCTGTCAGCTCGGTATCTGGAGTTTCCAGCGAAATCCGCAACCAAATGATCACCGGGATGGCGGCCGATATTCTCACCGACGGCCAAGCCGGAGGCATCGCCACCGCACAACAGAACCTCGGCGTACAGAATGCAGGGAGCTTGCAGCCCGCGGTGTCGGCGCTGAGTGGTGCCAGCATGGGCACCAACAGTGCACTCAAGGGGAGCTCAGCAGTAGCCCGTCGTTCGGAGACCGACGCCTCTAATGCAACCCTGCAGAACATCGCTGGTATTAGCAGCACTCCGGGCCATGCCGAGCGCAGCCAACAGCTGGACGACATCGTTGCCCAGGTAGCCGCCGATGCTGGAATGAAAACCTTCGATGCCACCTACCAGTGCTCACCAGAGGAGCCACAGCAACACGTCACCGTGCCGTACAAGAGTGAAGCTTGCCGCGTCGCCAAGCAGAACTGGTTCCAGGTCTATGCCTGCAATGATGTCGAGCGTATGGGTGCCGCCAACCAGAAGTGCCTGGAAAGCTGTGGCAACGCTGGGTGCGATGAGCAATAAGGCCGCTTTAGACTCCTGCCGAATAGATGCCCACAAAAAGCCCCGGTCTTGTGGCCGGTGCTTTTCTCGGCACCTATTGGCAAGGCGCTCTACCGTGCTTATCGATTGCCCCATGTTAGAGCACCAACGGCTTGCGCTCCCTAGCAGGTCCGAAGTTAGCGGTTTTGCGCTGTCCGCTATTGGCCGGTTGCAGCCGGTGGCAGCAGGCAGCTACCGGCCAAAAGCGGACAGATAGATCGACTCTAAATACAAGTGCTACTGAGGATGGGGAGACGTCGCATGCCCTTTAATCGCGCTTGTCGATGGGGCATATTCGTGTGCATAACGCCTGAGTTAAGTCGAGCCGCGAAGCGGGCTCGGCTTGAACGAATTGTTAGGCAGTCCTCGGATTGCTTCCGCCGCAGATTGCTAGGCCTCGACCGCGGCCAAGGCCAGGTCGTTGATACGTTGCACACGCTCGATATGGCGCAGGCCCTCAATAAAGCCGGCAGATAGGAAGATGACGGTTAGATCCCGCTCAGGGTCGATCATCCATGCCGTCGAGGCACCGCCGACCGCCGCAATGCTTTGAGGCGATGCGGTGTGCCCGGTCGCGTTCAGGATGTGCCCACTCCCGCGCATATAACCACCGAGCAAGGTAAAGTGCGCCGCGAAATCGTTGAGGCCCCGCTCTTCGACCTCGAAGGCGGTCGCATCGTTGATCAAGCCGGGCGCATGATCCTGCCGAGCGTAGTCGAAGAGCACGGGTGAGAGAACACGCTGGCCGTGCGCTGTCCCACGCCCGCGGAAAACTTCGGTGAACCGGAAGACATCTTTGATCGTGGAAAACGCATTCCCGCTCGGCATCTCTGCGTCCGCGTCAAGGAACTCATTGAAAAGGCGCAGAAGCATCGGTGTGGTGGGTCCCACATTCGCCTCAGTAAACGACACCGGAACCCGTCGAGGATCGTCGATCGAGCACGCGAAGCTGCTGTCCGCCATGCCCAACGGCGTGAACAAATCTTCTTGGGCAATGCGATTGAAACCGCGCTTTTTCGAATCGGTATTGACCAGGATCTGGCCCAACAGATCGTAGCCCAAGCCCGATGTGTAGATGCATTTGGTGCCGGGACTGTAGGCCGCAGGCAATGCGCACATCGCGGCTGTCTTGACCGCGAGGTTTCCGACCTTGTCCAGGCCAAGCGGAGGCGGAACGAGACCGAACGGCAGCCCCGCGGTGTGCGCCAGCAATTGCCGCACGGTTGCCCGCTGCTTGCCCAGTGCGCCGAAGCCGGGAACGAGGTCCGCGATGCGTGTATCAAGGCCGAAACGGCCTTCATCAATCGCTTTGAGGACGAGCGTCGCGGTATAGGCCTTTGACATCGACATGAGCAGGTATCGATCGTCACCTGATGGAGCCCGACCCGGAGCAACCATTCCGAAGGTCGCCTGGTAGGCCACCTGACCGTGGCGAGCGACGAGGATTGAAGCGCCAAAGTGCCTTCCGCTGTCGATGTCGGCCTGAATAGAGGCACCAAGCCGGGCGAGCGCATCCTTATTCAAACCAACCGAGGGAGGTGAGAGGTCGAGGTTCATTGAGGTTTAGCCTTCTTTAATTGCTGCTTTGGCGGGCCGATGTCATCGCCTAACGTTTGGTTAAGGGGCCGCGGAACGCGATCCCGAACGAGCGAAGCGAGTGACTTGAACCACCTGTTAGGCAGAGGACTTCGAGCCGGACGCAGGTAATAAATACCGCACTGTGGCCAACCCGCGAGGGCCCTGCAAGCAACATATTGGTTTTTGCTGGGAACGCACTCATGCGGTCTGTTCGCCCCGATACGGCGTTGATGATCGGACTTGAGGCCTGGTAAGCAGCGAATGAGTTCGAGCGTGCACGTTGTTTAACAGCACAACTATGAATAGCTTCTATGCCCGTAACATGCCTCCTGTGCCTTTGCCGCCTAACTATTAATTAGGCGACATTGCTGTCGCATAACACACCTTGAGATGTCTGATAACGTCCATTTTCATGCGGTAATCCCTTGATTTGCATAGACGCGAAAATGGCAAACGCGACTAGGCTAGGTGAAAAAGCGACTTCAAAGGCCACACGTACCAAACCTGCCAAGGCATCGTAATGGCTAGACGCTACTGATCGGCATCAAGACTGTCTTTTTGACGTGTCGAAATTACAGCGAACAAAAGCGGATCAAAGCAGGTGTGAATCGCCACTGGTCTTGTAGGCACTCGATGACCGCTATTGGCTTCAAGCATGGCGCAACCTAATTGTTATTTTTACCGAGTAGTGCGGAGCTTCATGCGGCCGACATAACCGCGTGTAAATGGTTAAATCTGCTTAGGCGAAGTCTTGTAGGGCTTTGATCCGCCGCCACATGAGCACAGGGTTCGAGTACATCGGGAAATGGCCGCAATCAGGAATGCACGCTAGGTGCACGCCTTGTGCTGCAATGTCCTGGAGGTAGGACAGGTGGGAATTGGTCACGCCATACATGTATTGGCGCGGGAATGGCAGGCCTAGAAATTTATCCATCAACTGACCATTGTCGGACAAATCCACCATTGATTCGAAAATGCCGCGCACCGCGCCGGCACGCACTTTGTGCGCCAGGCTTGCGGCATACAGCGCGCTCGCAGGGTCCGATGCCAATCGAGTGCGTTCAATAAAGTCGCGGAAAAATCGTACATCATCACAGCGATGATCGTGGATTTGGCGGCTGAGGAAACAGTCCTCAGGAGCGATGTTGCCCTCGATGTCGACGAAACTCAGCACGCGCGCAGGATCTCCATGAGCCAACATCAGGCCGGTCAAACCTCCCATGGAGTGACCTACCAAGTGGAAAGTGTTGGTCTCAAAATGCTTGAGTACGGCCTGTGCGGTTTTCACCAGGAATGGGATGTTGATGCGCGAGAGGTCGCTGCATTCGGTCTCACCGCAGCCTGGAGCATCGTAGGCAATGAAGGGATGCCCATCGAAAGAAGGCTGCAACGTGATATCGGCGTAGTCCTCTTTTGTGGAGCCAAAACCGTGGAGGAACAGGATGGGCGCTTTAGGCCCACGGCGATGAATCACCGCAAGGTCGAGCTGTATACCGTCGATGTTCAGTGGAATTTTCTCGTGGGTGAAGCGAGCTGGATGGGACACGGGTCGGAGCTCCTATTACAGACATCCTCAATGTTGAACTCGCCATAGGATTTGTAAAATACGAAGCCACGAACCCTGTTATATGTCTAGCCTATGAAAGCAAGGTCTGCTTCGCTTGGTCGATCATGGCATCCACGAGCGGATTCTTATGCTCGCTGTGCCACGCCATGGCCGTAGTCACCACTTTGACCTCCGGGAACAGAGGCCGAATGAGTACGTTTTTAGGCGCGAGCTTGCCCATCGAGCTGGGAACCAAGGCAATGCCCTGGCCGCAGCTGACAAAGGCAACTTGTGACGAGACCGAGCGAACTTGGTGCACTATCCGCGGGGCGAAGCCGCTGGCTTTGCACTGTCCGACCAGATAGTCGAAGTAGACAGGACTCACATCGCGCGAAGCCATCACCAAGGTTTCATCGGCGAGGGACTTGAGGGAGACGGACTTACTCGCGGACAAGGGATGATCGTTGGGGAGTGCTACTGCCAGTCGATCCTCGGACAACGGTAGAGATTGCAAATGCCGACCGAGGTTGCCCTCAAGGCGCGCGAAGGCGATGTCGATATCGCCGGCCTCAAGAGCGGGAATAGCCTCCGCGCTATCGATCTCTCGAACCGATACCGTGATCAGTGGATGATCCTGCTTAAACTGCTCGATCAGCGGGGGCAGTACATCAATCATTGCTGAGGTAATCGCCCCAATCGTCACTACGCCAGCGTGGCCGGCTACGGCCTCGTGTACCGCAAGCTCCAATCGTTCCAGCTGATCAGCAAACTTTCGTACGGCGGGGAGTATGGCAGCTCCCGCAGCGGTCAGGTGAGCGCCTCGGCGAGACCGAGTGAACAGTTGAACCCGTAAGGACTGCTCCAGCGCCTGGATTTGCTCGGTCAATGGCGGCTGTGACATGCCCAGCCGTTTAGCTGCACGGGTGAAGTTTTGGTCTTCAGCTACGGCCAGGAACAGCCATAGATGGCGTATCAAGCGAAAGTTGATCACGGCGCACTTCCATAGGTTTTGGATATGAAAAGCTTAGCTTCTTCGTAATATACGTATCAAATCTCGGCGCAGATACTCAAGCCTCACCTAGCAAGAGGTCTGCAACCGATGAGTTTGAAAGCCCCGCTTGAGCGCCTGGCCGCACTCGACACCAACACGGTGTCGGACGCGCTGGACTTCCTCCAGCTCCCTGGCGCCACTAATGGCCTGATGCCGCTTTGGAAATGCCCAAAGATTGTTGGTCGAGCCAGCACTGTTCAATTGGGGCCCAAGCAGGACGTGGCGCCCACCGTTCACCTGATTACTCCGGTAGTGGAGCAGATCACCACCGATGACCGCGTGCTGGTGATCGCGGGTGGCGTCGATGGTATCTCTAGCTGGGGAGACATCCTGGCGAACGCCGCCCAGCGCAAAGGTATCCGGGGCTCGGTCATCGACGGTTTCAGCCGTGACATCCGCGGCAGCGTGGACATCGGCTATCCGGTCTTCGGCCGCGGCGTGACCATGATCAGCGCCCGTAACCGGCTCATCCAGATAGACGCAGCCGTAAAAGTTCGCATGGCTGGCGTCGAGGTAGAGGAAGGCGACTATGTGATCGCCGATGAATGCGGCACCGTTTTTGTCCCCGCCAATGCCATCGAGAAGGTTCTTGGTCTGGCCGAGCGTATCGACCGCCGACAAGCCGGCATGGTGGACGCCGTGCGTGCAGGCCGATCGGTCGAGGAAGTCATGCACGACACCCAGTTCGAAGCTATCAAGGTAGAGCACTGATATGAGCCTTTCAGATAAAGACCTCGTTGCCTTGTTCGAAGGCCTGGATACGCCGGGGATTTCCGACGCTATGGACAAGCTAGGCCTTCCAGGCCAAGCCTTTGGCGTAGTACCGCTGGCTAACTACAGCCAGGTTGTGGTCGGCCCAGCCTTCACCGTTCAGTACGTCAGTGCGAGCACACCGCCCGGCACTGTCGGGGACTTCATCGATGACGTAGCACCAGGCGACGTTGTGGTCATCGCCAACGAGGGTCGCACCGATTGCACTGTTTGGGGCGACATCATGACCCAGTACGCCCTGGCCCGCGGTATCGCCGGCACGGTCATAGACGGTGTCTGCCGCGATGTGAACAAGGCTCTGGGCGAGGGGTATCCACTGTTCAGTAAAGGTCGCTTCATGCGTACCGGCAAAGACCGCGTGGAAGTTGTGGCCGTCAACCAGCCGGTGTCGGTTGGCCAAGCGCGGGTCTGTGCCCGCGACATCGTCGTCGCTGACGCCAATGGCGTCGTCATAGTCCCGCGCGGTCGTGCTCAAGAAGTCGCCGAATTGGCACGGCGCATCGAACACGTTGAAGCGCAGATCCGCGAACAAATCGCCACTGGCAAGAGCCTTAAGGAAGCCCGTGACGCCCTCGGTTACCATTCTCTGCAGAGCAAAAAATCATGAGCCTTCCACACGAGTATCAGAACATTGCAAAGGTCCTCGGCAGCTCCACCCTGTACGAGGCCTCCGGGTTGCCGTGCGCTGTGGACCGCGAGATTCGCGCTGTCTGGAAAGGCGCATTCATTGCTGCACCGGCGTACCCGCTGCAGTGTTCGCCAGGTGACAACCTGGGCCTGCACATTGCCGTGGCGAACGCGCCACGCGGTAGCGTCCTGGTCTGTGACTCCGCCGATTTCGTTGCCGGCTACTGGGGTGAAGTACTTACTGTGGCGGCTGAAGCCGCTGGTATTGTTGGCTTGGTAATCAATGGCGGCGTGCGCGATATCGCCGCGCTTGAAGCGCGCGGCTTTCCGGTTTTTGCTCGGGGCATCTCCGTCAAAGGTACCGTCAAGGCGACCACGCCGTCCGTAGGCAAACCGTTCGACTTCAGCGGGGCGCAGGTCACTGCCGGCGACCTAGTGGTCGCGGATGAGGATGGTGTGATCATCATCCCGGTCGATGCAGTTGAACGCACACTGCACGAAGGGCAGAAACGCGCCGATAAAGAGGCAGTGTTCATGGCCAAGCTGCGCGAAGGTCACACCACCATGGACCTGATGGGCCTTTCCCTCCCGGAGGCGCACGCATGAGCCTGGAAACGCTGAACCGCCGTTTGGAGGCTGCCAAGCCTTCGGCGACCTATAAAATCATCGACCGCGTTGCGGAACGTCGCGCTGAAGGGGCGAATATCATCTCGCTTTGTGCGGGTGAGCCTGACTTCGATACCCCGGAGCACATCCGTGCTGCGGCCATCACTGCGATCAACAATGGAAATACCCGCTACACCCAGGTGGCAGGCCTTCGCGCGCTGCGTGAAGCCATAGCCCGTAAGTACCAGTCCGAGAACGGTCTCGATGTAAGCTGGCAGGACACACTAGTCTGCTGTGGAGGCAAGCAGGTCATCTTCAATGCCTTGGCCGCGACCCTCAATGAAGGCGACGAGGTGGTAATCCCCGCGCCATACTGGGTCAGCTATCCAGAAATAGTTGAGTTGTGCAGCGGCGAGTCGCGGATCGTTACCTGTGGCGCCGAGTCGGGCTTCAAGCTCACGCCGCAAGCGTTGGCCAGAGCCATCGGGCCGAAGACTCGTTGGCTGATCCTGAATTCGCCGTCCAACCCCACGGGAGCTGTATATGATCGCGACGAGCTGAAAGCCCTGGCTGAGGTGTTGCTCGATCATCCGCAAGTGATGATTTTGGCAGACGACATCTATGAGCACCTGATCTTCGACGGGCGTGATTTCATCACGCTCGCCCAAGTTGAGCCCCTACTGGCTGCACGGACGCTGACCATGAACGGCGTATCGAAGGCCTACGCCATGACTGGCTGGCGGATCGGGTTTGCCACTGGGCCTCGCTGGTTGCTCGAAGCGATGGAAAAGTTGCAGGGCCAGCAGACCTCGGGCGCCTGTTCCATCTCGCAGCATGCGGCAGTCGCTGCTCTGGACGGTTCGAAAGACTTCATCGCCCACAGCCGTGAAGTGTTCCAGCGGCGTCGAGATTTCATGGTCGAGCTACTCAACCAGGCGCAGGGCATCAGTTGCGAAGTTCCAGGCGGGGCCTTCTACGCCTTTGCCGATTGTTCCGGCCTGATCGGCAAGCGCTCGCCGGGCGGCAGTGATCTAGTTGACGACGAAGCGGTCGCTTTGGCACTACTTGAAGAGGCCAACGTGGCCGTCGTACAAGGTAGTGCGTTTGGACTTCCAGGCTACCTTCGTATTGCCTACGCTCTGGATGATGAGTCGCTGCGTGCGGCTTGCGGGGCAATTCACCGCTTCTGCAATGACGCAAGGTAGAGGCACCTCACGCTATGGCCGTCGTTCGGGATGGGTAGCGTCGGCCACGGCTGCCAACAGCAAATCGAATTGCGCTCGCTATTAGCCACTGTCAGCTATGGATGGCGTTAACAGTCACCCGCGAACGTCTGCTATTGGCCGGTAGCTGCCCGTCGTCAACGGCTGCTACCGGCCAGAAGCAGTCATTGCCTCGCCTTAGGAGATAATGCGCTAATCGCAATTCGGCAGGTACCCAAGAAAGCGAATAGGCCCCAGGGGCGACACTGATCGGTCGCCCTGATCAAGAAGCCAGTACCCCACGTCATGCCACGCACCATGCTTGTATCCCACCTGGGGGAATGTGCCGATATGCCGGGAACCTAGCCGCTCATGAAGCCCGACGCTCCCTGCATTTGGCAGTGCAATTCCCGCATAGACGGAGCGGTAGCCCATCCCTTTGAGCATCGATAACAAGGTCGCGTACAGCCGCCGCCCCACCCCCTTCACGGCGCGCGTTTTCAGCGATGTACACCGTCACATCGACAGCCCAGCGGTATGCTGCTCGAGCACTGTGCTGGCTTGCGTAGGCATAGCCGATGACAACTCCTTCTTGTTCAGCCACCAAGTAGGGATAGGTCTCAAGGGTCGCAAGTATCCGCCCCCGCATTTCCTCTACTGAAGGGGCACCTCTTCGAACGAGATAGCAGTGACAAGCACCACAGGTTCACAGATTGCTTGGATTGCTTCGGCATCCGAATCGGATGCCTCCCTCACATTGATCATGATCCGGCACCTCAGATGGAGCGTTGGTTAACGCGGGCAGATAGCTGTTCAGCCGATTCCTTGCGCTCGGAATAACGATCCAAGAGGAAGTCTTTCTGATCACGCAACAGAAGGGTGAACCTCATCAGCTCTTCCATCACGTCGACCACGCGATCGTAGTAGGCAGATGGCTTCATTCGATCATCCTCGCCGAACTCCATGTAGGCCTTGGGCACCGAGGACTGATTAGGGATGGTGAACATCCTCATCCATCGACCCAGAACGCGCAGTTGGTTGACCACGTTGAACGACTGCGAGCCACCGCATACCTGCATAACCGCGAGTGTCTTGCCCTGGCTGGGCCTGACCGCACCCAGCGTGAGCGGAATCCAGTCGATCTGAGCCTTGAATACAGCGGACATGGCGCCGTGTCGCTCCGGTGAGCACCAGACCTGTCCCTCAGACCACAGTACAAGATTACGTAGCTCCTGAACTTTGGGGTGCTCAACCGGCGCGTCATCAGGCAGCGGAAGGCCCGATGGATCGAAGATGTGGGTCTCTGCGCCAAAGTGCTGAAGCAGTCGCGCAGCTTCTTCGACCAACAGCCGGCTGAAACTGCGCTCACGGGTGGAGCCATGGAGCAATAGGATTCGCGGCTTGTGCTGGCTCGCTTCGATGCGTTTGGAGAATTGGCCTATCAGGGCGTGTTCGACGTTGGGGAGTTCAACGGTCATAGATGGATTCCTCAGAGTTGGCCAATACGATCCAGCTCGCGCTTCAGCTCGTCACGGCTCAAGTCTTCAAACGGCAGTTCCAGGAATGCGCGACAACGCCGTTCAATCTGCGCGAGCGTCGCATTGAAAGCAGCTGAAATCTCGGTTTCTTCGCCCTGCAGATCGGAAGGATCTTCCAGCCCCCAATGCGATTTGAGCGCCGGGCCGAAGTACACCGGGCATGCCTCACCAGCGGCCTTGTCGCAGACGGTAATTACGATATCAGGCGGGCTCGCCTCGAAAGCGTCGTTACCCTTGCTGCTCAAGCCTGCGGTAGAGATACCTGCCTCTTTCAGCGTTTGCAGACTGCGCGGCAACACTTGCCCCTTGGGAAAACTACCGGCACTCACAGCCTCGAATCCCTGGGGCGCGATGTGGTTGAACATCGCTTCAGAGAGGATGCTCCGGCAACTGTTGGCCGTGCACATGAATAGAACTCGCATGCTAACTCCTACCGCCATTGGCGGGCTCAAAGGCTCAACCGCAGAGCGAGCGCAGAAAGGGTGATGAGCAGAACTGGGAAAGTGAGCAAGGCACCAACCTTGAAGTAGTAACCCCAGGTGATTCGGATACCTTTACGCTGAAGGACATGCAGCCACAGCAAGGTGGCCAAGCTACCGATGGGCGTAATCTTCGGGCCAAGATCGCAGCCGATCACGTTCGCGTAGATCATCGCCTCGCGTACTAAGCCCGAGGTGGCGCTCGCATTGATGGACAGCGCACCGATCAGTACGCTGGGCATGTTGTTCATGACCGATGACAGCAGGGCTGACAGCAGCCCGGTGCCGAGCGCTGCGGCCCAGACGCCATGCTCGCCAAGTCGGTTGAGTACGGCTGTGAGGTGGCTGGTGAGACCTGCATTACTCAGCCCGTAGACGACCAGGTACATGCCCAGCGAGAAGACCACGATTTGCCAAGGCGCCTCACGCAGTACCCGGCAAGTCGAGATCACATGTCCTTTGGATGCAACCGCAAACAGGATCGCTGCACATACAGCAGCGACTGCGCTGATTGGCACGCCTATCGGCTCCAGCGCAAATAGGCCGAGCAGCAGCAGCCCGAGCACCCACCAGCCACAGATGAAGGTGCTGCGGTCTCGCACCGCGGATCGAGGATCTTTCAGATCGGCCAACGAGTAAGTGGCTGGCACCTCACGGCGGAAGTACAGGAAAAGCACCAGCAGCGTCGATGCCATGCTGGCCACGGTGACCGGCACCATGACGGAGGCATATTCGGCAAAGCCCAGTTTGAAGAAGTCAGCAGAAACGATGTTGACCAGATTGGAGACCACCAGCGGCATACTCGCGGTGTCTGCAATGAAGCCTGCAGCCATGACAAATGCCAGTGTGGCGCCCGCCGAGAAACGCAGTGCCACCAAAAGCGAAATGACGATGGGGGTGAGGATTAGCGCGGCACCGTCATTAGCGAATAACGCTGAAACCGCTGCTCCCAGCAACACTGTAAATGCAAAGAGGCGCCGTCCGTTACCATTCGCCCAACGAGCAACGTGCAAGGCCGCCCACTCGAAGAAACCGGCCTCGTCCAGCAACAGGCTAATGATGATGATCGCGATGAATGTTGCGGTCGCGTTCCATACCACCGCCCAGACAGTCGGGATGTCCTGAAACGATACCGCACCAACCAGCAGGGCCAGGGTGGCACCGACAGTTGCGCTCCAGCCAACGCCTAAGCCGCGTGGCTGCCAGATGACCAGGATAAGGGTGAAGACAAATACAGCCGCTGCGACGACCATCTCAAAGGCTCTCGGCAAAAACTAGCAACAACTGGTGGCACGCTCGGGGCGTCCATTCATCTTGCTCAGGCGGGCCGTGCTGTCGCCCAGCCACGCAGCGTTGCCTTCTGACGTAATGCGAAGCACGTCTTTGAACCACTCTGGAAGGCTGGGATTAAGCCGGTAATACACCCATTGTCCCTGCCGGCGATCAAGCATCAGGCCGGCTGTCCGGAGCTGCGCCAAGTGACGGCTGATCTTGGACTGGTTGTCTTCCAGGGCGCACATCAACTCGCAGACACAGAGCTCTCCGTGCTCAGAGATTAGGAGGGTGGCACGAGCGCGGGTCTCGTCTGCCAGGCACTTGAAGGCTTCGGGTGGGGTCAGCATGGCGACTCGTATAAATGGAAAACCGAATATGCGGATATCCACATGTTACATTGATCGCATTGCTAGTGCCATCAACGATTTTTTGAAGAGCACGCGTAACAGCCTGAAATGCTGTTTGATTGAGGTTCGCATGACCCCGAGATATGATTCTGTTTATTGGCGTGTGCTGCGTGCGCCCGGGATTAGCCCCGTATACGGAGAACGATTAGTCGTTTTCCGTGAGGCTTTCCAGAGACATGCAGCAGTCCCAATTTTCATGGCAACGCCCCGCTTCTCTGAAGCTCCGCTGGGCACGCCCTGCCAACTCAACACTCCGCATTCCTACCGCTGACCAGCGTATTTCCTGGCCAGTGCTTCGCTGTGTCCGCCGTTTAACGGCCGCGTGCTCTGCGCGATACAGCGCCAGTTTTCATTCGCTAAAGGAGAACCCTTCATGACCCAATCGTCATCCCCCCTAAGGCAGTCCGCGCTCAAGCGCTTTCTGGCCAGCGAGGCAGCCGGTGGCGTACTGCTGATGATCGCAGCCGCAGCCGCCGTGATTGTTGCCAACAGTCCCTGGGCCAGCACCTACCTGCATCTTCTCCACGTTGAAACAGGCCCTACGCTCAGCGACAAGCTTGGCCCTATGACACTACACCTGTGGATCAATGACGGCCTAATGGCCATCTTCTTCCTGCTGGTTGGCCTGGAAATCAAGCGCGAGCTGGTAGATGGGCGCCTATCTTCCTGGGAGCAGCGCCGATTACCGGCGTTGCCAGCTCTGATGGGTATGGCAGTACCGGCAGTGATCTATCTGACGCTAACCCAGGGCGACCCTCTGTTGACTAATGGCTGGGCCATTCCTGCCGCTACCGACATCGCTTTCGCCATCGGCGCCCTGGCTCTACTAGGGCCCCATGCACCGCTATCCCTCAAGCTGATGCTGGTTTCCGTGGCCATCATTGATGACATGGGCGCAGTGGCCATCATCGCAATCTTCTACACATCCTCAATCAACCTCATGGCGCTGCTCGCAGCAGCAGTGATCATCGGCGTTTTGTTCGTGCTCAATCGCATGCGAGTGATGGTGCTATGGCCGTATCTGATCGGCCTGGCCTTGCTTTGGTACGTGACGCTTCTCTCAGGAGTGCATGCCACCATTGCAGGCGTCGTGGGCGCGTTCCTGATTCCCTACATACCTACACCTGGAGAGCCGGACGCCGCTGACTCGCCCTTACACCGTTTGGAGCATGGCATCGCACCATGGGTAGGCTTCTTAATCGTCCCCGCCTTCGGCTTCGTCAACGCAGGCGTCTCCTTCGCAGGCCTTTCCATGGCGGACGTCATCGCGCCGCTGCCGCTCGGCATCGCAGCAGGGCTGTTCATCGGCAAGCAACTAGGGGTGTTCGGCGGCGTGCTGCTGGCGGTGAAGTCAGGGCTGGCGGCCAAGCCGCGAGGCTGCACTTGGCTGCAGATCTATGCCATATCGATGCTCTGCGGGATTGGCTTCACCATGAGCCTCTTCATCAGCGGGCTAGCTTTCCCAGGCCACCCCGAGTTCGTCGAAGAATCCAAAATCGGCATCATGCTGGGCTCGCTGCTATCCGCCGCTGTGGCCTGCCTGATCTTGCGCTTTGCACCCAAAGCGCAAGATCAGTTGCAGGAGGAACAGCAGCAGAAAATTGAGATTCGCCAGGATTGGGACGTCCAGCGGATGTGATCCCGCTGCCAAAAAGGCCTGTCGCAGACGGGCCTTTTTTAGTGGGTTCTACGAAAGTTTGGTAGCGCCATAATAGCCGGCGAAGCTCATCAGCAACGAGCCCAGCACGTGTGTGGTTATGGTGACCGCCGCCCACCCTAAGCGCTCTTGCTGAAGCATGAACATCACTTCGGCAGAAAACGCGGAAAAAGTCGTCAGCCCACCACAGAACCCCGTGGTGATCAGCAACTTCCACGCTGGGTCAAGGTTCGGAAAGCGGCCAAAGAACGCCATCGCCATTCCGATGATGAATCCACCGATCAGGTTGACTAACAGGGTGCCCAGCGGGAGGTTCGGAAACAGATGGTTGAGCTTCATCGACAAAACCCAACGGCCAACACAGCCGAGAGATCCGCCAATGATGACGGCAAGCAGAGAGCTGTACATAGAGGCTTTCCAGAAGAGGGGGTGATACTGGAAAGCGCGCAATAGCCTACGGCCCTTTCCAGGGTTCGTAGGCATCATTAGCCAGAGGCGGTTAAGGAGGAATGCCATCTCCTGAGCTAGATCTTAATCTCAAATACACGCTAGATAAAGCGTCGCCAATGTCCACTTTTGGCCGATAGCTGCCCGTCGTCACCGGCAGCATTCGGCTAATGGCAGCCAGCGCTCGACTGCCGCCCGCCTCACCCTGCCCGCTCATTTGCCAAGTCAGTCACCGGCGCCTGATCGCGCAATATCGAGATTCCCATAGACGTGCTCTGTACGAGCTTCAAGGCGCAGAAAACCTTGCTTTCCGTGGCTCCAGGTCACGCGGGGGATGCGTTTTACCTGCTCGATTCTTGCAGGCACGAATGTGAAACCCTCGACTTTCCTGGCTTCTTCCATCGCATTGCGCTCAGGACGAATCCGGATGAACTTTCAAAACCGCTCTGACCTCCCATCTTCAACGCGTCGGAAGAATCATCAGCCGCACGCTTCCTTTTTACCTTGATGAGAGGACTGAGTGACCACCATGAGTAATCAACTGGCAGGCAAAAAAGTACTGTTCATCACCTCGAATACGGGGATCGAGCGCGATGAGCTGGTTAAACCGCTTGAAGCGCTCAAGGCGCAGGGTGCTTCGGTCACCCATGGCTCGAGTGACGGCGGAACGACCCAGACGTTCGTTCAGGACACGGAGAAAGATCGCACGGTCGACTCTCAGGTTGCGCTGGCCGGCCTCAAGGCGTCGGATTTCGATGCGCTGGTAATCCCGGGCGGTACGGTCAATGCCGACACGCTGCGCTTGGATGAAAACGCCCAGCGCCTGGTGAAGGAGTTCGCCGATGCGGGCAAGGTAATCGCTGCGATTTGCCATGGGCCGTGGCTGCTGATCAACGCTGGCGTTATCGCTGGCAAGACCCTCACCTCCTATCCCAGTGTCAGGCTCGATCTAGAAAACGCCGGTGCCGCCGGTTGGGTGGACGTTGAAGTCAAGCAATGCCACGCCAATGGCTGGACCTTGATTACTTCGCGTAACCCCAATGACATCCCGGCGTTCAACGAAGCTATCGTTAAAGCGCTTGAGGTGGCGTGAGGCGCAGATCAGCAAAGGCCCAGCAGGCCGGCTACTGGATCAGTGCCTGAGGTCTCCAACGCAGTGTGGGCTTCAGGCCAACGGCAGCCCTTGGCCACGTCCAGTGGCTGGGCTGATCTTTGGGTACTAAGCAGCGTGAACGGCAGCCCGACCGGTCTGCCATTTACCGCTGGAGAATCCGCTGATCGATATGTGATCGCCCTGCACTGTCGCGTGCATCGATATCCAGCTACGGTCTTTTGAAGCCATTCAAGATAGAACCGAAGCTACCCTTTTCCGGGTTCTCAGGTCATAACTGACACTTCAGCCATGCTCCTCAAGGTGCCTTATGAGTTTGATCCCCGGACTGGACAGCGAAGCTGATGTGCTCATATGCGGGGCCAGCCGAGGTATCGGCTTGGCACTGTGCGCAGCGTTACTTGCTCACGATGACGTGGCCTGGGTATGGGCGGTAGCGCGACAAGCCAGCACCTCCCCAGAGCTGGAAAAGCTTGGAGAGCAGTACGGCCATCGCCTGAAACGCGTCGACTGCGACGCGCGCGATGAGCGATCCCTCGAAGCACTTGCGAGCGAGACGCGTGAACAATGCGATCACCTGCACCTCGTCATCAGCACGCTAGGCATTCTTCATCAGGACGGTGCAAAAGCGGAAAAGGGCCTGACACAAGTGACGCTGGCGAGCCTGCAAGCGAGCTTCGCGACCAACACCTTCGCGCCGATCCTGTTGCTTAAACACCTACTCCCGTTACTGCGCAAACAGCCCTCCACCTTCGCGGCGCTCTCCGCGAGAGTGGGCTCTATCGGCGATAACCGATTGGGTGGCTGGTACAGCTACAGATCCAGTAAAGCGGCGCTCAACCAGTTGCTACACACGGCCAGTATCGAACTGAAACGCCTGAACCCTGCCTCCACCGTCCTGGCAGTGCATCCAGGCACGACGGACACGGGTCTGTCTCAGCCATTCCAGGCGAACGTGCCCGATGGACAACTGTTCGAACCAGCGTTCTCGGCGGATCGCATTATCGAGTTGATAGGAGCACATGGACCGGCCGACAGCGGAACCTTCTGGGCTTGGGACGACAAGCCCATTGTCTGGTGACTTGCTACTGGCGAAAACCAGATAGCTGTCAGCCCACCCCTTCCCCATCCGAGCGGCTGTTTTCGGCCAGAGCGGCCATTGGACGCCGCCCTATGCATAGCTCGTGCAACCTGCCGTCAGTGTGAAAAGACCAGCAGAAGCCTGGCCAAGACCTGAGTAGATGCGCAGCGACACATGTAAGTATCTGCGTGAAGGGGATCAACCCCATGCGGTTGAAGTATGTGCTACTTGGCAAGGGACAACGGCAGGCGATTTCCGTGGGTTATCTCATCGCACTCTCGAGGGGATGCCTACGCCGCAAGTAACCAAATCGGAACAAGCACGTTCGAGGTGACGACTCCGGACTGCACGCGGAGAAGCCCCCCAACGATGGCCACAGCGATATCGTCGTCGACCTGGCAAATGCATTGTTGAATCAAATGGGCATTGACGATGAATCAACCGATATTCTGCTGCATGAAGGCAGATGCTCGTGGCGTGAGTCGTCACACTCTACGTGCACTGCCGAGTCGCAGGGCGCAAGAATCAACGAATATTCTTATCCAGAAACTCTCGAATGACCGGGATTATTTCCTTGCCGTGCGTTTCGAGAGCGAAATGACCTGTGTCATACAGACGGATGTCCGCATTAGGAATATCGCGCTTCCAGGCTTCAGCCCCGGCCGGGAGGAAAAACGGATCGTTCTTGCCCCATACGGCGAGTAGCGGCGGCTGATACTTACGGAAATAGGCTTGAAATGCTGGGTACATTGCGACATTCGACGCGTAATCCAATACCAGGTCGAGTTGAATGTCGGCATTGCCAGGGCGCGACACCTGCAGCCCTTCCAACGTATAACCATCCGGCGCGACGGAGCTTTTGTTGGCAACCCCTTCTAGATATTGCCACTTGATCGATGCCGCCGTGGGGAAGTCACTCAGGGCCTCCCGGTTCTTCTGGCTTGGATCGTGCCAATACCGCTGTATCGGAGCCCAACTGGCTCCCAGCCCTTCGTCATAGGCGTTGCCGTTCTGAGAAACGATCGCCGTGACTCGCTGAGGATGAGCAGCAGCCAAACGCCACCCCACTGGGGCACCGTAGTCGTGAACCATGAGCGCGTATTTATTGAGTTTGAGCTGTTCGGTGAACTGGCCAATAGTCGTGGCCAGTTGACTGAAGGTGTATGCATATTTCCCCCGCGCCGGGGCTTCGGTGAAGCCAAAAGCAGGCAGATCGGGGGCAATCACATGATAGCGATCAGCGAGCGCTGGAATGAGGTCACGGAACATGAAAGAAGAGGCGGCAAAGCCATGCAATAGCAGCACTGTCGGCGCGGTCGGGCTGCCAGCCTCCCGGTAGAACACCTTCACGTCACCCACTTGCTCGTAACGGTAATGAACCTGGTTGGTCGATGCAGCCGCGTGAGCAGTTCCTGCGAATAGAGCAGCCGCGACACCAAGCCCGGCAATTAACCTGGAAAAACTCATAGCAAACCACCTTGTAACCTTCAAAATTTAGATTTGAAGGTTACAAATGGATTTGGTAACCTGTCAACAATGTTTTAACGGTTACTCCTACCAAGGATCCCAGCGGCATGACCCCAAGCGCACTCTTTTTAGCTGACAACGTTGCCCTAGACTTCATCAACAGCGAGTACGGAGTAGGAGACGATTATCATGACTGCCTAATTGACGACCAGAGCGTGGTCGGATGGCTACAGATGGCCGGGCTCTTGCCAGAACCATTCCATTGCTGGGCGCCAAACGGGCTGCTGGCGCTAGCTCACCAGTTGCGTAGATGCGCGAGGGAGATTGTCGATTCAGCGATGAAAGACTCTCCCGCAGACCCCACTGTCATCAACGCGTTGCTTGAGGCTGGGCGACCCATTCGAAAATTGGTTTGGAATGATGAAGATCAGGCATACCGAATTAGTCCCCAACAGCGCGATAGCAGCGCTGAAAGCCTGCTTGAGCCTATAGCCGAGGCCTTGGTGGGGCTGGTAACCAACGATAAATTCGAATTCGTTCGTCAGTGTGAAGCGCACGACTGCGTTCTACTTTTTCACGACCTGACAAAATCGCACCGCCGGCGCTGGTGCAGCATGGCAACGTGCGGAAATCGCATGAAAGTCGCGGCGTTTCGCTCCAGAAACAAGTCCTGAGCAGATCACATACAAAAGGCATCTTTTAATTTTCGAGTTTGCAAGTGGGTACGCCGACTGGGTATCCACGCCCTGCCCTTTGCCTCTCCCTGCTTATGCAGGAATCACGGTATCGCGCCGATCCATTGAAACCGCCACCCACAACGGCCAGCGTGAAGCACTGTCCGTTTGAAAGTGATTACTTAACTCCGTTATCTCTAGAGCGAGGTCTCATGCAATTTGCACTTGTTGCACACGATTTTACAGACGAGCAGGCACTGGAGCGCAGGTTGTCTTACCGAGCTGCTCATCTGGAAGGGCTCAAAATGATGGCTACACGTGGGCAGTTTCTTAGTGGCGGAGCGCTCTTGAATGAGCAGGGCCGAATGGTTGGCTCCAATGCCTATTTCTCATTCGACAGCCGGGAAGAACTGGACGCTTGGCTAAAGGTTGAGCCTTATGTCGTCGGAAAAGTCTGGGAAATCATAGATATCAAGGAAGTGCGGTTGTTCGATCCGACCTGCTGATCGACTTGCGCTAGTGCCATGGTGAGTTAAACCACTTCCTGGGGCACCATCTCGGTGAGAGTTTCATGCGCATAGCACGTGCTCCACTGGTAGTTCCCCCCTACCCATCGCTGAGTGGCGGCGCCTGGAAATGGCAAGCCTGGCCCACAGCCAGGCACTGCTCACAACCGCGGCTCTTACCTCAGCTCCCCTCTGATCCGATCGCAGGCAAAGGCCAGCGGCATCAGGAGTGCGCAAAAACCCGCCAGAATTCGGCCGCGGCGCGACAAGGCAAGCAGCAATGCCGGCAGGCCGAACACCCGGGTATCACTGATGTTCAGTTGCAGGCGCTGAGCAGCCGGTGAATGCATGAAGTACGAGCCAGAACCGATAAGGGTTTGCAGCAGCGTGCCGGAGATAGTTACCGCTGGCCCTTCCAGGCGCAGAGGTGCGACGGCTGACCCAGTCTGCAGCGACAGTTTGATCAGTGCGCACATACCAGCTTGCGGTTCGGCTTCCTTTGCCTCGCGGCGCCCGAGGTAACCAGCGTGTGCGGCACTTTGGCTGTCGAGGGCTTCCAACTCTGTGCGAATCTCCAGGTCACTGGGCTGAGTGATGTTCCAGACCAATCCGACTTTCTTCAGCACCATCAGCATCCACCAGCCTGGGTCCCACTCCCCCGGGAACAGCCCGAGCCGCGCGGAACCGGGAAAGGCGTGGTGATTGTTGTGCCAGGATTCGCCCATGGTCAGCAGCGAGGTGTAGCGGATATTACGACCCTGTACCGCAGCACCGTTCACCCGGTAGTGCATGTCGCCGTCGTTATGGGCGAAGTAACCGATCAGCCAGTGCCCGACTACCCCGGCAGTGACGCGGGCACAGACACCCCAGAACACGAAGCCCCAACCGCCTATCAGGTAGAGCACCACTGCCGGCAGCAGTTGCTGGAGCATCCAGGTGCGCTCCAGAAACTGGTAGAAGCGGTCATTGGCAATGCGCTCTTCGAGTTCGAGCGCCGGTGGGTTGTCGAGCGCCAGGTCGCAGTGCAACTGCCACCAGCCATCGACCCAGAACGAGCGACCGTGCCGCAGGTATTCATGGCAATCGGGAAGCCGTTGCGCGTAGTCACGCAAGTCATGCTGTCGCAGCAACCCCAAAGGCCCGGCGAGACCGACCTGTACGCCAAGATAAACCAGCGTGTACTCCAGCCACTTTGGGCACTGATAGCTGTCATGAATCAGCTTGCGGTGGCTGCCCAGAGAATGCCCCAGCAACAGCACCGTCCCGGTCGCCAGCAGAAAAAGCGCGAACGCAGCCCAACTAAACGTAGCCACGCCACCTACCAGCGCAGCCAGGCTCATGCCAGTCAACCACAGGGATTTGAGGGGTGAATAACGGACCTCTCCGAGCAGCACGCTGTCGACATTCGCCGTTCTGACGCGGTGCTGCTTGAGGCTTTCCGGTAAATCAGTCATCGCCGAGGCACTCCTACCCTGCTTAACGAGGCTTGTTTTGTTTGGCCAACCCTTTGGACTCTTTCTTGAGTGGCCCGGCAACCGGGCAAAGGTCGAACATGAAACTCGACAGAGAATTCACCAGGCTGTCGGAGTTGAGCTGGTAATAGACGAACTGCCCCCGCCGCTCACTGGTGACCAACCCGGCATTTTCCAGTACCGACAGATGCCGAGAAATCGCCGGGGCGCTCATGGCGAAGCGCTCGGCCAGCTCAGACGTGGTGAGCTCGACCTCGGAAAGGTACGCCAGGATCTGACGGCGCGGCCCGGACGCCAGGGCCTCGAAAATCTTGTCCATCTACCCACCTCAACAATGAACCAATTAATAAATTCGTTAATTGTTTATAGCAGCATTTTCGTCCCGTGCAAACCATCGCAACGGATTGAATGCACAAACGCGATCAGGCTCGCAGAATTTCGAAAAGAAACGGGTATGGGCAACCATCATCGGCAAAACAGCCGAATTGCTGGGAAGCCAGCTACGGATGTTTTATGGCGTGCAGCGGCGTTACAGCATTGAAAAAGCGGTCACCGACTTGGGTTACCACCCCGCCCCGCACAGGAAGCCCTGATACAAACGCTCACGCACCTACTGGCGTGCAGACAGCCGAATCCGGGCCGAACTGCTCGATGAGTTGCCGCTTCAACTGGGTAAGATCAGCTTGGCGACTCAACAGGGAATGGATTTCTACGTTCAGCTCCACGCGCTTGGCTTCGATACCCTGATCGGCAGGGGCCAGGGGAAACGGCGACTGGTGCTGTTTGGCGGCCAGCAGCTCACTCATTTCTGCCAATTTGAAATCCACCACCTGGGCCTGACGGATCATCTGAACGAGTTTTAGATGATGTGCGGCGCAAGACCGATCGCTGCCCATCCGCTGAGGGGCTATCAGCCCCATCCCGCTCCTACAAACGATGTGCAGTGCGCCTGTTTGGCACGTTCGCCGATGTACATAAACGACATCGAGACAACAGCCAAATCGTAGAAGCTGGGCTAGTCTCACCCACAGGAAATAGGATTTCCGGGGTAGCGAAATGACTGAAAACCGATTCGATCCCACACCCGTGATCCTGATCGTCGACGACCACCCCGCCGACGTTAGAATTCTGCAAGAGGCCGTTGGCGAACAGGCACAGGTGCATGTCGCCAACAATGGGCGCATGGCGCTGGAAGTTGCCCGCCTCTGCAGACCCGATGTGATACTGCTGGATATCGAGATGCCTGGCATGGGTGGCTTCGAACTCTGCCGCCTGATCAAGTCCGATGCCAAGCTTTGCGATGCGGCGATTTTATTCGTCACCGCCCACACGCAGGCGGGCAACGAAATTCGCGCACTGGAGCATGGCGGCATCGACTTTATCCAGAAGCCTCTAAGCATTCCGGTGGTTAGCGCACATGTGCGGGCACACCTCAATCTGCGCGCAGAGGCCAAACGACTCGCCTATTTCGATGATCTGACCGGTCTGCCCAACCGTATGTTGCTGCGCGACCGAGCAGAACAAATGCTGCAGAAAGCCCGGCTCAATGGCCTTCGCCTTGCTCTGATGCTGCTTGACCTAGACAATTTCAAAGGCATCAACGACTCTCTGGGCCACTCCACTGGCGACCTGATCCTCAAGGAGGTCGGCCGGCGTCTGAGCGAGACATCACGCCACATGGATACCGTCAGCCGCCAGGGTGGCGATGAGTTCGTAATCCTGGTGACCGATGTCCAGCACTCCGAAACCATTAGCGACTACGTTGAACACCTGCTGCAAGTCATCGCCCTGCCGATGAATATTGAAGGGAGTCGCTTTGACCTCTCCGCCTGCATGGGTATCAGCGTGTTCCCCGACGACGGCGAAGACCTCGAGTGCTTATATCGTCAGGCCGATGCGGCGATGTACCAGGCCAAGCAGCAAGGCCGCAATCGCTATCGTTTCTTCTCCCACAGCATCGAAAGTAACGTCCGCGCCCGCCACCTGCTTGAGGGCCACATGCGCGGTGCTCTGGAGTCCGGCGTATTCGAGGTGTTCTACCAGTTGCGCTTCGATGTACGCCGCGAGCAGAGCTGCGGCATGGAAGCGTTAATCCGCTGGCGGCGCGATGAAGGTGAGCTGATATCCCCGGCAGCCTTCATCCCGCTGGCCGAGGAAACAGGCCTGATCGTACCGATCGGCAAGCAGGTTCTGCGTAAGGCCTGTAGCGACGCCAAGAAGCTGCTCGACATGGGTAAGCGCCTTTGTGTGGGCGTGAATATATCGGTGGTGCAATTTCGCGAAGAATCCTTTTTGGACATGATCAAGGAGGCACTCCGCGAGACGGATCTGCCGCCCGAGTTGCTCGAACTGGAACTAACCGAAGGCGTGCTGGCTCGTGACGTTGATCAGGCGCGCGGTCTGCTGGAAGCGCTCAAACAGATGGGCGTACGCATTGCCATTGACGATTTCGGTACTGGCTACTCAAGCCTTTCCTACCTCAAGAAGTTTCCAATCGATGTGCTGAAGATCGACCAGAGCTTCGTGCGGGACATGCTTACCGACCACAGTGACGCAGCGATCATCGAAGCTATCGTGCGCATGGGCCAGGCTCTGGGCCTGGAGCTGGTGGCCGAAGGCGTGGAAAGCCAAGAGCAGTCGAACAGGCTGCTCGCTCTTGGCTGCGAGTTGATGCAAGGCTTCCACTACTGTCGCCCCGTGCCCTTCGAGCAGCTATGTGCCTGCATGGGCCTGAAAATGGCCCGTGAACATCAATGATAAAAAACGGAGCAACCACGGTGCGGCTGATCGTCCTGCTCACCTTCGCCACCAGCATGGCCGCCACGGCCTTGATTACCGGTGTGCTAAAGCAAAACAACCAACAACGGATTCACGACGCACTGGTCAATGCGACCGAGCGTGCCGCCGACAGCGTCATCAAACGTATTGAGCTTTACCAATACGGCTTGCGAGGCGCACGTGGCGCAGTCCTGGCCGGCGGTGAGGACGGCATTACCCGAGATGGCTTTCTCAGGTACAGCAAAACACGCGATGTAGTCCAGGAATTCCCCGGAGCGCGCGGCTTCGGCTTCATTCGGCGAGTCCCCGTGCGACAACAGGACAACTTCCTAGCCCTCGCCCGCGCCGATGGCGTGCCCAGCTTCCAGATCCGTCAGCTGGAGCCGCATGACGGTGAACGCTTCGTCATCCAGTATATCGAGCCCGTAGAGAACAACCGCCAGGCCCTGGGGCTCGACATCGCCTCGGAGCACAACCGCCGTAGCGCCGCCATTGCGGCCATGGCCAGCGGCGAGATGCGTATTACCGCGCCGATCACTCTGGTTCAGGCCACCGGCAGCCCACTGCAGTCGTTTCTGATCCTGCTACCGATCTATCGCGGCTCGGTCACGCCCGACTCTCTTGAGGAGCGCATGGCCCTGGGCATCGGTTGGAGCTACTCCCCCCTGCTCACCGCGGAAGTGCTGCAAGGTCTGAAGCTTGACCGGGAGGGCCTGCACCTGCAGCTGTCCGATATCACTGACCCCGACCAAGCACTGGGATTTTTTGGTCAAACACTCCCAACGGCCCCCTCGGATTACATGGCCAGCCATACGCTATCGCAGCAGGTCTATGGGCGCCTCTGGAAAATCGAACTGCATGCCACCCCCTTGTTCGTCGACCAATTGAACCTGCTTTCCCCGCGTCTGATTGCTTTAGTTGGCACCCTGCTCAGTCTGCTATTGGCCGCGCTGATGGGCGTGATGCTGATCAGCCGCCAACGTCATCGCCAGGTCGTCGCTGAACAGGCACGCTCAGCGGCTATCGTGGAAAGTTCGATCGATGGAATCATCGGGCAAAGCCTGGACGGTAAAGTGCTGAGTTGGAACCGTGGGGCTGAACGAATTTTCGGCTACAGCGCGGCAGAAACCATCGGCCATACGTTGTTCGATCTGACCATTCCGCAACACCTCGCCGATGAAGAGCGTACGGCGTTGCAGCGTATCGCCGCGCGCCAGCCGGTGGGTAACTTCCACACCCAGAGACGTCACAAGGATGCTCACCTGATCGATGTATCGGTCTCGGTATCCCCACTGCTCGATGATACCGGCACCCTGATCGGCCTATCGAAAACGGTGCGCGACATCTCTGCGCAGAAAGCAGCCGAATCGCGCATCCTAGAGCTCAATGCCGGCCTCGAAGAACAGGTCACCGTGCGTACCCAAGAGCTGCGCGAGCTCAATGTGCTGCTCAACACCGTCATGCATTCAGCTTCCGAGGTGTCGATCATCGCCACCGACCTTGAAGGCGTGATCCGCGTATTCAACCGTGGCGCCGAGCGTCTACTGGGTTATGGCGCGCAGGAAGTCGTCGGCGTGCGAACACCGGCAATTTTCCACCTGCCCGAGGAGGTTCAAGCGCGGGGCGAGGAACTCAGTCAAGAGTACGCTCAGCCCATCGCCGGCTTTCGCGTGTTCGTGCACAAGTCAGAGCTGGATGAGGCGGAAAATCGTGAGTGGACGTACGTACGCAAGGACGGCTCGAGGCTTTCGGTAACGCTGCTGGTCACGGCCATGCGCGAAACAGGTGGGAATCTGATCGGCTACCTCGGTATTGCTCTGGATCTTTCCAAGGAAGTGCGGTTACGCCATGAGGCGCTGGCAGCACGAGATCAGGTAGCGATGGCAGCCAAGGTCGCGGAACTAGGTATCTGGTCCTGGACCCTGATCGACAATCGCTTGAAGTGGAACGAACGGATGTTCGAGCTCTACGGCTATTCGCCCGAGACTGACGAGCAAGGGCTTGATTACCAGCGCTGGCGCGAGCGTATCCACCCTGACGACCTCGCGCCCTCCGAGGAGAGCATACGTGACCTGCTGGCTGGCAAGGGAACCTTCGACCGGATTTTCCGTGTCGTCAGACCCGACGGCCAAGTACTGCACATCCAGCCCGGTGCCCATGTAGAGCGAGATCACCAGGGCAATCCCGTCAAGATCACAGGAATCAACCGCGATATCACTGCCCAGCTGCAACTCGAAGCCAGCCTGCGCCATGCCAAGGAGAAAGCCGACACGGCCAGCGCAGCCAAGAGTTCCTTTCTGGCCAATATGAGCCACGAAATCCGCACTCCGATGAATGCGGTACTGGGCATGCTGCAACTGGTACAGGCGACTGAACTCAACGCACGGCAGCTCGACTACATACAGAAAGCGCAGGGCGCCGCGCACTCTTTACTCGGCCTGCTCAACGACATTCTCGACTACTCGAAGATAGAGGCCGGCAAGCTGCAGCTAGACCTGCACGACTTCGAGCTGGAACCCATGCTGCGCGACTTGGCGGTTGTCCTGGCCGGCAACCAGGGTGGCAAGGACATCGAGATCATGTTTGACATCGATACCGCTCTGCCCGGCGTACTACTGGGCGACAGCCTGCGCCTGCAGCAGGTACTGATCAATCTGGCTGGCAATGCCCTCAAGTTCACCCACAGCGGCCAGGTGGTGGTCAGTCTGCAGCAGCTGCAGCGCACTGCCGAGCAGCTCAGGATGCGTGTGTCCGTGAGCGATACCGGTATTGGTATCAGCGAGCAGCAGCTGCAACGCATCTTCGACGGTTTCACTCAGGCGGAAGCGTCCACCACTCGACGCTACGGCGGCACTGGATTGGGCCTAGTGATCTGCAAACGCCTGGTAGAACTAATGGGCGGTACGCTACAGGTGGAGAGCCAGCTAGGAGAAGGCAGCCGCTTCTGGTTCGATATTGCATTAGGCGTGAGTGGTGGCGCAGACCTGCCGCTGTGCTCGCGTGATGAGTCGCAGCACCTTCGTCTGCTGATCGTCGACGACAACCTGGTTGCGCGGCAGTTGCTTCAGCAGACCATCCTCGACCTGGGTTGGCACGCCGATACCGCCATTAACGGCGAGCAAGCCCTGCGCTGCGTGCAGCAGGCGCAGCCGCCCTATGACATCGTCCTGCTGGATTGGCGCATGCCCGAGATGGGCGGGCTTGAGGTCGCGCAACGTATGCGTGAAAGCAGCTCACAGAATCAGCTACCACCAACGGTAATCATGATTACCGCCCACGGCCGCGAAGTGCTGGCCGACCGTTATGGCGAAGCAGACGCACCGTTTGCCGACTTCCTTACCAAGCCGGTCACGCCGCGCCAGCTCGTCAACTGCATCCTCAAGGCCCATAAAGGCGGCAGTAGCGCAGCACCGGTGCCGGGTTACCAATCAGGACAGCGATTGCAGGGCCTGCGCCTTCTGGTGGTAGAGGACAACGCGCTCAACCGCCAGGTCGCCCGCGAGCTACTGGCCGGTGAAGGCGCAGAGGTCAGCTTGGCCAAGGGAGGGCTGGAGGGCGTTCAACTGGCGCACACCGCGCATCCCCCTTTCGACGCAATTCTCATGGATATCCAGATGCCGGATATCGATGGACTGGAAGCAACCCGGCGCATTCGCCAACACCCGGCAAGCCAGGCGCAACCAATCATTGCCATGACCGCCAACGTCTCCCTCGCCGACCGTGATCAGTGCCTGGCCGCTGGCATGAACGATCATATCGGCAAGCCAATCGACATCGAGAAATTGGTCGCGGTGATCCGCCAATGGTGCGGCCTGGATAATGCACAGCCATCCTCCACGGCTCAAGATGAGCCACTCGAGGAGCAGGCGGCTATCCTGAAACGCTTTGGCGGCAACTTGACGCTGTTGCGTTCGATGCTGGAGGCCTTTCCTGCCGATCTGCTGCAGCAACTGAATCAGTTGCAAATGTATCTGCAACAAGGTGACAGCCGCGCCATTCTCAGAAGCCTGCATACCCTCAAGGGCAGCGCCGGTACCATTGGCGCTAGGCAGGTATCGATGCGAGTCGCCGAACTGGAAAAACAGATGGCCGAGGATGCCAGCCCGTTCCTTCATGACACCACCTGGCTAAACACACTCAGCCAAGAACTTAACGAGAGTTGCGAGCGGCTACAGGCGATATTCGCCTGCGCGCCTGTGGCAGATGAGCCGACGGAGGAGCCAGCACGGGAGGTTGGAGATTGGGCGCAGATACTGCAATTCCTTGATCTACAGCTGCAAGAAGGCAACCTAGAAGCCCTCGAATCGGTACAGGCCCTGGCCACGCATACACCGATGAAGTGGCGCACCCGCACTGAGGAAATTCGTGTGGCGGTGAATGCACTAAACTTTGCGCAGGCGCGGCAATTGCTTCATGCACTACAGCACTCGATAAGAGGTGATTGATTTGGAGCGACTGAAACCCTTCCTCCACAAACGCCCAAAGCTGCTGGTCGTTGACGATCAGCCGCTGAACATCCGCGTGCTGCACGAGCTGTTTCGTGCTGACTGCGATGTCTACATGGCCACCAGTGGCGAGCTTGCGCTGCAGATGAGCCGTGACATTGCCCCGGATTTGATTCTGCTCGATGTGATGATGGCGGACATCGACGGTCACGAGGTGTGCACGCGCCTGAAGGCGGCGGCCGAGACCCGCGATATTCCGGTGATCTTCGTCACCGGCAAGGATCATGAAGACGACGAAACCATCGGCTTCGAGCTCGGCGCCGTGGACTACATTCGCAAACCCTTTCATTCCGTGGTAGCACGCGCCCGGGTGATGAACCACCTTAAGCTCAAACTGCAGAGCGACGTGCTACGTGAGATGGCAATGCTCGACGGGCTGACCGGCATCACCAATCGACGTGGGTTCGACGAGCGTTTCGCGGCCGCCCGGGCCCACGCCATACGCGAGCAGCGGCCACTGTCGCTGCTCATGGTCGATGTCGATTATTTCAAGAAGTACAACGATCTCTACGGTCATCTGCAGGGCGACCAATGCCTGCGCGATGTAGCCCAGGCCATGAACGTCTCAGTGCACCGTCCTCATGACCAAGCGTGCCGCTTCGGCGGTGAGGAGTTCGCCGTACTGCTACCAGATACCGATGAAGCCGGTGCCATGAAGGTGGCGCAAAAGCTTCACTCAGCGGTCAAGCGACTGGGCATCGAACATCGCGCCTCCGACGTTGCCGAGACACTGACCCTTTCCATCGGTGCGGCAGTCCGTCTGCCGAGTTCGAAGGCTAGCCTCCAACAACACCTGAAGTGGGCAGATGAACAGCTCTACAGGGCAAAGAGCGAAGGGCGAAATTGCACCTGCATCCAGGCTTATGACTCCAGTTGGAACAGTATGCCTGGGCAAGGAACAGCGAAGTAAAAAAGCAAATACTCTTCCTGGGGCGTTTAGAAGATGCAGCCAGATCACTTGCGATTATCCCTGCGGGCAGTCGTGTACACGTTTCCCAAAGGAGGCTGGCAGCTTTGGGCTCAAGGCCGCAGCTCCTGAACGGAAGCAATTGGACGCTAGCTGCCTCTCTTGACTGGCTGCTTTCGCCAAAAGCAGATATTCATCGACTCCCAACGAGTGACCACACATCTTAAACATGCAGAACCGGCCTGTCCCCTGCGCCGTGCCCTGGTGCTTCGACCTTGACCCGCATCCCGATCAACAGCGCTGCGAGCAGCATCAGGATGCCGGCAGCGACAAATACGCCGGCGATGCCACTGAAACTGAACATAGCGCCCCCGGCAGCGGCACCCGCAGCGATCGCCGACTGCACCGAGGCTACGACCATTCCTCCCGCGCTTTCTGCCTGGTCTGGCACCGCCCGGGCTACCCAGTTTGACCACGCTACCGGAACACCACCGAAAGCCATGCCCCAGAGAGCCAATAACAACACCTGAGACGGCACAGAAGCAGGCAGCAAAACCAGGGCTAATGCTGCAACGCCGACCAGCGCAGGCATCATCACCATCGTCCCCCAGGGGCTACGCTCGAGTAGCCAACCTGCCAGCAGGGTGCCGACGAAGTTAGCGGCGCCGAAACCCAGCAGCATCAGCGCCAATCCTTCGGCCCCCACGCCGGTTGTGCTTTCCAGGAACGGCCGGATATAGGTGAACAACGCGAAGTGCCCCGTATGCACCAGCACGCAGCCCAACATGCCCACGGCAATGCCCGGGCGCAGTAACACTTCCAGCACCGTTCTCAAGCGGGCCGGCCTGCGCGGTGCCAGAGGTGGCAGCGTGAAAAGCTGGAAAACCAGCGTCACTACCCCGACGGCGGCGGCCGCCACAAAAGCACTGCGCCAGCCATACAGCCCGCCCAAATAGCTGCCCAGCGGTACCGCCACCACAGTGCCCACCGCAATACCGCTGAAAATAATCGACAGGGCCCGCGGCAGCAGCGTCGCCGGCACCAAACGCATCGCCACTGCCGCCGCCATGCTCCAGAAGCCGCCCAGTGCGATGCCGAGCAAAATCCGCATGATCAGCAGAACCATCAGGCTGGAAGAGAAAGCCACCAGCAAGTTGGAGGCAATCATCAGCGTGGAAAAGCACAGCAATACCACGCGCCGGTCGATCCCTCGTGTCAAGCCTGGCACCAGTAACCCGGAGAACAGCGCCACTACCGCTGTGACTGTCACCGCCTGCCCCGCCAAGGCTTCCGACACACCCAGCTCAACAGCCATCGGCGTCAGCAAGCTCGCCGGAAGGTATTCCGCCGTCAACAATCCAAACACGCCCATCGCAAGCGAAAATACCGCCATCCAGGCCGGTGTTGCTGGCTCTGCATCAGCCTCGGTGCCAAAGCTCGCGTCAGCCTCGACGTCACACACCCTATTACCCATCACTAAATACCTCTGGAGTTAATCTCAACCAGAAGTCTATGGACGCAGGGCAGGATGTTCTATGATGCAAAGTCTTCAGTTTTTGACCAAAACCCCGAAATGACATCCACGGATCAGTTCGCCTTATCGTCCGATCTCATCAACGAGCTGTTACGCGGCATGCGCCTGCGGGGCGTCGAGTACCGCCGCATTCAGGCCGGCCCCTTTTTCGGGCTGGGTTTTGCTGCCAAACCAGGACACGCCTACTTCCACTTCCTTGCCGTCGGCACCGCCGTCCTGCGTGCGGCGGATGGCACGTTGTACGAGTTGTCGGCCGGCAACGCGGTGTTCATCGCCCAGGGTGAAGCCCATCAACTTCTCTCAAGCTTGGACGTACCCGCCCAAGACATCGGTAGCTTCGACGCGGTCCCCCTCGGCGACGCGATCTGCGCCGTGGATGCTTCCCCCGATGTCAGCCCCAGCACCATTATCTTCAGCGGCTGCATGGAGTTCGAACTCACAAGCTTGCAAGGCCTCGGCGGGTTGATGCCTGGTCTGATGCTGATTGATGCCAGGGGCCAGCGTTACCCTGGGCTTATGCCGATTCTCGCCTCCATGGAGCGCGAAGTTCGCTCCGCGCGCATCGGCTTCGCAGGCATCCTCGCTCGTCTCGCCGACGTAGTGGCGGCGATGATCGTCCGTGGCTGGGTTGAGTGCGCCTGCGGCAATGCCTCAGGCCTGGTGGCCGCGTTGCGCGACCCCAGGCTGGCCAGTGCGCTCTTGGCCTTGCACCGGGAGCCTGCGCGTGACTGGACCGTCGCGGAACTGGCGGCACAATGTAATATCTCTCGCTCGGTCTTCGCGGAACGCTTCCAGGTCACGGTCGGCATCCCCCCGCTGCGCTATGCAACGGAACTGCGGATGCGCCTTGCCAGCCAGTGGCTGAGTCTCGAACGACTGCCTATTGAGGCCGTAGCGCAGCGCCTGGGCTACACCTCTCAGGCGGCCTTCAGCCGCGCCTTCAAGCGCATCACCGGCCAGCCACCGGGCGCTAGCCGGCGAACGGCTCGTTCTATCGTATCCTGAAGGATGAAAATGTGGAGTGTGCATACGCACTTGTATCGATCTGGTAATTCCCCCCGATGAGCGGGATGCTATGGGTCGACCGGCGCCCTTCACACCAGGCACCAACACCGCAACGAGTCATCCCTTTTCCACCTCTTTCAAACCATCGGACGGGACGTAGATCCATCCTTCAGAAGGGTCGATGGTAGGCGGCGGATGAGCCAGCAAATCCGGTCGTTTCTCGAATGCCCACCCAATGAGCGCGCAGGTCAGCGCGTCCTCCAGATCCGGGTGGTACAACTCATCGCGGGGCTTGGCTTTTGCCGAGGCAGTGCCATCAATATCCTCGTAAAACGGCAAGCGGAGCGCGCGGATGCTTGCTGATCGCTTGCAGGCCGATGGGTAGGCCTCGATGGCGTGGATGCTAGAGCCGTCCGTCCACAGCCCACACCTTTCGAGTTCCGGTGCGAAACGCGCAAGGAAATGAATACCCTTGGTGGCCTGACTGCCGATCATGTCCTTGATGGGAGACAACGGGGACAGCCCTCGCTCAAACAGAAACCGCTCCGTCTCTCTGTGGAGATAAGGGTTCGATGATGAGGAAAATATTTGCGCAGGCGCCCGCCTGGAAACAATCAGATCCGTGAAGCCTTTGGAGAACCCCAGCGGTGTGTCGATCGCGAAGAGCAACCGGCATGAATCATCCCGAGGTGGCTGGACCTGGCACAGTTCGAGGATTCCCTTGACCAAGCCCTGAGCGCTGTTCGCTTCGTTGAAGAGCCTGCGCAGGTTCCCCCTCCATGGGGTGCCAACGAGCGCTCTGGCCGAGTCGAGAATGACCAACGCATCCCGACTCGCGGGGTTCTTGTCGCAATTCCAGCCCCCAACGTCCCAACCGACGTAATACGTACACCTGTCTTTCACCAGAATCCCTCGCACTGAAACCCGCTGACGACAATCAGGTGGGTAGAACCTTCCATTCGCACCTGTCCCTCCACCACGTGCTGATCCGGGTCGTGTACCCATGACTTCGCATCCGGCGGTTCACCGCTTGCTTCGGGTTGAATATCCGAAACAGCCCATCGTTTCAGAACCACACGCCTTTTGAGGCTCCCGCACTACCCAAGCTGACGGCGCTGTTCGAGTCGGCCTGTTCGCCGGCAGCAAAAGCCGCCCCCTCGATATGGTAAACCGTCGGCTCTGCCGAGAAGTATTGCGCCAGGCCCTGCATGAACAACTGGTGGTCTTCGCTCTCTTCGAAACCTGGCGTGTGGTCCTCGAGTGATTGCCAGCGCACTATCAGGTTGAATTGCTGGGGGCTTTCGATGCCCTGCGCCAGCATGTGGCCGCAATAGCCCTTCGCGCGGGTGAGCAAGGGTGCGACCTCGGCAAAGGCTCGCCTGAACAGTGCAATGCGGTCTTCGGGAACGGGCAGTACAGCGATCTCGTAAATCATGGCATTACTCCAAAATGGCTTGGCCGGGTGAAAGGACGCACTCAGGGGATGAGCGATGGCTCGACCGCAATCGCGATTTTTCCTCGCATGCCGTTGTTGGGGCTTTCCAGCCGGGCGTGGGCCAGCCCGATGTCGGCAAGCGAATAGACGGCACCAATGTGAGGCCGCAGCTGACCGCGCTCCACCAATGCGCTCAACTCATCGAGCTTGCCGCGGTTCTGCCGTGTGAAGACGAAGTGATAACTGGCGTTCTTGCCCCAGGCCTGCACGACGTTTTGTGGCTGCGCGATATCCACGATCGTGACGACGCGGCCGAGCTGCGCAAGCGCGTCAGGGCTGCGTGACAGCGTGTTGCCGCCGATGGTGTCGAACACCACATCGACGCCATGGCCATCGGTTGCCCGCATGACGGCGTCGACGTAGTCCTCTTTTTCATAGTCGATGATCACATCGGCACCCATGCTGCGTGCGAACTCGGCGTTCGCTTGGCGCACGGTGGTGAACACCCGTGCGCCCATGGCTTTCGCCACCTGGATCGCCACATGGCCGACGCCGCCCGCGCCACCGTGTATCAGGATGCTTTCCCCTACTCTGAGCGCCGCACGCATGACCAGTGCCTCCCACACCGTGCCGCCAACCAGGGTGAGGCTCGCCGCTTCGAGATGGCTCAGTGAAGGAGGCTTCTTGCCGATGATGCTTTCGGCCGCGACGTGGTACTCGGCATAGCTGCCTGGCCCTGCGAAGATTTGCGGGGTGTACCAGACTTCGTCTCCCGGAACGAAGCGGGTCACGCCTGGCCCGACGTCTTCGACAACGCCCGATACGTCGTGGCCGGTGATGGCCGGCAACTGCACCAGGTCGGCATAGTCGCCACGCCGCACCTGGTAATCCAGCGGGTTGATGGAGGTCGCGTGAATCCGGACCAGCACGTGCCCTGCTGGTGGTACGGGCTTGGCTACGTCGCGCAGCTGGAACGCTTCAGGACCGCCGAATGATGTGAGTGTCATGGCTTTCATGGTGAATCCTCGTATCGACAAAAAGGGATATCGAGATATTTCGATATATTGCGGTAAAAAATTACAGCTCTTTCCCGATGACCTCGGCAAGCGCACCGATGGTTGCTTCGTTGCGCTTGTAGTAGGTCCATTGACCGATGCGCCTGACTTCGACCAGGCCCACTCGCTGCAGCGTGGCGAGATAACCAGACACCGTCGACTGCGACAGCCCGATACCTTCCTGAATACTGCTGACGCAGACGCCCACCGTGAGAACGTCACCCTCATCCTGCGGGGGGAAATTCTTTGCGGGGTCCTTCAAGCCTTTCAGGATTGCCAGGCGTGTAGGGTTCGAGAGGGCTTTGAATACTTCGATCAATTCCATGCGTCGATCATATCGAGATTTACCGATATGTCAATACGGGCTGCAGCGCATCGAAGGCAGTCCCCCGCATGCCGTCTTCTCGAAGCCATCGCCTTCTCCTCTCTACCGTCGAGAGGCCTCTGAACGAGAAAACGGTGCCTGGGTTTCAAGGCAGGGCGTGTTGGCGACCGAATAGTACGAATGTACTAAAGGCCCCCGTGACGCCCTTGTCGTATTGCGCCTGCAAAAGTCTGCGCACTAAGGTGGGCGGATATTCGAATCGAATGGCTTTCGGGAAGTTTCCATGTTCGCAACCGCCCCCACCGTATACGACGTCGAGCGTTCTCAGGCGGTGGTGCGTCTGATCATCGCCCCCATCATCACCAGCTACGCGCTGCTGCTCCATCAGCTATCGATCATAGAATCGTGGTTGGCCCTGCAGGTCCTCTGGCTGATGACGGCGTGCTTCGTCGTTTCCCTGGTGCTGTGGGTCGATATTCGTCGCCGCCCCGGCAACCGACCGGCAAGGCGAGTACTCACCATGCTCATCGACTATGGCTGCCTTACCGCGATGATCGCCGCAGGCGGTGCGCCCATGCTGCCGATCTATGCCGTGCTGCTCTGGGTGACCGTCGGCTACGGGCTGCGTTACAAGTCAGGCTACCTGTTGCTGGCAACCATCATGGCCATGCTCTCGCTGCTCATGACCGCTGGCATTTCGACCTATTGGCAGTCGCAGCCGTATCTGATCGTCACCCTGATGCTCACTACCCTGATGGTGCCCGCCTACATACACACCCTGATCAAGCGCTCACGCCGGGCGACCGAGGCCGAGCAGGCCGCCAACCTGGCCAAATCGCAGTTCCTGGCGCAGGCCAGTCACGACCTGCGCCAGCCCATTCACTCCATCAGCCTGTTCACCGCCTGCCTGCGCGACGGCAGCCTGGATACCGAGCAGAAGCGTCTGGTCGAGAACATCGACAAATCGCTGCACAGCGTTGCCCGCCTGTTCCGCTCGATTCTCGACATCTACTCCCTGGACAGCGGCAAGGTGGCTCCGCAGATGGAGACCCTGCCGCTGCACAAGCTGCTGGAGCACCTGATCCAGCAGAACACCGAGGCGGCTCGCTGGGCCGGAGTCGATGTTCGCCTGCACTGCCCACCGATCTACGTCCGTGCCGATCACGCCCTGCTGACCACCATGCTGCAGAACCTGCTCTCCAACGCGCTGAAGTACGCGTCGGGCAAACCCGTGCTGATTGGCTGCCGGCGCAAAGGCACTGGGCTCTCCATCGAGCTGTACGACAAGGGCCGCGGTATCGCCGAAGCGCACCTCGATAACATCTTCGAAGAGTTCTACCGCGTGCGTCAGGCGCGCGACAGCGATGTCGAGGGCATGGGCCTGGGGCTGACGATCGTCAGGCGGCTGGGCACGCTGATGAATCTGCGCATCCGCATTCGCTCGGTAGAGGGCCGCGGCACCCTGGCGGCAATCGACGGCCTGCACCAGGTGGCGGCGCCGGTCGAGCGCAGCGCGCCCACGACGGGCGTGAGCCAGGTACCTCGCATGCTCCACGGGCTGCGGGTGTGCCTGATCGAGGACGATCAGAACGTGCTGCTGGCCACCGCCACCCTGCTGACGAAATGGGGCTGCGAGGTCTCCACCTTCACCTCGCTACCCGACGTGTCGACGGACTTCGACCTGGTGGTCACCGACTTCGACCTCGGCCGCGAGGCCTCCGGGGCCGACTGCATCAACCATGTGCGCGCACTCAGCGGCCGCAACGTGCCTGCCATCATCATGACCGGGCACGACGTGCGCCGTGTACAGGAGCAGTTGGCCGACGACGCTATTCCGATCTTGTCCAAGCCCGTGCAGCCTGCGGAACTGCGTTCGCTACTGGTGGCGCTGAAACTGAAAGCGCAGGCTGCCTAGCGCCTGCAGCATCGAGCCGGTTCGTACGCGCCTCGAGGTCGGTTTTACCGGCCGGATCGGGGCCTTGCGCGTTGCCGAAGCGAAGCACTCGACCTGTGCGGCATTTTTTTCGGTATCTTCGGCACACCCATTTGCAGTTCTCCATCCTGCCCAGAGCCTTTGAGCGTGCCTAGATTCCGTCTGTTTTCAGTGGGCGGCGGCTTCTGCCTTGCCGTCCTGCTGGGCCTCCTGCTGGTATTTCTGCTCGACCCGCTGCCGGTACAGAAAGTCCGCAACGCGGTTTTCGACCAGTATCAGCGTTGGCAGCCACGTGATTACCAGGCTGCGCCAGTGCGTATCGTCGACCTGGACGAGCAAAGCCTCGAGCGCATCGGCCAGTGGCCCTGGGCTCGCACCCAGGTCGCGGCGCTGGTGGACAAGCTGGAGCAGGCTGGCGCGGCTGCCGTGGTGTTCGACGTACTGTTCGCCGAAGCGGATCGCACCTCGCCTTCCCAGTTTCTGCGTGGCAACCCGTTGCCAGCCGAGTTGGCCGCCGGGCTGGCAGCCTTGCCGGACCATGATGCGCAATTCGCCGACGTCCTGAAGCGTGGCAATACGGTGCTCGGATTTGCCGCCGAGCGACGCGGTAAAGAGCTCGGCCCACCGTTGAGTCGCTTTGGCATGGTGCTGCAAGGCCCTTCCCCGGTTCCGTTCGTGCCGGCCTTCCAGGGTGCTACCCGCCCGCTGCCGCAGCTGGAGCAGGCGGCTCGCGGCGTCGGCGCCATGACGTTCCGGCCCGATGCCGACGGTGTGGTGCGGCGCGTGCCGCTATTCGTGTCGCTGGCTGGCGAGTTGCGCCCGTCGCTGGTGGCGGAGGCCCTGCGCGTTTCACAGCGCGCCGGTCGCTACCGGATCATCAGCAGCGAGGCCGGGGTGCAGCGGGTCGATATCGGCCGGTTGCAGATTCCCACTGCCGCCAGCGGCGAGCTCTGGGTGTATTTCTCCCCGCCTCGAGCGGCCCGCAGCATCCCTGCCTGGCAAGTGCTGGACGGCTCGGCGCCGCCCGTTGCGGGCAGCATCATCATGATCGGCACCTCTGCCCAGGGTTTGCAGGACCTGCGCTTCAGCCCGCTGGGCGGGATCATTCCAGGGGTGGAGGTTCACGCCCAGGCACTGGAACAGGTGCTGACCGACACCTTGCTGCTGCGGCCAGGCTGGTCGCTGGCGGTGGAGAGCCTGACCCTGCTGCTGGGCAGCCTGGCACTGGGGCTGCTGGCACTGAATGCGCCCGCCCTGGTATCGGCGGTGCTGATGGTGGCGCTGGTCGCCCTGCTCAATGCTGGCGCCTGGTACGGTTTCGTGGCGCACCGGCTGCTGCTCGATCTGTTCACGCCCTCGATCGGGCTGATGCTGGTGTACGGCGCCGCCAGTATCGTCCGCCACATGGCTGCCGAACGCGAACAGCGCTGGATCCAGGCGGCATTCTCACGCTATGTATCGCCCAACCTGGTCAACCATCTGGTGGCGCACCCGGAGCGCCTGACGCTCGGTGGTCAGCGGCAGCTGTGCAGCTTCGTGTTCACCGACATCACCGGGTTTACCTCGATGATGGAGCGCCGGACTCCCGAGGCGGCGGTCAGCCTGCTCAATGATTACCTGGAACAGGTCATTGGCATCGCCTTCCGTCATGACGGCACGCTGGATCGAATCGTCGGCGATGCGGTGGCGATCATGTTTTCCGCGCCCATCCCCCAGGCCGACCACCCGCAGCGGGCGCTGTCCTGCGCGCTGGAGATCAATCGCTTTACCCGGTCCTACGTGGCGTCGTTGCACGAGCAAGGCATCGAGTTCGGCCAGACGCGCATCGGGGTGCACAGCGGTGAAGTGGTGGTGGGCAACTTCGGCGGCTCGATGATCTTCGACTACCGCGCCCTGGGCGATCCGGTGAACACCACGTCACGCCTGGAGAGCCTGAACAGCCAGATCGGCACCCTGCTGTGCGTGTCCGAGGCGATTCGTGACAGCTGCCCCGAGGTGCCGATGCGGCCCGTTGGCGAAATCGTGCTCAAGGGCAAGGTCGAAGCCGTGCAGGTGTTCGAGCCGCTCGAGGCGATGATGGCGCCGGTCGGGACCTGCGACGAGGCTTACGAGGCCGCCTACGCTCTGCTGGAGCGCGGTGATCACACGGCCCTGACGGTGTTCGAGACGCTGAGCGAGCAGCGCCCGTGGGACGGGCTGACGGCCTTTCACCTTCAGCGCCTGCGCAGTGGCGAGCGAGGCACCCGCCTGGTGATGGCCCGCAAGTAGACGCCGGCCGGTGCAGGCTTCAGCGCACGGTGACTTCGACCCTGCGGTTGGCGGGCTCCGGTTTGTTGTCCGGGGTATCGACCAACAGGTTGCCTTCGCCATGGGAGGTAACGACGAGCTCCAGCGCCTGAAGGCCGTTGTCTTGCAACTGCCGGGCAATGGCCCGGGCGCGCAACAGCCCCAGATCTTCGTTGTACGTCTTGCTGCCAACGGTGTCGGTGTGGCCGATCACCGACACCGCCGAAGGCCCACGCTCCCTGACGGTCTGCAGCACTTCCGGAATTTCCGCCTGGGACTTCTCGGTCAGGCTGGCGCCGCCGGTCTTGAAGTACAGCAGGTAGCTTTTCGGCATCGCGGGCTGCGCCGCCCGTGCCGCGGAAAAGTCCTTGTCGAGACGGGGCTCGGCCACCTGGAACGGCTGGGCGCTGCTGCCGTCGAGGTTGACGGCATAGCCCTTCTGGTCGACACGCGTGAGGCCCTTGTCGGTCCTGACCTCGATGGCGCCTGTGGTTCCGTCGGGGCTCTCCACCAGCACCACATAGGATTTGGAGGCGCAGCCGCTGGCCAGCAATGCGAAGACAACAACGGCGATTGCATGCGTGAATGATGTGGACATTGCCGTACTCGAACTCAGTCGACCTTGACGAGGAAGTGGGTGCCACGCACGCCGATGGTGCCGGTCGGGGTGTTGATCTCGACGGCCTTGGGCTTGAGCTTGGCGATGGTGCCGGAAACGTAATCGAGCGTGCCGTGGGTGATCTTGGCGCTGAGTTTCAGGTCGTCCTGGGCCGGGTCGAAGAGAAATTCATCGATGGTCAGCTCGCTGTTGGGGCCGAAAGACATCAGGGTGTTGTCCTTCAAGGTCACCCCCATCGAGCCTGCCGGACCGGTTTTTACCACGCTGCCGACGTACAATGGCGTGCCAATCGTCGCCGATTGCGTTGTGCCATCTATGCTGACGGTGGCTTCTCCCTGTACCTTCATCACGTAACCTATCGATGTCGCTGGCTCAGCTGCGAGCGCTACCGAGGCCAGCAAGGCACTGGCAAGTGGCCATATCCTGAAGCGAGCAAACACAGTAATCTCCTTCTTCATTCTATTTCCCTTAGTTGAACTGAGCGTTGCACATCCAGCCGCCACAGCGTTGCGTGGCCGGATGTACGAGTAGTACGCGATGGGACCCGAGCGCAGGTTGCAGTATGTCATCAGGGCAAATCAAGCCGCGATTCAGGCTACGGTTCAGAAGCAGCAAGCTGGTGGTCGCCAGCTTCGTGCTTTTGCAGCTGGGGCCTATATTGGCGCTTACCCTGGGTGTTGCGCCAGCGGTCTCGCTCTGCCTGTCCATCGTGATAGTGCTGTGCACCATGCCGCTGGTGCTCAACGGAATGGAAAGCATCGATCGCACCATCGATCTGCTGGTGCAGGACACCCAGAAAATCCGCCAGATGGATTTTTCCGGCGAGCTGCCGCCCGCGTCGATGTTCGCCGAAATCGAAACCCTCAATCGCAACCACATCGAGATGAAAGCGGCCCTGCAAAGCCAGACCCACGCGCTGCAGGTCTCCCAGATGAAGCTTTCCAGCCTGGTCGAGAACGGCCTGCTGCTGTCATCCGAACGCGACCGTGACGCGCTGCTGCGGCATATCCTGATGCAGGGCAAGCGCATCTGTAATGCCCAGGCCGCCACCATGTACCTGAAGACGGAGCACAAAACGCTGCGCTTCGCGTTGCGCTCCATGGACGATGAACTGCCGACGTTCGAAATCCCCCTGTACGACCCGCAGACCGGGCTGCGCAACGAACGGCATGTGTCGACCTACGCGGCACTGCACAACGAAACCGTGGTGATCGACGACGTCTACGCCGAGAGCCGTTTCGACCTCAGCGGCACCCGTGGTTTCGACAGCGAGTCCGGCTTCCATACCGTCTCCATGCTGACCGTGCCGCTGGCGCCACGTGGCGGCGAAGTGATCGGCGTGCTGCAGTTCATGAATGCCCTGGATGTCGACACCGGCGAGGTGATCGCCTTCTCGCCACAGGTGATCTCGTTCATTGGCGCGCTGGCCTCCCAGGCTGCCGTCGCCCTGGAAAACCACAACCTCATCGATTCGCAGCGGGCCTTGATCGACGGCATGATCGAAATCCTCGCCGGCGCGATCGACGCCAAGAGCCCCTATACCGGCGCGCACTGCGAGCGCGTACCGGAGCTGGCGATGATGCTCGCCGAGGCCGCCAGCGAGGTCAGCGAAGGGCCGCTGGAGCACTTCCGTTTCACCACCGCAGACGAATGGCGCGAGTTTCGTATCGGTGCCTGGCTGCACGACTGCGGCAAGATCACCACGCCGGAACACGTGGTCGACAAGGCCACCAAGCTGGAAACGATCTACAACCGCATCCACGAGGTGCGCATGCGCTTCGAGGTGCTGTTGCGCGATGCGCAGATCGAGCGCCTGCAGCGCGTGCTGGATGGCCAGGATCGGTCGCAGGCCGATGCGCAGTATCGGCAACTGGCCCAGACGCTGCAGGATGAATTCGCCTTCATTGCCGGGTGCAATATCGGCGGCGAGCTCATGAACCCCGAGCATGTGGGCACCCTTCACACAGCGGGAGAACGAACCTGGCTGCGGCATTTCGATGATCGCCTGGGGCTCTCCACCGCCGAGTTGGCGCGCGTCGCCGAACTGCCAGTGGCGCCTCTGCCTGCGGTCGAACGGCTCTTGGCCGACAAGCCCCATCACATCTTCCCGCGCCCCGAGACCAAGGCGTTCGACCCCAAGTACGGTTTTCAGGTCAGCGTGCCCGAGCATCTCTACAACCATGGCGAGCTCTACAACCTGAGTATCAGCCGCGGCACCCTGACTGCCGAAGAGCGCTTCAAGATCAACGAGCACATCATCCAGACCATCGTCATGCTCGAAAATCTACCGCTGCCTTCGAACCTCAAGCGGGTTCCCGAGTACGCCGGCACCCACCACGAAACCCTGCTCGGAACCGGCTACCCGCGAAAGCTCGACAAGAGCCAGCTGTCCATTCCGGCGCGCATCATGGCCATCGCGGATATCTTCGAAGCGCTGACCGCCTCCGACCGCCCCTACAAGCAGGCGAAGACCCTGTCCGAGTCGATCGAAATCCTCGCCAGGCTGCGCGACAAGGGCCATATCGATGCCGATCTGTTCGCACTGTTTCTGCAGGCAGGGCTGCCGATGCGTTACGCCGAGCGCCATTTGCACGCCGATCAGATCGACGCCATCGACGTCGATCGCTTTCTGCCCCAGGAAGAAATCCGTGAAACTGCCGAGACCGCACACCCAATCGCCTGATCTAGAGCCCTCGACCCGACCTTGCCAGTGCGGCTGTTTTGCGTACCCCCGAAGATTTTCGGGCGGCCCATTTCAGGCGTCCTAAAATTGAGCGATGCTGTTCGTACTGTTCGGCAGTCGTATGCTGAGAAACTGAAATTGGACCATGCCAAGCAAGGGGGACGCCCTTCCCCTTTCGCCACATTCATTTTGCAGCAGCCCCCGGAAGAGATATCTGTGGCCGCCGTCGGGAGATCGATTTGCCTACTGTTCCGGTAGCCCCACAGAGTGATGAGCGCCTGTCTCATTTGCTCGATGCCAGCGAGCGACTGGTCATGGCCGGATCGGTGGACGAGGTCGTCGCCATCCTGCGCGACACCGCGCGGGCTGCTGTCGGCGCGGAGGGCGTCGCGGTCGTCATCGAACACGACGGACGCTGCTCTTACGTGGCGGAAGATGCGGTGTCTCCCCTTTGGCAAGGCCAGACCTTTCCGGCCGACCACTGCATTTCGGGGTGGGTGATGCACCACGCCGAGACGGTCGCCCTGCGTGACGTCCGCCTCGACCCGCGCATCCCGCAGGATGCCTACGCGCCGACCTTCGTCCGTAGCCTGGTGATGGTGCCCATCGGCAGGCCGGTTCCGGTCGCAGCGCTCGGGGCCTATTGGTCGGAGGCTCGCGAACACGACGACGATACGATCAAACGCCTGGAAAGTCTGGCGCGCCTGGCGACGATCGCCATCGAGAATGCGCGCCTTACCCAGGCACGCAATCGCGCGGCAGCACTTGGGGCTGCGCAGAACCGCATCCTGGAACTGGCCGTCGCAGAGACGCCCCTCAGCTCCACCCTGGATGCGATCGTCCGTGAGGTGGAAGCGTTGTCCACCTCCCGTTTCCTGGGCAGCATCCTGCTTCTGGACGAAGACAGCCAGCAACTGCGGCACTGCGCAGGGCCGAGCCTGCCGCGCGCTTACCATGACGCCATCAGCGGCCTCGCCATCGGCCAGAGCCTGTGCGCGTGCAGCACCGCGGCACTGCACAGCGAACCACGGTACGCGTCGGACATCGCCAACGATCCGCTGTGGGCCGAGTTCCGGGAGCTGGCCGTCGGGCAGGGTCTGCACGCCTGCTGGTCGACGCCGATCCGTTCGGCGCAGGGCGACCTGCTCGGCACCTTCGTCCTGTACCACAGTGAACCCCGCCAGCCTCTGTCGGCGGACCTCGAGATCGTCGACTTCGTCGTGCAGACGGTCGGGCTGGTCGTGCACCGCGCCCGGGCGGAGGCCGCTATCCGGGTCAGCGAGGCGCGCTATCGGCAGATCGTCGAGGGCGCCGAGGACTTCGCGATCATCACCTTCGATGCGCAAGGCACCATCACCAGTTGGAGCATCGGTGCGCAGCGCATCGTCGGCTACCGCGCCGAAGAGGTGGTGGGCCGCGCGGGCGACCTGTTCTACACGGCCATGGACCAGACCGAGCATGTATTCCACGCCGAGCTCGAACTCGCCCAGGCTCAGGGTCGGGCAGCCAACGAACGCTGGCACGTTCGCAAGAACGGCACGCGCTTCTGGGGCTCAGGGCTGATGATGCCGCTGGCCATGGACCATGGCGGCTTCGTGAAGATCTTCCGCGACCGTACCGCGGAGCACGAGGCGGAAGCGGCGCTGCAAGAGAGCGCAGCGCGGTTGCACTTTTTCGATGAGCTCGACAACCAGCTCTTCAACATCCGCCATGCCGAAGAGGCGATGCTCGCAGCGATCGGGCTGCTCGGACGGACGCTGAATGTATCGCGCTGCGCCTATGCGGACGTGGATATCGATCACGACCGTTTCTGGATCCGCAGTGACTACAACGCGCCCGGCATCCAGAGTTCGGCCGGAACCTACAGCCTCGACCTCTTTGGCCCAAGGGCTGCGGCGGACATGCGCGCCGGGCGCACGTTGATCGTCCGCGACGTCATGGCGGAGCTTGGCCAGGATGAGGGGCGCGAGACCTTCAGCGCCATCGACATCGGCGCGATCATCTGCTGCCCGCTGGTGAAGGATGGCCGGCTGACGGCAATGATGGCGGTTCACCAGAATCAGCCCCGGAACTGGTCGCCGTCGGAAATTTCCCTGGTCAGGGAGGTCGTCGAGCGCTGCTGGGCGCATGTCGAACGCGTGGCTGCCGAGATGCGCCTGCGCGAGAGCGAAGAACGCCTGCGCCTTGCCGTCGACAACGCCGAGGTCGGCTTCTGGGACGTGGATATCGTTCACGACACGCTGATCTGGTCGCTGCGGACCAAAGAGATCTTCGGCATCTTTACTGACGTGCCGGTGACGCTGGACGACTTCTACGATGGCCTGCATCCCGAGGACCGAGAGGCGACGATAGACGCTTTCGTAGCGGCGGCCGACCCTGAGCGCCGTACGCTTTACGATGTCGACTACCGCACGATTGGCCGGGAGGATGGCATCGTTCGCTGGGTGGCAGCCAAAGGCCGTGGGGTGTTCGATGCAGCTGGCCGCTGCCTGCGCGTCACCGGCACTGCAGTCGATATCTCCGCCCGCAAGGCCGCCGAGGAAGATCTGCGCGAACTCAATGCCACGCTCGAAGGCAGGATCGTCCAGGCCATCGCCGAACGGGAAGAAGTTCAGGCGGCGCTGCGCCAGAGCCAGAAGATGGAAGCCATGGGGCAGCTTACCGGCGGCGTGGCACACGACTTCAACAACCTGCTCACGCCGATCGTCGGCACGCTCGACATGCTCCAGCGCAGAGGCGTAGGGGGCGAACGGGAACAGCGGCTGATCGCCGGCGCCATGCAATCGGCCGACCGGGCGAAGACGCTCGTGCAGAGGTTGCTCGCCTTCGCTCGCCGCCAGCCGCTGCAGGCGGTTTCGGTCGACGTGGGCAAGCTGGTGAGCGACATGGGCGATCTGGTGGCCAGCTCTACGGGGCCGCAAATCAAGGTCGTCGTCGATGCCCCGGAGCATCTGCCAGCGGCGATCGCGGATCCGAACCAGCTGGAAATGGCCCTCCTGAATCTCTCCGTGAATGCGCGCGATGCCATGCTCGAGGGCGGCACGATGCGCATATCAGCGAGCACGGAATCGGTCCGTGAGGGACACCGCTCGAAGCTTGCGGCAGGCGAGTATCTTTGCCTGTCCGTGGCGGACACCGGCACCGGCATGGATGCGGCCACGCTCGCCCGGGCGATCGAGCCATTCTTCTCAACCAAGGGCATCGGCAAGGGCACCGGGCTCGGCCTGTCGATGGCCCACGGGCTGGCATCCCAGCTCAACGGCGCGCTGACGATCCAGAGCACGCCTGGTCTGGGCACCAATGTCGAGTTCTGGCTGCCGCGCAGCACGACAATGCCGCTAGAGGCGTCGCGCATCGTCGAGGCCCCAGAACCACGATCGACGCGTGGGGTGGCCTTACTGGTCGACGATGAAGAGCTGGTACGCGCCAGCACCTCCTACATGCTGGCGGACCTGGGCTACCGGGTGATCGAGGCCGCGTCAGGCGAAGAAGCCATACGCCTGCTGGACAGCGGGCAGCAGTTCGACCTGCTCGTCACGGACCACCTCATGCCCGGCATCAGCGGCACCGATCTGGCCAGGCGGGTACGTACTGCCCGGCCCGGCACCGCGGTTCTGATCGTCTCTGGCTATGCCGAACTTGAAGGGCTAGATCCGGATATCCCGCGGCTTGCCAAACCGTTCCGCAAGAACGAGCTTGCAGAAACTCTTTCCCAGCTCGGCGGCCAACCCTGAGACGATCGCGAGCCTGAGGGCGGATGGGTACCGCGTACGGTCCTGTAGCACTGTCAGGCCGCAGGCTTCCCTGCGCCCATCAACCAACCTGGATCACGGTGGACCGCGCCTGGTCTGCCTCGACGCGATTGCGCCCTGACGCCTTGCCTCGATAGAGCGCGGCATCTGCCTGCTGCATCGCTTCGTCCAGCGCATGCGTGCTGGTGAAGTGATCCGAAACGCCGATGGTGGCGGTGCAGCGGATGAACGGGTTCAGGCCGATGCCAGGCACTTGGGTTCGTTCGATGGCCACACGCATGCGTTCTGCCAGTTGCATGGCGCCAGCCCTGTCGGTGCCCAGGCAGACGACCGCGAACTCCTCGCCACCCAGCCTGCAGGTCAGATCGCCCTCCCGGGCGCTGGCGTTGAGCACGTCGGCCACATGGCACAGCACGAGATCGCCCACCTTGTGACCGTAGGTATCGTTGATGCGCTTGAAGTGATCGATATCCACGATCAGCAGGTACGCAGGGGCGGCCGTTCGCGAGCGGAAATATGCATCCAGGCCATCCGTCAGCCCGCGCCGGTTGAGCAGGCGGGTGAGCGGGTCCTGTGCGGCCACACTGCGCAGCTCGTCGGTGAGGCGGCGCAGCACCAGCCAGACGGCGCACGGAGGAAGTACCGTCCCCAGGAACGACATGTAGATGTAGAAGGTGCGCTGGAAGCTGGTGTTCATATCGAGCGCCGCCAGCCCGCCACCGAGAATCATCACCAGCTTCGCCGCGTTCAGGGCGCAGATGCCGCCGATCAACACGGCAAACACGAGCATTTCGACACGCAGATCCCTAGCCAGATTTCGTCTGACAAGCAGCGCGCCCAGGGCCATGGCCAGAAACAGCGACGCACAGGCCCCCGCCAGCAGCGCGTGACGCGCCTCGGTCCCGAGCGTCGACTGCACCAGCAGTTGCACTGCCGTGTAGGTCCCTGCCAGCGCGAGCAGCGGGCGCCATACCGAGGTGGGCCGATCGAAGAAACGCATGGCACCCAAAACATAGGCAACGGGGGCGCAGAGCGTCAGCGTGTGGTTGACGATACTCAGCACCGCGCCACTCGCGGGGCCACCGAACAACTGCAAGATGTAGGCGAGCCCGAGCAGAAGGTTGCCTAGCGCAAAGACATCCATGCCCAGTTTCTTGCCGCTCAGCCGGGTGCTGATCAGCAGGAACATCACGCTGAAACACAGCAAATGCACGCAGAGCATGCCAAGGATGACGGTGGTGACCATGGATTCGTGCACGTGAAGAGCTGGCAGGAGCCGGGCATTGCAGGAGCGGCGAACCCGCCGATCCCGCTTTTAAGCCATTCGGCCATCTAAGGCTGCAAATAGTAATCGCATATGGCCATATCAGGATAATCCGGTAAACACGCGCGGTGCTGGAAAGCGGACGACACGGTGTGTCGACCAGCGGCACAGAATGCCTGCACTATCGCTTGCACGCCCCCGCGGCAATTGCGGCCTCCCAGCGGGCATCGGCCACTCGATCAGGTGTGGCACTGGCTTGCCCTTGAGCATTTGCCACGCTAACCTGCGCGCGTCGCTGCACATTCAGCGACCGGGTGTGGAAGCCCGTGCAAATCAAGGCGCACAAGCGCCACCATACCGAATGCAGGCGCTATTTTTGTGCCCGCCGTTTCGATTTATGGTGGCTGTGCGCGGGGCGCTTTCGGGCGCGCCGGGTTCCTTGATTCCCGGTCTTCCACACCTGCGCACAGCCGCCACCCATCATGTGGAAGTGATGTTGGCGGTTCCTCAATCAAGGAGCCTCAAGCCATGAAGCATACGCACGCCCCCAATTCGTCCGCACGCCGCCGCGCCGATCACCAGAACGGAGGCCAGCGCCATGACTGACCTCCTCCCACTCACCAGCAACCCGACCACCACAGCGGTGCTGCTGATCGACAGCAGTTGCTCGTACATGGACCTGCAGGAAAGCGTCGAACAGCGCCTCAGAGCGGTGCGCGGCCTGCTGCACAGTCTCGCCGCCATGAACATTACCCAGGCAGATGCGCTGGACGTGCAACACATAAGCGAAGCCGCGTACCTGCTTAGCGCAGACGCCTGGGACCTGGTCAGGGCAGCCCACCAGGCAGCGGTGCGGGAGGCGCGCCAGCGCTGAGAATCGGGCGGGTGAAGGCAAACAGCTGCCCTGCCCGCCCTATCCTGATTTCACTCGCCGCCCGAAGAGCTACCGGACCTTGAGCGAGGAATTGCATTGGGTCTGGCAAACATCAGTGGTGGCTGGGGCGAGCGGTTTCAACCCGTACCTGACGGCCATGAATGCTACGGATAAAACTCCGCGTAACGCTGCACCGTGATTAGCATCATCGCTGCCGATATTGAAACGAACAGGAGTATGCACAACACGAACTGCAGTGGCTTGGTCTTCCAGGGAGTGGGATCGACTCGGCCATATTCGCTGAACGAGGCCGGGACGGTTCTGAGAACGATGCAGACAATGGCGTTCACCAAGAACAGGACGGACAGGCTTGCGCCGACGATCAGAATCGACAACTCACGAATGTCACCGGAAAAACAAACCATCCCTATCGATGACGGTATGACCGCAACGATGAATAGCCACTTCGATAGGGCTTTGGCGCCGCGCGCAATTGGCTTCACGTCCATGGCTCACTGCAACTCCCTGGCGACAATAACTGCAACACCCTGTCCTCGATCGACTTATGACCCTACGCCTGGTGCCCTTTTCTGCACACTACTGCCGGCAGGAGCCAGCCAGAAGCATAGTCGAGACGCACTGAGACACTAGTGGATTGAGCTGAGCAGCCAGCATCGGTCGAGACCGTGAGCGCTCTTGCGATGCGCGAGTCAGTCTTCAGGAAGTGATCGAGGCGAGCCGGCAGAATACGGGTCCCCCCTGTCCGAGGCCCAGCAGGCTCTCGGCGTCGAGGCCACCTGTTTTCAACGCCCATAAAAAAGCCCGCCACAAGGGCGGGCCAGGTGACCTCCCCCTAGCCGGGGAGGTCGACGACATCAAGTATCAGGACACCTTGCCAGCCGTGTCGCCAGGCAGGGTCACGATGTCCGGACGACCACCGGAAGCCAGTTCGCGCTGCAGGGTGTCTTCGTCCAGCTCCTTGCACCACTTGGCGACCACGATGGTGGCAACGCCGTTGCCGATCAGGTTGGTCAGGGCACGGGCTTCGGACATGAAGCGGTCGATACCCAGGATCAGCGCCAGGCCGGCGACCGGCAGGTGGCCAACGGCCGACAGCGTGGCGGCCAGGACGATGAAGCCACTACCGGTAACGCCTGCAGCACCTTTGGAAGCGACCAGCAGCACCAGCAACAGGGTGATCTGGTGACCGATATCCATCGGTGTGTCGGTGGCCTGGGCGATGAACACCGCCGCCATGGTCAGGTAGATCGAAGTACCGTCGAGGTTGAAGGAGTAACCGGTAGGAATCACCAGGCCGACGACCGACTTGTTGGCACCGAGTTTTTCCATCTTGGTCAGCATGCGTGGCAGTGCCGACTCGGAAGAGGAAGTACCCAGCACGATCATCAGCTCTTCGCGGATGTAACGGATCAGGCGCAGTACGCTGAAACCGTGGGCACGAGCGATACCGCCGAGCACCACGAGGATGAAGAACACGCAGGTGACGTAGAAGCAGATCATCAGCTGACCGAGCTGCACCAGCGAGCCGACACCGTACTGACCGATGGTGAAGGCCATGGCACCGAAGGCACCGATAGGCGCGAGCTTCATGATCATGTTGATGATGCCGAACATCACGTGAGCGATGCGATCGATGAACTCGAGCACCGGACGACCGAATTCACCCATGCGCTGCAGGGCGAAAGCGAAGATCACGGAGAAGAACAGCACCTGGAGGATGTCGCCGTTGGCGAATGCACCGACCACGGTTGCCGGGATCACGTTGAGCAGGAAGCCGATGGTGGTCTGCGCTTCGCCCGCCTGGGCATAGGCTGCGATCTTGCTGGCATCCAGCGTGGCTGGGTCGATGTGCATGCCGACGCCCGGCTGCACGACGTTGACCACGACCAGACCGATGATCAGGGCGATGGTGGAAACGATCTCGAAGTAGAGCAGCGCGTAGCCGCCGGTCTTGCCGACTGCCTTCATGTCCTGCATGCCGGCGATGCCGCTGACCACGGTGCAGAAGATGATGGGGGCGATGACCATCTTGATCAGCTTGACGAAACCATCGCCGAGCGGTTTGAGGGCAACGCCTGTTTCTGGGTAGAAGTGACCGAGAAGGATGCCGATGGTGATGGCGACCAGCACCTGGACATAGAGCATTTTGTAGAACGGTTGACGGACAACATCGTTCGTTGTGGCAGTCATGGTGAATCCTCATGGGCGCGGCAATGACATCCAGAGACGTCCGCACCACCTTTCTTGTTTAGGCGCCAACCCTCCTGACCTGGAGGGATTTGTTATAGGCACGCTTATCGCGACCTTGAGCCTGCAAAAGCAAACCTCATGCCACACAAGAAAAAATCGGATAAACCTTTGATAATCTGGACTTTTAGCGAACCAAAGCGTGCTCTGACGAAAGCATTTGGCGGTTTTCCGCACGGCGCCTCAGGCAGGCGTGGCGGATTCCCACCAAAGCAGCTGAAGAACGTCTCGAAGCCGCTCGGGCTTTCTTCGACGGACTCTCGCTCGCCGAACCAGGCCCCCGCCCTCGGTGACTCTAGATGCGTACCCGAAACGCCGCGCCGCCCAGCTCTGAATCCTCGAGAAACAGCTCGCCTTCGTAGCTCTCGATGATGTCCTTGACCACCGCGGTGCCGATACCCTGCCCCGGATGCTGGGCATCCAGGCGCTCGCCCCGGCGCAGAATGCGTTCGCGCTGGTCGACCGGTACGCCCGGGCCGTCGTCTTCGACGCACAGCAGGCAGGCGCCATGTTCGATACTGGCGGAAATCCGCACCTGGCCCAGACACAGGCGGTAGGCGTTCTCCAGCAGGTTGCCGAGCAGTTCGAGCAGCGCCGCGCGCTCCATGGGAATTTCCAGCCAGGGCTCGAACTGGCGCAGCACGGTCACCTGCTTGTCGCGGTAGACCTTGTCGAGGGCACCACAGAGATTGTCCACCACGCCCGTCATGGATACCCGGTGGCGCACCAGACCGCTCTTGCGCAGGCTGGCGCGCTGCAGCTGATATCCGATCTGCTGGCTCATGCGTTCGATCTGCCCCTGCAGGATCTGCGACTGCTCACGGTTATCCGGCTTGGCAGCGATCACCTCGGCCGCCCCCTGCAGCACCGACAGCGGAGTCTTCAGGCTGTGCGCCAGGTCGTCCAGCGAGTGACGGTAGCGCTCGCGCTGCTGGCGTTCGCTGTCGAGCAGGCGGTTCAGCGAGCCGGTGAGGCGCAGCAGTTCGCGAGGATGTTCGTCGCTGAGGCGCTCACGGGTACCGCCCTCCACTTCGTCCAGCTCTTCGCGCAACCCGCGCAGGCTGCGAAAGCCCCAGGTCAGGCCGAACCACAGCAAGCCGAGAAGCAGCAACAGGGCGCCCCCGAGCCACAGGTAGAGCTGCGTCATGAAATCGTTGTAGAGGGCCTGCGTGTCGCTGGCCGGCTGCATGGTGACGATACTGAAGGCCGCGCTCTCGCCGCGCAGCAGTTTGATTTCCACGTCATAGATATAGAACTCGCGGCCCTGGCGGTCGGTAACGCGCAGCAACTCATCGCCGCGGCCGTCGTAACGCGGCATGTAGGACACGGAAATGTCCCGTGTCGAAGGCGATTGCCAGACCAGGCGGCCGTCACGGTCATAGATGAAGCCCAGCAACTGGGCGTCGGGAATGTCGAACTCCTCGTCAGGAAGCTTGCTCGGCATCCGTAGCTGGCCGTCGTCGGTGCGAGCGGCGGAGATCAGCGCGCCCGCATCGGCGGCCAGGCGTTTCTCGACGGATTTTTCCAGGGCGATCAGGAAGGCGCCCCGCAGGGCTGGCAGCAGTGCCAGCATGAAGAGCACCGCCAGTACGGTGCTGCCGAACATCAGGCGAAGACGCAGGGAGGAAATCCAGCGGCCTCGCAATCGCCTGAAGCCTGACGTCATCGGCAGCGCTCGGTGAACAGGTAACCCTGGCCACGTACCGTTTCGATGGGTTTGAAGCCGTTGCTGCTTTCCAGCTTGCGGCGCAGCCGGCCAACCAGCACTTCGATCACGTTGGGGTCGCGCTCTTCGTCATCGGGGTAAAGCTGCTCGATCAGCCGTTCCTTGGGCACCACCTGCTGGTGGTGGCGCATCAGGTATTCGAGGATGCGGTATTCGTAGGCGGTCAGGCCCATGCCGGCACCATCGATCAGTGCCTGCTTGCGATTCATGTCCAGCACCAGAGGGCCGGCTTCGATGGTCGACTGAATGAAACCGGATGACCGGCGCAACAGGGCATTCAGGCGTGCTTCCAGTTCTTCGAACTGGAACGGTTTGACCACGTAGTCGTCAGCGCCCGAAGCCAGGCCTTCGACCTTGTCCTGCCAGTTGCCACGGGCAGTCAGGATCAGGATGGGAAAGGTCTTGTCACGGCTGCGCAGCTGGCGAATCAGATCCAGCCCGCTGATGCCCGGCAGACCGAGATCGACCACGGCCAGATCATGGTGGTACTCATCGACGCGATACAGCGCCTCTTCGGCGTTGGCGACCGCGTCCACCACGTGGCCCTGCTCGCCGAGTCGGGTATACAGATGGTGACGCAACAGCGCCTCATCCTCCACGACCAGCAATTTCATCGTTGCATGCCCTCCAACATAAGCTTCAAACCGCAAGCTTCAGCGGCAAGTTGGAAGCCATGGTGCACGATCTGGCTTCAACCTACAGCGTAAAGCCCGTTGTGGTTGTTATCGGCTCGTATCGGGCGGCGGTGCAGCCCGATACGAGCACGCAGGCCCTGGTTAGAACTTGTAGTTGGCACCCAGATACCACTGACCGCTGCTATGCAGGTCGAGGGAGCCGACCTTGCCTTGCTCGTGCGGCGCGAACTCGGTGCTGGCGTTGGTACGCAGGTAACGGTAGCCACCTTCGACGGAGGCATTCTCGTTGACTTCCTGCAGCAGGCCAGCCTGCAGACCGGCAGCATACCCGACATTGGTATCACGGGAGACCCCTGGGCTGTTCTGCTCCAGCTTGACCAGGCCCAGCGTGCCACCACCGAACAGCTTGGTGCCGTTCTGGTTCAGCGGCAGGAAGGCATCGTAGCTGCCGAGCAGGTTCTGCTGGCGCAGCTTGTAGCCGTTGTTGGTACCGGAGATGTATTCGTAGGTGCCGTAGTAACGGCCGGCATCGTTCTGCTGACCGGCACGGATACCCCAGGTGCTGGTGCTATTGATGACGCTGTCGAAATTCGGATTGCCCAGATTGGCGTTCAGTGCCGACGATTTCTGGATGTTGTTGCTGGTGTGACCCCAGGTCAGACCGGCGAAGTTGTTGTCGGCATGAGCGGCGGTCGCAGCGCCGAACACCAGGGAAGTCGCCAGAGCCAGCTTGGTAAGAGTCGTTTTCATGGATATGCCTCTCGAATGGCAGTGGGTTGATGAATAACTCGAGGACCATCCTGCCTGCCGTCGACTGAACCTCCCCTGAACCCCTCCTGAACCCGACCTGAACGACGAGCCTGGAAAACCTGGGCCCGGCCCGCTGCCATGAAAAAAGCGTCTGAATATTGACGCAGATCAATACCTCGTTCGCTCCTGAGACTAAGGTCGAGGCATAACGACCAGATGCCGTCGGGTTCACCCCAACAGATCGGTGAATCCCTGCAGTGACGGCACACCCGATCAGCCTGACCGATGAAGACCTGCCCATGCCCAGCCCATCCGAAGACGCCGGGGGCAAACGCCGCGAACGCCGGCTGTTTCTGTTCCTGGTGATATTCCTCTTCCCACTGCTTAGCGTGACCCTCGTCGGCGCTTACGGATTCACCGTGTGGTTCCTGCAGATGCTCTTCGGCCCGCCCGGCCCGCCGAACTGATCGCCCTACCCCGCTTACAGGAATCCGCCATGGACGCCCCCCTGCATATCGCCAGCTTCATCGTGCACGCACGCCCCGAACATTTCGCGGCGGTGCTCGCCAACCTGCGCCTGCTCGCCGACCTGGAAGTGCACCAGCACAGCCCAGAGGGCAAGTTGGTCGTGGTGATCGAAGCCGTCGACGAGCACCTGATCATGCAGCGCATCGAGCAGATCAACGCCCTGCCCGGCGTACTCAATGCCGCACTGATTTACCACGAATGCCTCAGCTCGGAAGGAGCCGCCCAATGAGCATGACCCGCCGCGAATTCACCAAGGCCCAGGCCGCTGCTATCGCCGCAGCCGCCGCCGGCCTGCCGTTCGCCTCGACCGCCAGCAACCTGGTGGCCGACGCGGAATCCACCCGTCTGGACTGGAACAAGGCGCCCTGCCGCTTCTGCGGCACGGGCTGCAGCGTCATGGTGGCGACCCGCGACAACCGCGTGGTCGCCACCCACGGCGATATCAAGGCCGAGGTCAACCGTGGCCTGAACTGCGTCAAGGGCTACTTCCTGTCGAAGATCATGTACGGCGTCGATCGCCTGACCACACCGCTGCTACGCATGAAGAACGGTGTCTACGACAAGCAGGGCGAGTTCCAGCCGATCGGCTGGGAGCAGGCCTTCGACATCATGGAGGACAAGTTCAAGCAGGCACTGCGCGAGCAAGGCCCACAAGCGGTGGGCATGTTCGGCTCAGGGCAATGGACGATCTGGGAAGGCTACGCTGCCAACAAGCTGATGAAGGCCGGCTTTCGCAGCAACAACATCGACCCCAACGCGCGCCACTGCATGGCCTCGGCGGTGATGGGCTTCATGCGCACCTTCGGCATGGACGAGCCCATGGGCTGCTATGACGATATCGAAGCAACCGACAGCTTCGTGCTCTGGGGCTCGAACATGGCGGAGATGCACCCGGTGCTGTGGAGCCGAGTCACCGACCGGCGCCTGAGCAAGCCCGACGTCAAGGTTGCGGTGCTGTCGACCTTCGAGCATCGCAGCTTCGACCTGGCCGACATCCCCATGGTGTTCAAGCCACAGACGGATCTGCTGATCCTCAATTACATCGCCAACCACATCATCCAGAGCGGCGCGGTGAACCAGGAATTCGTCAAACGCCACACGCGCTTCGCCCTCGGTGCCGACGATATCGGCTACGGCCTGCGCCCGGATCACCCGCTGGAACGGCAGGCAGCCAACGCCGACAAGGCCAACACCTGGAGCGACATGTCGTTCGAGCAGTTCGCGGCCTTCGTCAAACCCTACACCCTGGAGCGCGCCGCCAGGGAAACCGGCGTCCCCGCCGAGCGCCTAGAGGCACTGGCGCAGCTGTATGCAGACCCGCAACGCAAGGTCGTGTCGTTCTGGACCATGGGTTTCAACCAGCACACCCGTGGCGTGTGGGCCAACAACCTGATCTACAACATCCATCTGCTGACCGGCAAGATCAGCGAGCCGGGCAACAGCCCCTTTTCGCTGACCGGCCAGCCTTCGGCCTGCGGCACCGCCCGCGAGGTGGGGACCTTCTCCCATCGCCTGCCTGCCGACATGCTGGTGACCAACCCGAAACACCGCGCCACCGCCGAGAAGATCTGGAAGCTGCCCGCCGGCACCATTCAGGAAAAGCCCGGGTTCCACGCCGTGGAGCAGAGCCGCATGCTCAAGGACGGTGTGCTCAAGGTCTATTGGACGCAGGTCAGCAACAATATGCAGGCCGGCCCCAACATCATGCAGGAAGTACTGCCGGGCTGGCGCAAGCCGGACAACTTCGTGATCGTATCGGACGTCTACCCGACCGTGTCTGCCCAGGCTGCCGACCTGATCCTGCCCAGCGCCATGTGGGTCGAGAAAGAAGGCGCTTACGGCAACGCCGAGCGTCGCACGCAGTTCTGGCACCAACTGGTGGGCGCGCCGGGCGAGGCGAAATCCGACCTCTGGCAACTGGTGGAATTTTCCAAGCGCTTCACCACCGATGAAGTGTGGCCGGCCGAGCTGCTGGCAAAGGCCCCCGAACTCAAGGGCAAGACCCTCTTCGAGGTGCTGTACCGCAACGGCAACGTCGACGCCTTTGCGGCCGAACAGCCGGAGGGTGGATTGCGCAACGACGAGGCCAAGGCATTCGGCTTCTACCTGCAGAAAGGCCTGTTCGAGGAATACGCCCAGTTCGGCCGCGGCCATGCCCACGACCTCGCGCCCTTCGAGCGTTACCACAGCGAACGCGGCCTGCGCTGGCCGGTCGTGGACGGTTCGGAAACCCGCTGGCGCTACCGCGAGGGCCACGACCCCTATGTGGCCAAGGGCAGTGGCGTGCAGTTCTACGGCTACCCGGACAACCGCGCGATCATCTTCGCCCTGCCCTACGAGCCACCAGCCGAGGCACCGGACGACGACTACCCGTTCTGGCTGAGCACCGGCCGCGTGCTGGAGCACTGGCATACCGGCAGCATGACCCAGCGTGTCGAGGAACTGCACCGCGCCGTGCCAGATGCCCTGGTGTACATGCACCCGGACGATGCCCGGGCACTCAATGCACGCCGTGGCAGCGAGGTGAAAGTCATCAGCCGACGCGGCGAGATCCGCGCGCGCATCGAGACGCGCGGGCGTAACAAGCCGCCTCGGGGGCTGGTCTTCGTGCCCTTCTTCGACGCCAACAAACTGGTCAACAAGGTCACCCTGGACGCCACCGATCCGATCTCCAAGCAGACCGATTACAAGAAGTGTGCGGTGAAGATCCAGTTGATCAGCGCGGCCTGAGGAGAACGGTCATGAAATTGCGTTACCTGCCCCTGCTAATGCTCGCTGCCTTCGGTGCGGCCCTGGCCGCCGACCTCGGCTACCCCCTCGACGCTCCCGCGCCGGATGGTCGCCGCCCCGGCGGCACGCTGACCCAGGCGTTTCCCGCGCCACCGATCGCGGCCGAGGAAAACAGGGACATGCGCCGCGAGCGCAACTACCCCGAACAGCCTCCCACCATTCCCCACACCATCGTCGGCTATCAGGTGGACAGGTTCGGCAACCGCTGCCTGACCTGCCACAGCCGCGCCAACAGCGCGCGCAGCCAGGCGCCGATGATCAGCATCACTCACTACATGGACCGTGAAGGCCAGCCCCTGGCGGCCATGTCGCCGCGTCGCTACTTCTGCACCCAATGCCATGTGACCCAGGCCGAGGTGAGCCCGCTGGTGGAGAACGTCTTCGAGAACATCGACCAGATTCTGCTGAAAGAAGCCAACCCTGCCGGGCGTCGCTGAGGAGGCACCATGAAATTCCTGCTCTCCCTGCTGGGCACTTACTGGAACGTGCTGCGCCGCCCGAGCGTGCATTACAGCCTGGGGTTCCTGACCCTGGGCGGCTTCATCGCCGGGATCATCTTCTGGGGCGGCTTCAACACCGCGCTGGAGGCCACCAACACCGAACAGTTCTGCATTACCTGCCATGAAATGCGCGACAACGTGTATGTCGAACTGCGGGAAACCATCCACTACAACAACCGCTCCGGGGTGCGCGCCACCTGCCCCGACTGCCACGTGCCACATCAGTGGACGGACAAGATCGCCCGCAAGATGCAGGCTTCCAAGGAGGTGTGGGGCAAGATCTTCGGCACCATCAGCACCCGCGAAAAGTTTCTCGAGAAACGTCGCGAACTGGCCGAACACGAGTGGGCCCGCCTCAAGGCCAACGACTCGCTGGAATGCCGCAACTGCCACGACTTCGACTTCATGGACTTCACTCGGCAGAGCAAGCGCGCCGCACAGATGCATTCCACCGCCCTGGCCAATGGCGAGGCCACCTGTATCGACTGCCACAAGGGGATCGCCCACAAGTTGCCCGACATGAGCGGCGTGCACGGCTGGTAAGGAGCTCGCTGGCGCGGCAGAATGCCCGCCATGAATACAGCCCATCTGCCACGCTGCTGCAGCGCCCTCGACGATCACTGGCCGTTTGCCCGGCCATTGCTCGGTGCTCAACTGATCAGCACGCATTTCGACTCCGCGCTGGTCGATGATGCCGACTACTTGGCCGCTGGCGTGCCCCCGGTTCGCGGCGTCGCCAAGCGCCAGGCCGAGCACCTGGCCGGACGGGTTTGTGCTCGCGAGGCGCTGTATCGGGTAACGGGTGTGGCAAGCGTGCCAGCCGTGGGCGAGGATCGCGCGCCCCAATGGCCAGCGCAGGTCAGCGGCTCGATCACCCACGGCCAGGACTGGGCAGCCGCTATCGTTGCGCCAACGCAGCTATGGCGCGGCCTGGGTCTGGATGTGGAGCGACTGCTGTCCAGCGAGCGTGCCGAGCGGCTAGTGGGTGAAATTCTCACCCCAGACGAGCTGGGCCGCATCGCGCATCTAACGCCCGAGCAGCGAGCTAGGCAGATCAGTCTGACTTTTTCCCTCAAGGAAAGCCTGTTCAAGGCGCTCTATCCGCTCGTGCTCAAGCGTTTCTATTTTCAGGACGCCGAATTGCTCGACTTAAACGCCGAGCCAGGCGGGGCGCGCCTGCGCCTGTTGGTCGAGCTGAGCGAAGAGTGGCCAGCCGGAAGCAAACTGGTCGGCCTGTATGCCGAGCTAGACAATCAGGTACTCAGCCTGGTGGCCATCGAGGCCTGACGGGGCCGCGTAGGTCGAGGAGCGCAGCAACGCGAGCCATTACCCCTGATGGGTATCGCTTCGCTCAACGCCATCCTGCGGAGTGGCAGTCAGCTACGTGCCTCGCTCCACCCGACATGGGTCCAGCAATCCGCGAGGAAACGCCAACAGCGCCGGGGGCAAATCCGATAAACTCGGCACATTGCCGTCCGGAGTGCCCCATGCGCGAAGAACTGAACCAAGGCCTGATCGATTTTCTCAACGCCTCACCTACCCCCTTTCATGCTACCGCCAGCCTGGCCATGCGCCTCGAGGCTGCCGGTTATCGTCACCTCGACGAGCGCGCGACCTGGCACACCGAGCCCGGTGGCCGCTACTACGTGACCCGTAACGACTCCTCGATCATCGCCTTCAAGCTGGGCCATCGTTCGCCTGTCGAGGGTGGTATCCGCCTGGTTGGCGCCCACACCGACAGCCCTTGCCTGCGCGTGAAGCCGAACCCCGAGCTGCAACGCCAGGGCTTCTTCCAGCTCGGCGTGGAAGTCTACGGCGGCGCTCTGCTCGCCCCCTGGTTCGACCGTGACCTGTCCCTGGCCGGCCGCGTGACCTATCGTCGCGATGGCAAGGTGGAAAGCGACCTGATCGACTTCTACCAGCCCATCGCCGTGATCCCCAGCCTGGCCATCCACCTCAACCGCGAGGCCAATCAGGGCTGGGCGATCAATGCGCAGAACGAACTGCCGCCGATCCTCGCCCAGTTGGCAAGCAGTGAAAGCGCGGACTTCCGCGCCCTGCTCAGCGAACAGCTGGCCATGGAACACGACTTCAACGCCGATGCGGTGCTCGATTACGAGCTGAGCTTCTACGACACCCAGAGCGCCGCGGTAGTCGGCCTCAATCAGGACTTCATCGCCGGTGCACGCCTGGACAACCTGCTGTCCTGCTACGCCGGTCTGCAGGCCCTGCTGGACGCCAGCGACGAAGAAACCTGCGTGCTGGTGTGCACCGACCACGAGGAAGTCGGCTCCTGCTCGGCCTGCGGTGCCGACGGCCCGATGCTCGAACAGGTGCTGCGCCGTGTGCTGCCGGAAGGTGACGGTTTCGTGCGCACCATCCAGCGCTCGCTGCTGGTGTCCGCCGACAACGCCCACGGCGTGCACCCGAACTACGAGAGCAAGCACGACGGCAACCACGGCCCCAAACTCAATGCCGGGCCGGTGATCAAGATCAACAGCAACCAGCGTTACGCCACCAACAGCGAAACCGCCGGGTTCTTCCGCCACCTGTGTCTGGAAAACGAAGTGCCGGTGCAGAGTTTCGTGACCCGCAGCGACATGGGTTGCGGCTCGACCATCGGCCCGATCACCGCCAGCCGCCTTGGCGTGCGCACGGTGGATATCGGCCTGCCGACCTTCGCGATGCACTCGATTCGCGAACTGGCCGGCAGCCAGGATCTGGCACACCTGGTGAAAGTACTCGGTGCCTTCTACAACAGCCATGACCTGCCCTGAGGCCAGCATGATCGAACATATCCGCAACAGCCTGCTCGAAGCCCAGCGTGCGCTCGATGCATTTCTAGGCAATGAGCAGACCCTGGCCAATATCGAGCGGGCCGCCAGCCTGCTGGTGACCAGCTTCGAAGCCAAGGGCAAGGTGTTCTCCTGCGGCAATGGCGGCTCCATGTGCGACGCCATGCATTTCGCCGAGGAGCTCACCGGGCGTTATCGCAAGAATCGTCCGGGCATCGCCGCGGTGTCGATCAGCGACGCCAGCCACATCAGTTGCGTGGCCAACGACTTCGGTTACGACCACATCTTCTCGCGCTACGTGGAGTCCCACGGCCGTGAGGGTGATGTGCTGCTGGCCATCAGCACCAGCGGCAAGAGCCCCAACGTGGTCAAGGCGGCTGAAGCGGCCAAGGCGCTGGGCATCAAGGTCATCGCCCTGACCGGCAAACCTGGCTCGCTGCTGGAGAGCCTGGCCGACGTCAGCATCTGCGCGCCGGGCGGCGATTTCGCCGACCGCACCCAGGAGCTGCACATCAAGGTCATCCACATCCTCATCGAGCTGGTAGAGCGCCACCTCAGCCCCGAAAACTACGCGTGAGCGAGGTGCGCCGTCGGTTGACGACGCACCTTCAAACCCCGCCCGCGTGATGGAGAACTCGCGCGTGATCCGCCTCAATGATCTGCTGCCTCGTCTGTTGGTTCTGCTCCTTCTGGCCCTGCCCTGCTCTGCCGTTCAAGCGGCAGGCATACCCGGGCTGTTCGGCACGGGTGGCAGCGGCAGTACCCAGGCTCAGGCGGATCAGCCGCTGGATCGCTCGCTCGACGAGGTAATCCAGTCGCTGGAGAACGACAAGCAGCGCGCGCAACTGCTCAATGACCTCAAGACCCTGCGCGACAGCACGCAGAAAACCCAGCCCGACACCCCCGATGGCGTGCTCGGGCTGATCGGCAGCACCCTGACGGGCATCGAGAAGCAATTTTCCGGCGAGCATAGCCCGCTGGCGCGCTGGCAACTGGAGATCGCCCGCAGCCAGGACGAATTGGCGGCGCTGATGCCGGAGGCCGGCGAACGCCTGGCCCTGGTCAGCAACTTCGCCCTGATTCTCGGTATCTGGAGCCTGCTGGCCTTCGGCTTGCGGGCGCTCAGCCATCAGGTGCGCCTGCGTTTCGGCCTGGCCGAAGAACTGCCACAGAACCCGCGGCCCACCGACCTGCTGCGCTTCGCGTTGCGCAAGCTCGGCCCCTGGTTCGCGGCGCTGCTGATCACCGGTTACCTGAGCTACGTGCTGCCCGCCTCGCTGGGCCGCGACCTGGCCATGGTGCTGGCTTACGCTCTGGTGATCGGTACCTGTTTCTCGGCGATCTGCGTGATCGCCTTTTCCCTGCTCGACGGCCCGCACCGGCGCACGGCGCTGAACATTTTGCGCCGTCGCGCGTTCCACCCGCTGTGGCTGATCGGCAGCTTCGCGGCCTTTGGCGAAGCGCTCAGCGACCCGCGTCTGGTCGCCAGCCTGGGCGCCAACCTGGCACACACCACCGCGACCCTGACCAACGTGCTGGCGGCGCTGTGCACCGGTCTGTTCATCCTGCGCTTCCGCCGGCCAATCGCCCACCTGATGCGCAACCAACCGCTGGCCCGTCGCCTCCGGCAGCGCGGTATCAGCGAGACCGTGGAACTGCTCGGCAGCTTCTGGTACCTGCCGGCCCTGGCGCTGGTGGGCATTTCACTGGCGGCCACCTTCGTGTCCGCTGGCGACACCAGCACCGCCTTTCGGCAATCGCTGGTCTGCACAGTGCTGCTGGTGACCTGCATGGTCATCAATGGGCTGATTCGCCGGCGCATGCACAAGGCCCGTTTGCGCCATCGTCGCCATGCCGCCTATTTCGAGCGTTTCCAGAGTTTCTTCCACTTCCTGCTGAGCCTGATCATCTGGTTGTTCTTCATCGAACTGGGGCTGCGCGTGTGGGGCCTTTCGCTGATCCGTTTCGCCGAGGGCGACGGCCACGAAATCAGCATGAAACTGTTCGGCCTCGGCGCCACCCTGGCGTGCGGCTGGCTGGTGTGGATTCTCAGCGACACGGCGGTGCATCACGCCCTGACGCGCTCACGCAAGGGCCAGACCAACGCCCGCGCACAGACCATGATGCCGTTGATCCGCAACGTGCTGTTCATCAGCATCTTCATCATCGCGTTGATCGTCGCCCTGGCCAACATGGGCATGAACGTCACGCCGCTGCTCGCCGGCGCCGGCGTCATCGGCCTGGCCATCGGCTTCGGCGCGCAGTCGCTGGTTGCCGACCTGATCACCGGACTGTTCATCATCATCGAAGACTCCCTGGCCATCGACGATTACGTCGACGTCGGCGGCCACCTGGGCACTGTCGAGGGCCTGACCATTCGCACCGTGCGCCTGCGTGACATCGACGGCATCGTGCACACCATCCCGTTCAGCGAGATCAAGAGCATCAAGAACTACTCGCGGGAGTTCGGCTACGCCATTTTCCGCGTCGCGGTGCCCCACGACATGAATATCGACGATGCCATCAAGCTGCTGCGCGACGTCGCCAGCGAGCTGCGCAACGACGTGCTGATGCGCCGCAACATCTGGTCGCCTCTGGAGATCCAGGGTGTGGAGAGCTTCGATTCGGGCAACGCGGTACTGCGTGCGCGCTTCAAGACCGCGCCGATCAAGCAGTGGGAGGTGTCCCGTGCCTTCAACCTGGCGCTCAAGCGGCACCTGGACGAATCCGGCCTGAGCCTGGCAACGCCGCGCCTGAACATCCAGATGAGCGCCGTCAGCCCGAACGGCCACAGCGCCCAGGCGGAGCAACCGGACGCCGACCGATAACGCGACCGCGCTCACATCCGCAACGCAAGCCAGCCGGCATGCACACCGGCTGGGGTAGTTTCCGCTACCATGGCACCACACTTTCCAATCGATAGGGACATCCCATGGATATTTCCACCCTCATCATCATTGCCGTACTGGTTGCGGTGGTGTTCTACGTGATCAGCATCTACAACCGCCTGGTCAACCTGCGCAACCGTTACCAGAACGGCTTCGCGCAGATCGAGGTGCAGCTCAAGCGCCGTTACGACCTGATCCCCAACCTAGTGGAAACGGCCAAGGCGTACCTGTCCCACGAGCGCGAAACCCTGGAAGCCGTGGTCGCTGCCCGTAACGGTGCGGTGGAAGGCCTCAAGCAGGCCTCGGAGAATCCCGGCGATGCCCAGAGCATGAACCTGTTGGCCAATGCCGAAGGCGTGCTGAAGAACGCCATGGGCCGCCTCAACGTGACGGTCGAGGCCTACCCCGACCTCAAGGCCTCGCAGAACATGCAGCAACTCAGCGAGGAGCTGAGCAGCACCGAGAACAAGGTGGCTTTCGCTCGCCAGGCCTACAACGACGCGGTTACCGCCTACAACGCCTACCGCCAGAGCTTCCCGCCGGTGGTCCTGGCCGGCGCCTTCGGCCACGGCAGCGATGCCGCCCTGCTGGAGTTCGCCGATAGCGCGGCGATTCAGGAAGCCCCGAAAGTCTCCTTCTGAGCACGGCGAAACCGATGGACTTCTTCGAGCAACAGGACCGCGCCAGGCGCAACAGTTCCCGCCTGGTGATACTGCTGGTACTGGCGGTGATCACCCTGATCGGCACCACCACGCTGGTGATCGCCATTGCCTGGCAGGTTTACCAGTACGGCAACTACAGCCTGCAGGCGCTCAGCCACGAGCTGCTGATCAGCGTGGCCCTGGTGGTGGTCGGTGTGGTGCTGCTCGGTTGGGCCTTCAAGGCCATGCAGCTGCGGGCTGGCGGCAAGGTGGTCGCGGAGCGGCTCGGAGGGCGCCTGCTCAATCTGCAGCCCCAGGGCGTGCACGAGCAGCGCGTACTCAACGTGGTGGAAGAGATGGCGCTGGCGGCAGGTACGCCGGTGCCGCCGGTGTACCTGCTCGAGGAGCCCTCGATCAACGCCTTCGCCGCCGGGTTGCGACCGGAGAACGCGGTGATCGGAGTAACCCGTGGCGCCATCGAAAAGCTCAGCCGCGATGAGCTGCAGGGCGTGATCGCCCATGAGTTCAGTCACATCCTGCATGGCGACATGCGCCTCAATACGCGCCTGGTGGCGGTGCTGCACGGCATTCTGCTGCTCGGCCTGATCGGTGAACTGGTGCTGCGTGGCGGCAGCCATACCCGCCATGCGCCGCGCAGCAGTTCCAACGACAAGGGCAAAGGCAATGCCGTCGCGCTGGTCATGGTGGTCGGCCTGGCACTGTTGATCATCGGCTACGCCGGTACCTTCTTCGGCAACCTGATCAAGGCGGCGGTAAGTCGCCAGCGCGAGTTCCTTGCCGACGCCTCGGCCGTGCAGTACACCCGCAACCCCGACGGTATCGCGGGTGCGCTGAAGAAGCTGGGCGGCGGATCGCAGATCGAAGCCGGGCATGCCGCCGAGTACAGCCATATGTATTTCGGCCAGGGCCTGGCGCTGAGCAAGATGATGGCCACGCACCCGCCACTGGAAGAGCGCATCCGCCGCATCGACCCCAGCTGGGACGGTGTGGTGCTTGGCAACGAGGTATTCGAGCGCCCTGCGCGCGCCGCTGCGCAAAGCCACGGAGAAATCGCAGGTTTCAGCGCCGCCGCCGCGGGCATCGCCATTGCCAGCATCGGTGAACCGCAGCCCCTGCATATCGAAGAAGCCCGCGAGAGCCTGGCGCAGATCGACGACCGCCTGCGCAATGCCGCTCACGACCCTCATGGCGCCCTGGCGATCCTTTACGGTCTGCTGCTCGGCCGTGATGCAGACACACGCCAGCAGCGCATGAGCTGGATGCAGGCCAACCTGCCGCCGCTGCTGTCGGACCGTCTGCAGGAGCTGGGCACGGCACTGGAACGGTTGCCAGCCGGTCGACGCCTGCCCTTGCTGGAGTTGGCGATCCCGGCACTCAAGCAGCTCGAGCCTCAGGATTTCGTCAGCCTCAAGCGCGACATCGGCACGCTGCTGATCAGCACCAAGCAGCTGGATCTGATCGAATGGGCGCTACTGCGCATCGTCGAACGCAACCTCGGTATGCAGCGCCCGGTTCAAGGGCGCCTGCCGCTGGCGGCGCTGGGCAACGAGAGCTGCGTGCTGCTGGTGGCGCTGTCACGGGCCGGCAATACCAGTGAAGAAGCCGCCACCGAGGCGTTCCAGGCGGCCTGGGCTACCCTGCCGTTCACCGCGCGGGTATTCGCCGAACAGCCCCAGGCAGGCATCACCGCGCTCAACGATGCCCTCAACCGCCTCAACCAGATGCGCCCCCTGCAGAAGCCCCAGCTCCTCAAGGCCATGGCCCGTTGCATCGAACACGATGGCCGCATCAGCGCCAGCGAGGCGGAACTGATGCGTGCGGTCGCCGACACACTGGACTGCCCGATGCCGCCCCTGTTGAGCGATGCTCAGGCTTGAGCGCGGGCAGGGATGATCCGTTCACACCGACAATAGCCACGATCGGTGGGCTAAAGCCCACCCTACGGGTCAAGCCATGTAGGGTGGATGACGCTGTTTTCATCCACCACCACGGTTACCGATTGGCGGACGGATCGGGCCGCGTACCCAATGAAATCGAAGCTGCCTTTTGATGCCAAATTAACTGGCGCAGGCTAGGCGGTATCCCGCTCAGAGGCCCGACCGCCCCGCAGCGCCGAAGACCTGCGTCCAGTAGATGGTCGCCTGGCTCTGCGGGTTGCTGGCGTAGGCGGCGCCCATGTCGCGGAAGTCCGGGTTCATCAGGTTGTAGCAATGCGAGGGGCTTGCCAGCCAGCCTTCGACCACCTGCTGCGCGCGTCCCTGGCCAGCGGCGATGTTTTCGCCGATCACCGTCCAGGCATAGCCGGTAGCGGTAGCGCGGGCGCCGACCAGGCTGCGGTCGCTGCCCTGGTGGCTGAACAGGCTGTTCATCGCCATGTCGCGACTGTGGGTCAGCGCGGCCTGGCCGAGGGAATCGTTCCAGCTCAACGGCTCGGCGGCATCGAACGGCTGATCGCCACAACGCCGTGGGGTGCCCCGCGCCTCGTTGACCGCCGCCAGAATCGCCTTGCCCTCTTCCTGCCAGTCGCCAAGACGCGCCGGCAGCAACGCCCGACCAAGGACCACCTGCCAGCTGTTGCCCTCGTGCAGAACGCCGACATCGGCGAACTGGGCATCCAGCAATTGCGCGCAGTAAGACGTGCGCAGCATGGCCATGGCGGCCTCGGCACTGTCCGGCCCGGTCACTCTGATCAGTTGCACGGCCGCCGCCTGATAACCGGCTTGTTGCAAAGCCTGCTGCAGTTGCTCGGACGAGTTGACCTTCTGCCCGGCCAGACGCCTGTCGGGGGCCAGCGGGCCGGCCGCCGGGCTCGGCTGCCCATCGCACCCCTGCCCTGCTTCCCGGTAGCCGTTGATCAGCTTGGTCAGTTGCGCCGCATCGTCGGCCCATGCGCTACCGGCAACGCTCGCGCAAAGCAACATCGCCACAGCGGCCAATTGCCGAACGTGCTTGGGTGAATCACTCATCCATGCTTCCTCTTAATCCGCATTGCCTATCTGTTGATGGACAATGGCTTGGGCCAAACGCTTCAGTCAATCGCCTGATCAAAGCGAAACCGCGTTAAACTCGGGACCATGATTGTGACCGAAACCACCTTATCCCTCGACCCTCAATCCCTGCTGGAGAGCCTCTGCGGCACCGATAATCTGCTGATCATCCAGGACCTGGATGGTGTGTGCATGAACCTGGTACGCGACCCGCTCACCCGCACCCTGGAACATCGCTACATCCTTGCAGCCCGCGATCTGGATGGCCATTTCCAGGTGCTCACCAACGGTGAGCATATCGGCAGTCGGGGTGTGAACGGCCTGGTCGAACGGACCGTTGGTACACCGCAGCGGTGCCGTGAACAGGGTCTTTACCTCCCCGGGCTGGCTGCTGGCGGCGTGCAACTGCAGGATCGCTACGGGCAGGTCTCGCACCCGGGCGTCAGTGCCACAGAGCTGGCTTTTCTGGCAGCGGTGCCGCAGCGCCTGAGCGAGTCGCTCGGACAGCTGCTGAGCCAGCCACCCTATGGCCTGGACCAGCCGACAATCGATCGATTGCTGGCCAGCAGCGTGCTCGACAACCCGCTGTCGCCGACCCTCAACCTGAACGCCTTCCATCACCACTGGCACGACCGCCCGGCGCTCTACGCAGGCCTGCAGGCCGATGCCGCAGCGCTCGTGCAGAGCCTGCTAGGCGACGCCGCCAGAGAAGGCCTGCAGCAATCGTTCTTCATCCACTACGCGCCCAACCTGGGCCGCGATGCCGAGGGCCGGGAACGCATGCGCCCAGCGAACGCCGGCAATGCAGGCACCACGGACCTGCAGTTCATGCTGCGTGGCGCCGTCAAGGAAGCCGGCGTGCTGGTGATCCTCAACCGCTTTTACCAACTGCGCACCGGTGACTGTCCGCTGGGCGAAGACTTCAATGTGCGCCAGGCGCCCACCGATCTGGATGCGCTCTTGCAACTGGCCCGCGAACGCTTCGACCCGCAGCATATGCCGCGCCTCGTCGGCGTGGGCGATACCCTGACCAGCTCGCCACTCGAGGGCGAAAACGGCGCTGTGACCTGGTTGCGCGGCGGTAGCGATCGAGGTTTTCTCACCCTGGTGCAGGAGCTCGGCAAGGCATTCGGGCAGGACAATCGCGTGCTGTACATCGACAGCAGCCGTGGCGAAGTGCAGCGACCGGGCGTCGACGCGCGCCATCTGCGTGAGCGGCCGGCAGATCCCTGGCCAGCATTGAAGGGGATTACCGATGGCGAAGATCCCTTGCGCCCGAACAGCGTTTTCAGCGGAGGGCCGGCGCAGTACATCGAGTTTTTCTGCGCCCTGGCGAAGGCTCGTGGTAACCGCTGATTCCTGAATTTCAGAACCTTTGTCACCGCTTCACGTCCGAAGCTCTGCGCCTTCGCCTTAATTGCCCGCAGAGAACTCCAAGCGATGCACTCCATCACCCGCGGTTATCGCTACCTCATCAAGACCTTTGGTTACGTCGGTTGGTCGCTGTTCTGGCTGCTGATCTGGGACATCGTCGTCACCGTCGACTACATGCTGTTTCTGGAACGCAAGATCAGCCTGCCGTCCATGCCCCTGACCCTGCTCGGTTCGGCCCTGGTGGTACTGATCAGCTTCCGCAACAGCAGCGCTTACAACCGCTGGTGGGAAGCACGCACCATCTGGGGAGCGCTGATCAACAGCTCGCGTAGCTTCGCCCGTCAGGTGCTGACACTGATCGACGACAACGACGACCGCAATCCGGTCAAGGCGGTCCTGCTGCGTCGCCATGTGGCCTACATCAGAAGCCTGTCCGCAACCCTGCGCAACGAGCCCTGCGCCGACGAGGTCAGGGCTTTCGTGGCAGCGGACGAATTCGAACGCCGCCATACCACCAACAACTTTCCCAACGATATTCTCAATGGCTCTGCAGCCATTCTGGCCAGTGAATACAAGGCCGGTCGCCTGGATAGCATTCGCCTGACACGCCTGGAGTCGACGCTGGTCGACGTTTCCAACTGCCAGGGCGGCCTCGAGCGTATCGCCAACACGCCGCTGCCCTACCCTTACGTGTACTTCCCGCGGCTGTTCATCACCCTGTTCTGCCTGATCGTGCCCATCGGCCTGGTGGAAACCCTGGAATGGTTCACGCCGCTGGCCTCGACCGTGGTCGGCTTCATGCTGCTGGCCATCGAGCGGGTGGGCAGTGACCTGCAGAGCCCGTTCCAGGTCAGCGAGCACCAGATCCAGATGGATGCGCTCTGCGAGACCATCGAGAAGAACCTCGAATCGATGCAACGCGATGCCCAGCGCGAGCGTGACGGAAGGCTCCTGGAAGACTGACCATGCGGTCATTTTTCGCCGCGCCAGACACTTCCAACGAGGTCCATACGCGCCTTGTAGTGATCTAAAAAAATCACTACAAAACCTATTGACGACCTCTTCGCGCTTTTGCATGATGGATCTGCCTCCCCTGACGGGAGCCCTGACAAGGGCACTTGGGCAAACTCGGTAACACCAGCCGAGCGTTCCACGATATGTACTGCCCACAAGGCAGATTGATGAAGTCGAGCGTCCTGCGAGGACGAGAGCGTTAGCGAGACATTGTCATGATGCCTGTGGCTGATCCTGCGGATCACCTGCATCCGGCCCCGTCTTCGCTGACTTTCTTCTCCCCGCTTCGTCCCGACCTCCGTTAGCCGCCGCTGCGTAGCGTTACCTATACATCGCTACACGGTCTTCGGCAGCACTCAAACGCCACGGGCAACGACGGCACCGCACTGCAAGCGGTTGCCTTAGACAGATCAGAGAATGAAGGGGTACACGCCATGAACCTGAATAAACAACCCACCATCGAAGACCTCGCTCAACTGTTCGCCAAGCGCAAGGACAGCCTCGACAACCACATCCTCTGGGTATGTGAATCGGGCGAAGTTCGCATCGACTGCCTGCCGGCGGATCAGGAGGAACAGGAGTTCGTCAGCCAGCGGCCGAACATGCGCACCCGCCTGCGTACCTACCGTCGTGGCCAGGGCTACGTAGGCCGCCGTGCCGCTGCCGACCGCGACTTCCTGGGCAACGTATTGCGCACCCTGGAGCACGAGTGGACAGGCCAGCAGGCCAGGCAGGATCGCCTGCTCGACCGCTACTGCTGAAAACCCTTTGCGATGGGCCGCCCTGGCCCATCGCATCCAGCCTCGCCCTGCCTCATCAGCTATTACCCTGTAAACTGCCGCTACTCCTGGAGGAGTCGTTCGCCACCACGCAACGGGTGGCGAGTGCCAAGCCATAACGCGGCACTTACATGGAAATAGATCAATGGAAAATCTGTATCAGACACCCAGTGCCCCACTACTGGCCGAGGAACGCCCGCGCACCACCTTCTTCGTCACCTCCACCAGCAAGCTCTATGTGCTGTTCTTCATGACGCTTGGGTTCTACGCGGTCTACTGGGCCTACAAGCAATGGGATAGCCAACGGGCCACCATGCGCCCGAAGAAGATCAGCCCCGCAGCGCGCTCGATCTTCCATATTTTCTTCATTCATTCGCTGTGTCGGCTGATCCTCGCGCAATTGCAAGCCAAGGGTCTGGGCGACTGGCGATATGCGAGTGCGGCGTGGATGTACATCGTTCTGGTATTCGCCAGCAACGGTCTTTCGCGTCTGGACGGCCATATCGGCGTGACCCTGGAAATCATGCTGTTGCTCGCGGGTACCATCCTGCCGGCTTGGCCGCTGTCGATCATCCAGGAGAAAGCCAACCTGGCCAGCGATGATCCGACCGGCCAGAGCAACAGTCGCTTCAGCACCGCGAATTATCTGTGCATGCTGCCGGGCGGCCTGCTTTGGCTGCTCATCATCATCGGCTCCTACCTCTGATTTTCCGCATCGCCGCTACGGCGGTCAGGGCCGAAACGCAGTTCCATCGGCCAACAAAAAGCCCCGGCAATGGCCAGGGCTCTTTCGTCAGCGCGGTGGGGCTGTCAGCGCTTGTCGTCTTCGCGCGGATTGTTCAGATCCATCACGCTGGAAACGCGCTGCACAGGTAGCGGTGGGTCAGTCTCGGCTTTGGCCTCAGGCTGCACCTGCGGTTCAGGCGCCAGCGGCTGCGGCTGTTCCTTCTTCTTCCCGGTCATGCGCCGCCATACCCAGCCAATCAGCAGTACCGGCAGGAACCACGCCTTTTTGAGCAGCACCAGCGCCGCAGCGAACAGGCCCACTTTGGCAGCTGCCTTGCCGGCGATCAGCGCTCCGAGGCCATAGGCCGCGACTTCGTCGATATCCGGGTTGAAATCAGCGTAGCGGTTGCCGTCGTTGAAGTCGGTCATGGCCAGCACTGCCGGCAGGTTCTCTTCGATCTGCGGCAGCTGATGCATGCCGGCGATGAAGTTCAGCACCAGTACGCCTTTGCGGCCCAGCACGCGAATGTTGTAGTTGAGGATGTGCTCGTCGCTGTCGCCGAACTTCACTTCCTTGGCCCAGTGCAGCTTCTTGCCTGCGGCATCGTAATGCGGGGCGGATGCCCAGCCGACGATGGCGATGGGCTCGTAACCGTTTTCGGTACGCCACTCGTTCTCGGCCTTGGCGCCGTCCTGCAGGTCCTTGAGCATGTCGGCGTAGTCGATGTCCGCGGCGTCCTCGTCGGACACGTAGCCGTTTTCTTCGTACTCCACGGTGACGGCCCACGACTCGTCCGCCAGGGGCGATACGCCCTTGGGCAGGATCATGCCCAGCGGCAGCTTGTCGTCTGGCGGATTGCCCCAGGCCTCGACCAGCACGCGCTCGGCGTCGGCACCGTCGAGGAATACCAGGTTTTCCGGAAGATCGAGGGTCGCCAGGTTGCTGCCGACCACCACCTTGCCGGAACGGAAATCGAGGCTGTCGAGAAACTGCTCTTCGCTGACGGAATCACCGTCGGCGACTTCAGCGGCGGGGGCTTCTTGCGCATCCTGCGCGGCGGGGGCCTGGTCGGCCCAGGTCAGGGGAACTACCGTGGCCAACAGGCTGGCCAGCATCAACTCCTTGAACAACATGTAACGCTCCATGAGATCGGCTTGAATTTCGGGCACTAGCCTACCATCGACGACGGAATCATTTTGTAACTTCCTGTCATTTCTGGATACATCTCACAAAGAAGCGCCCGAACTCCCGGCGTTAAGAGGCCCGTACGGTAAGCCGAACGAGGTGCAGCACCACTGGCCGAACGCCCATCACGCAGACGAACGCCACCGGCATCGCCAACTGGTAGGCCTCCAGTACCGCGCCCAGGTAGCCGTCGCTGAGGCCGCGGTTGGTGGCGGTGATCACCAGGCACATGAGAAACGCCATGATGCCGGACATGAAAAAGGCGAAGGCCACCGGCGATAGTCTGGCTGGCAGCTTCCAGCTTCGGCGGCTACGGCTGAGCGTTGTGTCAGGCATGGGCAGATCCTTCGAGGTAAGAGCGACACGCCAACGTGTGGCGAACGCAGCCATTATCGCGACCGCTCATTGCCAGGGGTAGCGGGCCGCGGGTAAGGTCAGTACCAAGCTAACCTTATCAATCCGACCATCAGTAGAAAGCTTCAGCATGGATACCCTGCGCGGCATCGAGAGTTTCGTGAAGGCGGTGGAAACCGGCAGCATCGCTGCGGGCGCTCGCCTGCTGGGCATCAGCGCCGCAGCGGCCAGCCAGAATATTGCCCGCCTGGAATCATCCCTCGGCGTACGTCTGCTGACGCGCACCACCCGCAGCCTGGCGCTCACCGAAAGCGGCACGCTGTATTTCGAGCAGGTGCGTGATGTGCTGCGCGACCTGGAACTGGCACGCAGCACGGCTACGCAAGCACACGACGCTCCTCAGGGCCGCTTGCGAATCGCGTCCAGCGCCGCATTCGGCCGCTATGTGCTGGCACCACTGCTGCCCGCCTTCACCGCACGCTACCCACGTATCGCCTGCGAGCTGATCACCACCGACCGCAGCGTCAATCACATTCAGGAATCGGTGGATATCAGCATCCGCATCCCACAGCAGCTCGAGGACGGCCTGGTAGCGCGGCATATCGCCAGCGTACCGTCGATCTATTGCGCCTCGCCGGCCTACCTGCACAAGGCCGGCACGCCGGTCACCCCGGAACAGCTGCGCGAGCACGATTGCCTGGCTTTCAGGGTCGCCGTGGACGGGCGCCTGATGCCCTGGCGTTTCGCCCGCGATGGAGTGCGCTTCGACGCGCAGATACGGGTGGCGCTGGTCAGCGACGATATCGACGTCCTGGCCCGGGTGGCCGTCAACGGCGGTGGCATCACCCGCCTCGCCGCCTTCGTCGCCGAGCCACTGCTGGCCAGCGGTCAGTTGCAGCAGCTCTTCGCCAGCCCACAGAGCTCGGGCAGCCAGGCAATTGTCGAGCCGCTGGACTACTACCTGTGCGTGCGTGACCGCTACGAGCTGACGGCCAAGGTGCGCGCTTTCGTCGATCATCTGCAAAACAGCCTGCGCGCCGACTGGCGCCCTTAGGCCTGCTCGAAGTCTGCTGCGCGTCGACCACAGGGCAGCGAAATCGGGCAGCGAATTTGACTCGCCAGACGAATCCGGTAGGCTCGGCAGCTCATTTGAATGGAGTGTTCCCCCCATGGCCAAAGCCACTGCCCGTCACATCCTGGTTGCTACCGAAGACAAGTGCAACGAACTGAAAGCTGCCATCGAAGGCGGTGCCGACTTCGCCCAGGTCGCCAAAGACAACTCCAGCTGCCCATCCAGCCGCGACGGCGGCAACCTCGGCTCGTTCGGCCCGGGCCAGATGGTCAAGGAATTCGACACCGTGGTGTTCAGCGCACCGGTCAACGTGGTTCAGGGCCCGGTGAAAACCCAGTTCGGTTATCACCTGCTCGAAGTGACCAGCCGCCAGGACTGATCGCACCGCGCCTGGTGCCCTCGGCACCAGGCCGCTCGCCCGCTTTTCCCGGTACGCCGCCCCAGGCCACAGAAAATGCCGGAACCGCCCCACCACCGCACCACTCTATCGCTCCGGTAGTTCCCACCTTCCGCGAGGCCATGATATGAACCGGTTCTTCCAGGCCCTCGGCCTGCGCATTGGCGACTCGGCAAAGCAGGCACGCACGCCCAGCCAGAAGGCATTGGGACAATGCACCTGTGGCCAGCCGATCTTCTTCCGCAACAGCCAGTGCCTGGCCTGCCAGTCACCGCTGGGCTACGAGCCCGAGCGCGGTCAGGTGGTAACCCTCGTGGCCAGCGAGCAAACCGATGTATGGCGGGTGGAAGGTGATCCACAGGGCTGGCGCTACCGGCGCTGTGACAATCTGCACACCGCCGCGGGCTGCAACTGGCTGCTGCCCGCCATGTACGGCGCAGGCCTGTGCACGGCCTGCCAGCTCAACCGCACCATCCCCGACCTGTCGGTGCCCGATAACGACAGGCGCTGGGCGCGCTTCGAAACCGCCAAGCGTCGCCTGGTGGCGCAGCTGCTGACCATGGGTCTGCCGCTTGTCAGCAAGACCCAGGACGAGATCAATGGCCTGGCCTTCGACTTTCTCGGCCCGGATGCCGAAGGCAAGCAGCCCACCACTGGCCACGCCAATGGCCTGATCACCCTGAACATCGCCGAAGCCGACGACGACGTGCGCGAGCAGACCCGCATCCAGTTGCGCGAGCCCTACCGCACCCTGCTCGGCCACTTCCGCCACGAGGTCGGCCATTACTACTGGGACCGGCTGATCGCCAACAGCCAGTGGCTGAACGACTACCGCATGCTGTTCGGTGACGAACGAGCCGACTACGGCGCCGCCCTGCAGCGTCATTATGAGCAGGGCGCACCGGCCGACTGGCAGGCTTCCTTCGTCAGCGCCTACGCCACCATGCACCCCTGGGAAGACTGGGCGGAAACCTGGGCTCACTACCTGCACATGATGGACACCCTGGACACCGCACTGAGCTTCGGCATGCGTGCCGGTGACGTGGAGCTGGAATTCCGGCCCTTCACCCGAGCGGCGTTGTACGACCCGAACGATCCGCTGGCAGACGAGTTCCTGCAGTTCGTCAATGCCTGGATCGAACTCGCCGCCATGCTCAACGAACTGGCACGCAGCATGGGCCAGAAGGATCTCTACCCCTTCGTGCTGCCCGCCGCGGTGATCGGCAAGCTACAGTTCATTCATCGTGTGGTGCAGGCAGCCTCTCCCACCCAGTAGGCGGGCAATGGCTGCACCACCGAACCATCGACTCATTTTCAGGAGCGCGCAGCATGGCTCATCTGGAGAAACACGGCAGTTGCCTGTGCGGGGCGGTCAGCCTCACGTTGCATGTCACCGCCACAAACGTGAGCGCCTGCCACTGTACAACGTGCCGCAAATGGGGCGGCGGACCGCTGCTGGTGGTCGAAGGGGAAACCGCGCATTTCACCGGGCAACGGCATCTGCGCACCTACGCGTCCTCAGAATGGGCCGAACGTGCCTTCTGCGTGGAATGCGGCACCCACCTGTTCTATCGCCTCACCAATGGTGGGTTCTATGCAGTGCCGGTGGGCCTGCTCGACGGCGACGAGAACTGGCAGTTCGAAAGCCAGGTATTCATCGATGCCAAACCCGCTTACTACTGCTTCGCCAACCAAACGCGGGAGCTGACCGGCGAACAGCTGTTCGCGCACTACAAGGCCACCTGACGCTGCCTCAATCGCCATCCAGCGACGGCCCGACCATGGCCGCCAGCTGTTCGTAGACACCCGGCGCGGCGACCAGATAGGGGTTGCCGCCGAGCAGCCCATCGCCACGCAAAAACTCGTTATGGCGAGCACCGGCCTCGCGCACCAGCACCAGGCCGGCCAGGCAGTCCCAGCTTTTCAAGTGAGTTTCGTAATAGCCGATCAGGCGGCCGGCTGCCACGTAGGCGGTCATCAGGGCGCCGGAACCGTTGCGCAGGAACATACCGCCCTCCTCCAGCAGCGCGCCGATGAAGGGCAGGAAGTTCTCCTTGCCCGCCCGGTGAGTGGTGCCCACACCCACCAGCCCCTCACGCACATGGCCAGCGCCATGAGCCGCCAGCGGCGTGTCGTTGACGAACGCACCGTGGCCGATGAAACCGTGGAACAGCTCATCGTGATTGGGATCGGCAATCGCGCCGAGCAGTGGCTGCCCATCCACCAGCAGGCCGATGGACACACACCAGTTGTGCAGACCGTTGAGAAAGCACGCGGTACCGTCGATGGGATCGATCACCCAGATGCAGCGGGCCTGCAGTCCGGCGCTGCCGCCCTCCTCGCCAACGACGCCATCCTCGGGAAAATGTGCGGCCAGCTCGGCGCGGATGAAGGCCTCCACGTCCTGATCGGCGATGCTCACCACGTCCTGCAGGTCATCGCCCTTGTGCTGTACGGCGAGGCTGTTGCGCCGTGCGTAGTAGGCCATGCCGCGCGCTGCGGCTGCCAGGGCGACGCGTCTGGCGAACGCGTAGCGAGCGATCAGACCATCGTTGCGGTCGGGTGCAGGGTGGGGGCTCGACATGCTCGGGGCACTCCTGAGTGAAGAAGGGAATCAGCCGACTTGCGGTGCGGCGGCAACAGCCTCTACCCTGCGCGCTTCCTGATCGGGCTGCAGTGCAATGACCCTCGTCGACCTCCTGTTGTTCGCCATTCCGGCGGTTTTTCTCACCGGTCTTTCCAAAGGCGGCTTTGGTGGTGCGCTGGGCGGCATCGCGGTGCCACTGCTGGCCCTGGCCACTTCACCGATGCAGGCCGTGGCGGTGATGCTGCCGATACTCTGCCTGGCCGACGTGGTCGGGCTCAAGGCCTACTGGGGCAAGTGGGACGTGGCCAACCTCAAGGTCATGCTGCCCGGCGCACTGATCGGCATCGTCATCGGCTCACTGACCTTCGAACTGTTCAACGAGAACCTGATCGGCCTGCTGATCGGCATCATCGCCATATCTTTCGTGCTGATGGGCTTGCTCAAGAGCGACCCGACGCCACGCCCATTGCGCTCCGGGCGCGGCCTGACGCTGTCGTCGCTGGCCGGCTTCACCAGTTTCATCGCCCACGCAGGCGGGCCACCGGTGATGATGCACCTGCTTCCGCAGCAGCTGGAGAAAGTGCGCTACGTGGCCACCATCAACATGTTCTTCCTGCTGACCAACGCCATGAAGCTGATTCCCTACACCTGGCTCGGTCAGTTCACCCAGGAGAACCTGCTGCTCAGCCTGATGCTCGCGCCCATCGTGCCGCTCGGCGTATGGGCGGGCCTGTGGCTGCAACCGCGCATCAATCACACCTGGTTCTACCGCATCGCGCGCCTGGGCATGCTGATCGCGGGGCTGCAACTGATCTGGAAGAACATCTAGAGCGCTACAGCGCCGACAGGCTGCGGTACTCGTCATGGGCGTGCTGATCGGTCATGCCACTGATGAAATCCTGCAGCAAACGGCAGCGGTGGTAGAACTCCCAGGCAGCCTGATCGCTCTCGGCAGACTCGCGCACGGCCTGACGATAGGCCTTGAGCAGTTGGCCCGGCAGGCGCCGCACGAGCATCTGCAGATAGGCCTCACGGCGGCATCGCCCCTCGGTCAGTTCCACGAAGGTCTGCGCATCGACGCGCAACAGTGCGCCATAGCTGTCCAGCAAGCCGTGGATGATCCGGTAGCCCTGCAACTGCAAGGTTTCCACCTCGCGATGGCAGAACACCCGCGCCATGGCGACATCCTTGAAAGTCTGCACGATGGCATGGGGCAGGCTGTCGTCTTCGATCAGCGCACGGTCCAGCGTGCCAGCGTGGACCGCTTCGATGTTGTCGATGAACTGGCGGGCCGCATGCTGCACCAGCGGGTGGATCATGCTGACCCGCAGCTTGACGAAGAACTCGCCAGCCTTGTTGATTTCTTCCTGGTGATAGCTCTCCAGCGCCTGTTCGACCAGGCTGCGGAACGAGTGACGCGAGCCGGGAATCTGCACATCGGGCGATTGCATGCCCGCGAAGGTCTCGATCAGCAGCGGCGCAAGCTCGGCCACGCTGAGGATGCCCTTCTCCACCGAATCTTCGATATCGGCGAGGCAGTAGGAAATGTCGTCGGCCGCTTCCATGATGTAGGCCACCGGGTGGCGGGTTCCCGGCTGTTGACCCAACGCCTGCTGCAGCCCCGTGACGAAGTCTTCCTCGGCAAGATAGAAACCCGGCTTCTTGTTCAGGTAAGCGTTGGCGGTACCTTTGGCCGGCTTCGGCTGATAAGCGGGGCGCAGGTATTTGAGCAGGCCGGCGGTCTGGGTGTAGGTCAGGCGCAGGCGCTGCAGGCTGACCACCAGCCGCACGGCCTGGGCATTGCCTTCGAAATTGCGCAGGTCGGCGCGCATCCGGGCGTGCAGTTCGTGGTTGTCCGACGGCTGCGGCAGGGCGACGGCGAACAACCCGTCCAGCCCGCGTTCGAACCACTCACCGATGGCGAACTCGCCGAAGTGACCGAAAGGCGGATTGCCGATGTCATGCATCAGGCAGGTCATTTCCACCAGACTTTCCAAAGCGCCCTGCAAACCATCGAGACCGTAATCGGCAGCGCGATCACCCAGCTGCGCATACAGGGTACGGACGATGAAGCGCCCGGTCTGCTGCACCTCCATCGAATGGGTCAGGCGGCTGCGCACCGCAGCGTTGCGCTCCAGCGGAAACACCTGGGTGCGCTGCTGGAGGCGGCGGATGGCCGCGGAATTGATGATGCGCCCACGGTCGCTTTCGTAGGCATAGAGCAGATCGACATCGGCCGCTGCGCCAACCTGATCACCAGGGCGCAACGCAACGATCCTGTCTTTGAAATTCACCACTGAGGGCATCGCTAGAGTCTCGACCAGGCGCATAGACCGCGAGCCTAACGCGCAAGCAGCGGTTTACCAAGCACCTGTGCGTGGCGAGAATGGGCGCCACGCCCATCGAACCGCAAGAGACCTCGCAATGAGCCGCGCCGACTTTCATCAGCAACAAGCCGAACAGGCGACCGCCGAAGCCCAGCGCCTGCTGGCCCAGCGGGCGGCGCTCGGGCCTCGCTGGCTGAGCTGGGTGGCCAGCGAACTCTACAGCCTGTCACCTGCCGAGTACGCAGCCATGGTCAGGCGCGAACTGCAGCGCCTGGACAGCGGGCGCCCCTGAGGCAGCCACTGCCGAAGCGTCCAGGCCGTATCTGCGCTAAGCGCTACCCGCCACCCGCAGCCACTCGACCAGCCTGGCCTCCAGGCTATCCACCCGCATCGGCTTGGGGGCCAGCAGGCAGTAGTGCGAACCATCCTCAATGAAACCCAGCGGCGCCACCAGCAAACCGGCATCGATGTCATCGCGCACCAAATGCCATGGGCCGACGGCCACGCCCAAGCCTGCAACCGCGGCCTGCAAGCTGAAGTAAAAGTGCTCGAAGGCCCGCACCGGGCCAGCTGGCAAACGCCTGCCGGTGGCTGCGGCCCACTCCTCGAAGGCGGCAGGTCGCGTGCGGGTCTGCAAGAGCGGTGCCTGCGACTGCAACGACAATCCGCCATCATCCTCGACGAACCAGTCGCCGACTCTATCTGGTCGACAGACGAGCCCTACCTTTTCCGCAAACAGGATCTCGGCGTGATAATCGTCGGGCCAGGAAAAATCGTCACGACGGATAGCCAGGTCGATTCCGTTATCGAAGCTGAACGAGCCACCACCGGCGAGCAGATGCGGTTCCAGCCCGGAATGAGAAGCCTGAAAGTCGCTCCAGCGCGGAATCAACCAACGCATCAACAAGGTTGGCTCGCAGGACAGCACCTGCGGCCGTATCCGCAGGGCACTGTCGCGCAGCTCGCGCACGGCCCGACGCATCACGCCAAGACCTTCAGTGACTGCGCGCGCCAGCTTGCCCCCCGCTTCGTTGAGAAAAACCCGCTGCCTGCGCCGTTCGAACAGCGACACCCCAAGGTCTTGCTCCAGCAGCCGCACAGCGCGGCTGATGGCGCCGTGGGTGAGGTGAAGCTCCTGCGCAGCCTTGCTGAAGTTCTCCAGCCGCGCCGCCGCTTCGAAGCACCGTAGTGCCATCAAAGACGGCAGCCGGGAATCACCAAGTTGTGAGTCTAGCTCACTACCTATGTCAGAACTCATCGTTATCCACCAAGGCTAACAAGCTGAATAATTGGCTTATTTCCAAATGAACAAAAGGATAAGCCATGAGCGAGTGGATAGCTGTAGTCAGCATAACGTTGCTGGCGGTGATAAGCCCTGGTGCTGACTTCGCCCTGGTCACCCGCAACAGCCTGCTGCTGTCGCGGCAGGCGGGTGTGTTCACTGCTCTGGGGATTGGCCTGGGGGTAGTGATCCACCTGAGCTATACCCTGCTCGGCATTGGCCTGCTACTGCAGCAGTCGCTATGGCTGTTCAACCTGCTGAAGCTGGCTGGTGCGGCCTACCTGATCTACCTCGGCGTCAGAATGCTGCTGGCCAGGCCGGCCTCCGAAGCATCCGCCGCTCCCACCACCGAGCCACTGTCGAACCTGATCGCCCTGCGCACAGGCCTGCTGACCAATGCATTGAACCCCAAGACCTCGATTTTCATCGTCAGCCTGTTCATGCAGGCCGTGCAGCCGAGCGCCTCCCTGGCGACCCAGATCGCTTATGGCGCGTTCATCTCACTGGCGCATGTGGGCTGGTTCAGCCTGGTGGCACTGTGTTTTTCGGTGGGGGCGATAAGGCAGAGGCTGCTAGCGGTCAGGCATTTGATCGACCGCGTATTCGGCTGCCTGCTGGTAGGCCTGGGGGCGATGCTGGCGATGACCAGTCAAGGGAGTTGAGTGGCATGGGTCCAGGGATCCGTAGCACCATGCTCAGGGTGTGCGAGGTGCGCTGAAGCGACGTGCGCGCTGGCGATGCCATTCACGGCACGCCAGCTGCCACGGTGGCGCACATGCGTTTATGCCGGTTTGCTCTCGTGCAGGCGCACGTTGAGCTCATCGACCACCGGCGCCCATTCGGCGTCTTCGAGCAGTTCTTCTTTCAAGAAGGCCGCCTGGGATTCGGTCCAGAATGACGCTTCGGACACCTTGACCTCATCGGCCAGCGGATAGTGCTCGGCGATGAACGCGTCGATGCTGGCCGGGTCGGAGTCCAGGCCCAGTTGCTGGAACAGGGTGCCGAGGTCTTTGTTGGGAAGTTCCATGTGGGGTCTCCATCAGGTGGGTCGGTTTTCATGCACGTGCCCAGTAGAGCGACATCGACGAACGACAGTTCAACCTCTCCGGCCCACGGTTGGCCGGCTGCTCGCTGCCGTTATCGGCTATGGTTGAAGCCAACAGCCATGATCGGGAACGCACCATGAGCACCAGAGCCGCATGCCGCAACGCCCTCGTCCTACCCGCAATCGCCCTGCTGCTCGGTGCCTGCGCCAGCTCGCAGACACCTGCGCCCGACAAGCCAGAGCGAATCGGGCGCGCTCAGGATCTCTACGAGTTGAGCCCGGCCTACCAGCCCGGCACCTACCGGCACATGGACGAGCTGTTCTTCACCCGGACTGTGCACCGTGGCCCCAAGGTCTATCCGCTGCCAGCCGGTGCCGAGGTGCCGGTGAAGTACAGCGTCGACGGCCAGCTAGTGGGCGTCGAGGCGTTCATGCGCCGCAATCAGGTCGGCGGCGTGCTGATCATCAAGGACGGCAAGATCGCCCTGGAGAAGTACGCCATGGGTAACGACGCCAGTACCCGCTGGACCTCGTTCAGCGTGGTCAAGTCGATCTCCTCGACACTGGTGGGCGCTGCCGTGCAACAAGGCAGTATCGCCAGCGTGAAAGACCCACTGACCCGCTACCTGCCGCAACTCAAGGGCGGCGCCTATGACGGCGTGAGCGTCGAGCAGATGCTGCAGATGAGTTCGGGCGCAGCCTGGGACGAAACGTATCGTGACCCGAAATCCGACCGCCGCCGTATGTTCGAGCTGCAACTGGCCAACAACCCGGGCGCCCTGCTCAAGCAGATGTCAGGCCTGAAGAGGGCCCACGCCCCTGGCACGGCATTCGCCTACAGCACCGGCGAGTCCCACCTGCAGAGTGAGCTGGTACGCGCTGCGACCGGCATGACCACCAGTGATTACCTGTCCGAACGCATCTGGGCACGCCTGGGCATGGAGCGCGACGCCTTCTGGCAGTTGGACAGCCGTGCCGGCCAGGAAATAGGCAGCAGCGGCCTGTCAGCGACTCTACGCGATTACGGCCGCTTCGGCCAGTTCATCCTCGATGACGGGGTGATCGACGGCGAGCGCATCCTGCCTGCCGGCTGGCTGGCGAGTGCCACCCGCGCCACACCGGGCTCCCACCTTGAACCCGGCAAGCTGTACGACGGTGAGTACGCGCTCGGCTATGGCTACCAGTGGTGGCTGTTCCCCACCGGTGCCGCAGCACTGCCCGAGCATGGCGGCGGGGCCTTCGAGGCGCAGGGCATCTTTGGGCAATTCCTTTACATCAACCCCAAGGAGAACATCGTGGCGGTGGTGTGGAGTACCTGGCCAAAGCCGGAGATGGATGAGCGGGAGATGGAAACCTACGCCTTCATCGGCGCGGCGGTGAAGGCATTGCGTTGATCGGACCGACTCGCCCACCCCAGAAAGATCGTCGGTTGGTCGAACCCGACGGCGCCCTGCTGGTCGATACATCAGATTTGCCTGAGGGATACCCATGATTGATTGCCGACACGGCATTGGCTGTCTGCTGCTGAGCGTCCTGATGCTCGGCGGCTGCGCCTCTTCGACGTCCTGCGACGAGCCCCTGAGTGGAGACAGCTGTCGCGACCGCCAACTGCTCTATCAGAACGACATGCTGCAGGCCAAGATGCTGGTGGTGTCCGGCGACATGGAAAGCCATGAGCTGGCCGGTGCCCTGCTGCGCCGCTCGGAAAGCCTGGATGAACGCGGAGAGGTCGAGTTCTATCAGGCGATTCTGATGATTCGCGAGGGCCCGCAGACCGACGAGGTGCTGAGCAAGCTGGAGGACGCTGCGGCGCAACAGCAACCCTACGCCGTGGCGCTGCTCTACAAGATCTGGTCGGAGCCTTATCTGGTCGACGAGGCCGATCCCATTCGCGCCGAAGAGTATCGCGCGGACTATGCCGAGCTGGACGTGGCCAAGAGCGGTTATCCGTCCTTCGAAAAGGCGCTGAACCTGGTCAATCAACTGGTGCAGTCGCCCTGACGCCGGCGTTGCTGCGCGCGTTATCGGGCTGTTAAGCAATTTGCAGGGTGCCAGCGCGGCGGCGACGGATTAAAATCCGCCACCAGATTCGCCGCGCAGCCCTTGCCCGCCAACGCAAGGCTGCGCCTATCCATCATCCGCATAGTCGAGAGAACAGACATGGGCGCCCAGTGGAAAGCCAAACCTAAAGAAGCCGCCGCCAACGCCAGGGGCAAGATTTTCGGTCGCCTGGTCAAGGAGATCATGGTCTGCGCGCGCAATGGCGCCGATCCGGACATGAACCCCAAGCTGCGCCTGGCCATCCATCAGGCGAAAAAGGCCTCGATGCCGAAGGACACCCTGGATCGCGCGATCAAGAAAGGCGCAGGCCTGAGCGGCGAGACGGTCAACTTCGAACGCACCACCTACGAAGGCTTCGCGCCGCACCAGGTGCCACTGATCGTCGAGTGCCTGACCGACAACGTCAACCGCACCGTGGCGGAGATTCGCGTGCTCTTCCGCAAGGGCCAGCTCGGCAGCAGCGGTTCGGTAGCCTGGGATTTCGATCATGTCGGGCTGATCGAGGCCTCCAGCGAGAGCGGTGCCGACCCGGAGCTGGCGGCTATCGAAGCCGGCGCTCAGGACTTCGACGAAGCCGATGAAGGCAACACTCTGTTCATCACCGAGCCGACCGATCTCGATCTGGTCAGCCGTGCGCTGCCGGAACAGGGCTTCACGGTGAACTCGGCGAACCTCGGTTACCGCCCGAAAAACCCGGTCGCGAACCTGACGCCCGAACAGCGCGAAGAAGTCGAAGCCTTCCTCGAAGCCATCGACAACCACGACGATGTACAGAACGTCTACGTGGGTCTGGCCGGCTAAGCACCCGATCAACGCCTGCTGCGCGCCGGTACCGCGGCGTTGAAGCAGGCTGGGGCGAATTGCGGCATTCCATCACGGTATTGCCGCAATAACCCGGTATACTGTCCGGCTTCCTTCTTTGCGGATCAATCGCAGAGCGGAACATTGCCGCACAGGAGCTGCATCTTGCACAAATATCTCGTTCTCGCCGCCTGCTTAATGCTTGGAGCTTGCAGTAGCGCCCCCCAGTCGTCCACCACCACGACCGACCACAACAGTATCGTTCGCAGCAACCTGGAGGCGATCCACAATGCCCAGGTCGTTCCGCTGCCACTCAACCCGCATTCCAGCCTGCCACGTGGCAAGGCCGGCAATGCCAGCATGCAGTTCGGCAGTTCGCTGTCCAACTACCGCGTGTACTCCCTGCAATTGAAGCAAGGCGAGCGCTATCGCCTCAACGTCAACTCGCTGTGCGATCACACCTGCATGGGCATCAACAAGTTCTCCCTGAAGCCCCGCGCAGTCCTGATGGACGCCTACGGCACGGTAATCCCCAACAAGCCCGCCCGTCCTGCCACGGTGATCGGCATGAGCACCCTGGGCTGGGATGGTGAGGCACCGGAAGACGGCACCTACTACCTGCTCGTGGCAGCTGACAAGGAAGACATCGGCCGCACCATCGTCATCGACGACGTGTGGATCAACAACTCGCCACTGATGGCGGTGAAGGTCGGCCTGCTCGATGGCCTGATGCAGCCTAAGAACCTGCACTGATAGCCATGCCTCCTCGTACTCTGCACATCGCAGCAGCCTGCCTGTTCGACGAAACCGGCCGCCTGCTGCTGGTACGCAAGCGCGGCACGCACAGGTTCATGCTGCCAGGCGGCAAGCGTGACGAGGGTGAGACAGCGATGCAGACCCTGCTGCGCGAACTCCACGAGGAGCTGCAGCTGCGCGTGCCCGAGTCAGCCTTCACGCCGTTGGGCCATTTCAGCGAAGTCGCCGCCAACGAGGCAAATACCCGGGTCGAAGCCGATATCTTCAGCGGCATGCTGCCACACCCGGTGCACCCCGCAGCCGAACTGGAAGAGCTGCGCTGGCTAAGCGCCTGCGACCCGCGAACGGACGACCTGGCGCCGCTGCTGCGCCGACACGTCCTGCCCCTGCTCTGGCCAAGCGCCTGAGCGTACGACCCCGCCATTCGAGCGGAAGCGACGATAGCCACTATCGAAGCGAATGATTTCTTCCGGCGGCAGCCAGTGAATAGCCTATGAGGCATACAAACGGCCTCGTTCACAGGTGCTCCCATGCCACGCTCCCTGCTCCCCCTGCTCACGGTTTTCATCCTGTTCCTGACCGGCTGTGCCAGCCCGCAATCGGCAGCCGAACGCCCCTACACGGACGCAGAGGTCAAGCAATTCGCCTTGGAGATGCTCAGCCGCAGTGGTCTGCCCTACGAAGATTACGAGAAGATCCGCAGCGCACTGCAAGCGCCGAACTACCGGGTCTCCAACTCGATTCGCGACGTGGGCCCACTGCGTGGTATCGATCCCGAAGGCTGAGTGCAGCGAACCCGTCGACGGACTCGACTCTGGCGGCTGTCCGTCATGCACGGTTACCGCCAACCGCCTGCGACAAGCTGTCCACCGCGCCACCCACCCTCCATTGATCTACGGCAAGGCCTGTGTGTTCACAGCCCTTAGCCTGTGGCGATCCGCTTCTCATACGCGAGGGTTCACATGGCTATCACTTCTGCCGACATCTGCGCCGCCGCCGACCAGCTGAAAGGCTTCGTCGGCTTCAACGTCAAGACCGGTCAACACATCGTGCGTTTCAGCGAAGACGCCTTTGGCCTCGACGTCGCCGAAAACAGCATCACGCCAACCAGCGAGTTCGTCTGGGCAACTGGCGAGACACCCGAACTGATGACCCTGAAACGCGAGCGCCTGGGCCTGCTCTCCGGCCTGCGTATCGATGAGCGCCTGAACATCGGCGAGCCGCTGCGTATCTACCTGCGCCGCGAGGATCTGCCGGAAATCAGCGCGCAAAGGCAGTTGCAACCGAGCGGCTGATCTGGCGCGAACCACTGGTTTCACCCTCGCCCGCCACTTAGACTGGCCGGCCATTCAACGCGGCCGTTTGCCATGCCCGTGTTCTGCCTGTTGCCCGATCATCTGCGCCCACTGGCGGACAAGTTCTATCGCAGCCATCGCTCCGCCATGCGTACCCGCAGCGACCATCAGGTCTGGGTCGCCAGAGATGGCGAGATCGTTGCCGCGCTGTGCCTGCAGGAGGCCGCTCACGGCCAGTGGCTGACCAGCCTGCTGGTCGCGCCGGCACGGCGCCAACAGGGCCTGGCCAGCGCCCTGATCGACGCTGCGCTGCAGGATGCGCAGACGCCCACCTGGCTGTTCTGCCATCCCGACTTGCAACCGTTCTACGAGCGCCAGGGTTTTCAAGCGTGCCACGAACTGCCCTCACCGCTTGCCGAACGCCTGGCCCGCTACCGACGCAGCAAGACACTGGACGCCATGCGGCGCTGAAACACGCCATTCGTGCATCCTGGCGCATATGCTGGCACTTTGACCACTTTCCTCACTTGCGGTCCGCCAGCGACCCCGCCAATGTGAACGGCTGCCTGAGGTCGAGACGCTCATCTGCAAGCGACCTATCTGCAGCAATCGAGCACGCGCGCCCACAACCAGAATGAAAGCACCATGGCTATTCACGTGAAGCGTCTGCTTGCGCGGCTGCGCAAGGATTTCCAACTTTCGATCATTACCCTCATGGGGCTGTTCGGTGTACTGGGCATTTCGCCTTATGCCGTCTACCGCGCCGTGCACGGCAACTATCTGGTCAGCGTCGCCGATACGGTGATCGTGCTGTCGACCATCCTGGCCGTCATTCACGCCTGGCGCACCGGCGACACGGTCCGACCCGGGGTTTGGCTGGCCGGTATCTTCTCGCTGTGCGCCACACTGATCACCCTCAATCTGGGCGTCAACGGGCTGTTCTGGATTTACCCGCTGATCCTCTTCAACTTCTTCATGGTGTCACCGCCCAGGGCACTGCTCGCGACCGTACTGGTGGTCGCCGCATTGGCGATCTATTCCCTGCTGGTGCCGGGCACGGTATTCGAAAGCCGTTACCAGATGCTGTCGTTTCTGGTCACCGCACTGCTGGCCAGTGTGCTGACCTTCATCTTTGCCTACCGCACCCAGCACCAGCGTGACCAGTTGCATGCCTGGGCCACGCGCGACCCGCTGACCGGCGCCCGCAACCGCCGGGTAATGAACGATGAACTGAAAATCGCCGTATCCAACCGGCGCCGGCACGATATCAATGCCTCGGTTCTGCTGATCGACCTCGACCATTTCAAGCAGATCAACGACCGCTTCGGTCACCAGGCCGGCGACCAGGTGCTGGTGGATTTCGTCGCACTGGCCCAGCGCAGCGTCCGCCAGGAAGATCGGCTGTTTCGCTTTGGTGGCGAAGAATTTCTGCTGTTGCTGGGCAATACCGATGAACAGGGGCTGCTCTCCGCGGCGGAACACCTGCAGGCGCAGATAGCCCAGCACCTGAGCAGCCCTAGCGGCCTGGTGACCGTTTCCATGGGTGGCGCTGTGCTAAGGGCTGGCGAGCAATGGGAAAGCTGGCTGCAGCGCGCGGACCAGCAGCTCTACCAGGCCAAGGGCGCGGGCCGTGACCGCATCCACATCGATGGCGGCGCAGCGCTCGAACCAAGCTAGGGTCAACCCCGAGCGCAGCGACCTGTTGCAGGACCCAACCTTGGCCCGAGTAGCAAACGCTGCATATGCGCCTGGTCCGCCACCGCGGATTGCCGATCGCCAGAAAAGAAAAGGGCGGCCCGAGGGCCGCCCTTTTCAGTACTGCAGGACCGATCAGTGAGACGAAGCGCCACTGGCGCCCAGGCCGGTGTGCGAGCGCACGAACTGCGGCAGGAACAGCGCACGTTCCTCTGCAGCCGATTCGGACTTGTCGGTGATCGAGAAGAACCAGATACCGACGAAGGCCACGATGATGGAGAACAGCGCCGGGTATTCGTACGGGAAGATCGCCTTCTCGTGACCGAGCACCGTGACCCAGATGGTTGGGCCGAGCACCATCAGTACCACGGCGGTGATCAGGCCGAGCCAGCCACCGACCATCGCGCCACGGGTGGTCAGGTTCTTCCAGTACATGCTCAGGAACAGTACGGGGAAGTTACAGCTCGCCGCGATGGAGAACGCCAGACCCACCATGAAGGCGATGTTCTGTTTCTCGAAGAGAATCCCCAGGCCGATGGCCAGGATACCCAGGCACACGGTGGTGATCTTCGATACGCGCAGCTCGTCCTTCTCGTTGACGTTGCCCTTCTTGAACACGCTGGCGTACAGGTCGTGGGAAACCGCCGAAGCGCCCGCCAGGGTCAGACCGGCAACCACCGCGAGGATGGTGGCGAAGGCCACGGCCGAGATGAAGCCCAGGAAGATGCTGCCACCCACGGCATTGGCCAGGTGCACCGCCGCCATGTTGTTACCGCCCAGCAGAGCGCCAGCAGCGTCCTTGAAGGCCGGGTTGGTGCTGACCAGCAGGATCGCGCCGAAACCGATGATGAAGGTCAGGATGTAGAAGTAACCGATGAAGCCGGTGGCGTAGAACACCGATTTACGGGCTTCCTTGGCATCGCCAACGGTGAAGAAGCGCATCAGGATGTGCGGCAGACCGGCAGTACCGAACATCAGCGCCAGGCCGAGGGAGATCGCCGAGATCGGGTCTTTCACCAGGCCACCGGGGCTCATGATCCTCTCGCCGTTGGCGTGAACCTTGATCGCTTCGGTGAACAGGGTGTTGAAGTTGAAGTCGACGTGCTTCATCACCATGAACGCCATGAACGACGCACCGGAAAGCAGCAACACCGCCTTGATGATCTGCACCCAGGTGGTGGCCAGCATGCCGCCGAACAGCACGTACATCACCATCAGGATACCGACCAGCACGACCGCCACATGGTATTGCAGGCCGAACAGCAGCTCGATCAGCTTGCCTGCACCGACCATCTGCGCGATCAGGTAGAAAGCCACCACCACCAGCGACCCGCTGGCTGACAGGGTACGGATTTCCTTCTGCTTGAGGCGATAGGACGCCACGTCGGCAAAGGTGTATTTGCCCAGGTTGCGCAGGCGTTCGGCGATCAGGAAGAGGATCACCGGCCAGCCGACCAGGAAGCCGATCGAGTAGATCAGGCCGTCGTAGCCGGACGTGAACACCAGGGCGGAAATACCCAGGAAGGACGCCGCCGACATGTAGTCACCAGCGATTGCCAAGCCGTTCTGGAAGCCTGTGATACCGCCCCCCGCGGTATAGAAATCAGACGTCGACTTGCTGCGTTTGGAGGCCCAGTAGGTGATGCACAGGGTGCCACCGACGAAAGCCAGGAACATCAGGATCGCGGGCGTATTGACTGCCTGACGCTGAACGTCGCCGGTCAATGCATCGGCCCACAAGGTCGGGGCCAGGGCCATCAGGGCCAACGTGGAGAGGATACGGCCGATCATTTGCCCACCTCATCCAGGATCACCTGATTCAGGTTGTCGAATTCGCTGTTGGCGCGGCGCACGTAGATGCCGGTCAGCACGAAGGCCGAGAGGATTACGCCGAGGCCCACTGGAATGCCCCAGGTGATCGGAGAACCTTCGGTGATGCGGGTTCCCAGCCAGCCGGGCACGAAGGCGATGAGCAGGATGAAGCCGATATAGATGCCAAGCATGATGGCGGAAAGTATCCAGGCGAATTTTTCACGCTTGGCTACTAGCTCCTTGAAGTGCGGACTTTGCTCGATCCGCCGGTAGATGCTGTCGTTCATTTTATTGTTATCCTCCACAGCAGGATGCTGGTATGGATAACTGTAAGTCAGCATTCAACTTCCGACAGACGACCTTAGTCGAAACCCCCTCCCTTTTAGACCAAAGTCTAATGCCCGGCGCACTCAGCGCCGCTGCTGGTACTGCTGCGTGCCCTGCCCCGGATATCGCTGAATCTGGTAACCGTTCGGGTACTCGGTGCTCTGGCGAATGCCGCCACGGGTCTCGAAGGTCGAGCTGCGCTGGCCGCTTTCATAACGGCTTGAATCGATGCCTTGCGGTATGCGCTGGCCACCATACAGGTTGTAACGCTCCTGACGCTCATAGGTGTCGACGCTGCCACTGGCACCCGGGCTGACGTAAGCCTTGGGAATCACGCGGATGGTCTGCGGCGCGCGCTCGTCGGCAGATGCACCGGTGGCGGTCAGCACAGCCAGCATCAGGGTAAAACCGATCAGTGATTTCATCTCGAACTCCGATAGCGTTCAGGCGCCAGGTGATCACGCCCTCGCCCCATGTCTAGCTGAGACAGCGCGCAGCGCGGATCATTTGCGACTCAATGCCTCGCCGATCCCATAAAAGTGACCGCCGGCTACGTGATGGATGCTGCGCCAGGCGGGATCGGCCTCCTCGAAGTGCCAGCGCCCGTCACGAAACACCCGCGAATCGGCCCACGCAGCGGTCACCTCGGCGATGAACAGGTCGTAGGTCTGCTGGTTGTGCGGCTCTACGATCAGGCGGCAGGCCAGCCATGCCGAGCAGCCCGCGACGAATGGCAGATTCTGATCGCCCAGGGCGATGAGTTCGACGCCGGTAGTGGCCAGCTTGTCGGGCTCATCGTTCAAGCTGCGCGAACCGACCTGGTGAGTCAGTTCCAGCTGCGCGGCAGTGGGCACCTGAATGACTAATCGACCGCTACGCTCGACCAGCGCACGGGTGGCGGTGATCTTGTCCAGTACCACGGTCAGCTTGGGCGGGTCGAAATCCAGGGCACAAGCCCAGGCGGCGGCCATCACCCCGTCGACGCCGTCATGGCGTGCGGATACCAGCACCGTGGGGCCGTGGTTGAGCAACCGGTAGGCCTTGTCCAGGCTCACGGGCTTGATCGGGTTGTCCATCGTTGCGCCTCTGCGAAACTCGAAAACGGCAATGTACAACATCGCACCTCGCGAGCCACGACGTGATCGCCCGGACGGCCACTCGCGCGCTAGAATCGGCGCCCGTGCAGGCTTTGCTCGAGCCCTCCATCCCATTCAGGTGCAGCATGACGCCAGGCGTCGTCCACCTGCCAGCTAACAGTGGTGACACCATGATCGAGGTAACCGAAGTTTCCATCGCCCAACTGCGCGCTGCGCTTGAGGCGGGCCGCACCACAGCGGTCGAACTGGTCAAAGCCTACCTCGCCAGGATCGACGCCTATGACGGCCCGCAGACGGCCACCGCGCTGAACGCCGTGGTGGTGCGCAACCCGGACGCGCTGCTCGAGGCAGAGGCATCCGACGCCCGCCGCGCCCGTGGCGAAACCCGCGGCCCGCTCGATGGCATCCCCTACACCGCAAAGGACAGCTACCTGGTCAAGGGGCTGACCGCCGCCTCGGGCAGCCCGGCCTTCAAGGACCTGCTCGCCCACCGCGACGCCTTCACCGTCGAACGCCTGCGCGCTGCCGGCGCCATCTGCCTGGGCAAGACCAACATGCCGCCGATGGCCAACGGTGGCATGCAGCGTGGCGTCTATGGCCGCGCCGAAAGCCCGTACAACGCCAGCTACCTGACCGCCCCGTTCGCCTCGGGCTCCTCGAACGGGGCTGGTACTGCGACGGCTGCCAGTTTCGCCGCCTTTGGCCTCGCCGAGGAAACCTGGTCGAGCGGTCGTGGCCCGGCTTCGAACAATGGCTTGTGCGCCTATACGCCGTCGCGCGGGGTGATCTCGGTGCGCGGCAACTGGCCGCTGACGCCAACCATGGACGTGGTGGTGCCCTACGCGCGAAGCATGGTCGATCTGCTCGAAGTGCTGGACGTGGTCGTCGCCGATGACCCCGACACTCGGGGCGACCTGTGGCGCCTGCAGCCCTGGGTGCCGATCCCCGCCGCCTCCTCGGTAAGACCCGACCGCTATCAGGCACTGGCTGTGGGTGCGGACGCACTGGCCGGCAAACGCTTCGGCGTGCCACGCATGTTCATCAATGCCGACCCGGACGCAGGCACCAGCGACTCGCCAGGCATCGGCGGGCCAACCGGGCAGCGTATCAACACCCGTGCCTCGGTGATCGCGCTATGGGAGAACGCCCGTAAGGCGCTGGAAAGTGCCGGCGCCGAAGTGATCGAGGTGGACTTCCCGCTGGTTTCCAACTGCGAGGGCGACCGCCCTGGCGCCTCGACGGTGTTCAACCGTGGCCTGGTTTCCAAAGAGTTTCTGCATGACGAACTCTGGGAACTGTCAGCCTGGGCCTTCGACGACTTCCTGCGTGCCAATGGCGATCCGAAACTGAACCGTTTGGCGGACGTCGATGGGCCGCAGATTTTCCCCCACGACCCAGGCACCCTGCCCAACCGCGAGGACGATCTGGCCGCCGGGATGGACGAGTACGTGCGCATGGCCGAACGCGGCATCACGCCGTGGAACGAGATCGCCACGCTGCCCGATGGCCTGCGAGGGCTGGAGAAGACCCGGCAGATCGATCTCGAACAGTGGATGGACGCGCTCGGGCTCGACGCCGTGCTCTTCCCTACCGTCGCCGACGTGGGCCCAGCGGATGCCGACATCAACCCGGCTTCCGCCGATATCGCCTGGAGCAACGGCATCTGGGTCGCCAACGGCAACCTCGCCATTCGCCACCTCGGCGTGCCCACGGTGACCGTGCCGATGGGTGTGATGGCGGATATCGGCATGCCCGTCGGGCTGACCTTCGCCGGCCGCGCCTACGATGACTCGGCGCTGCTGCGACTGGCCTGCGCCTATGAGTCGACAGGTTCGCAACGCCAGATTCCACCGCGCACCCCGCCGCTGTCGAAAGCCGAGTGATGAGCCCGCGTGATTGTCGAGCTGCAAGCGACAATCACGCTCACGCTGTATCGCCTGACCGAGCAGCAACTGGCCTGCCAGCGTGGCTAGCGGGATAAGCTCGGGCTGGAGCCCATCCCCCTCATCACTGCATTCGCAATTCGAATGATAGACCGGCGAATTATGCGTTTTACGGAAGAATGCACCCGACACATACTTTCGCCATAGGCTCACTACACCCCGGGTGGAGAAACTCGCATTAACCGCCTTTTCGGACATCGCGAATGCTGTCGATAAGCGCAACGGATGCATGAACAGGAACGATATGTTGTCGAACAGCGATAAGAACTTGGAAGCGATCAATGTCTCGATCGCCTGGGATGGATTCAAGGCATTCCTGCCCATTTCGGCCTTCGTCGTGCTGTTCGGGCTGGCTTTCGGGCTGGCCGCCACGCAGACCGGGCTGAGCACCGAGACCAGCCTCGTCATGAGCGCACTGGTCTTCGCCGGGGCATCGCAGTTCGCGGCGCTGGATCTGTGGGGCACGCACATACCACTAGTGCCTCTGGCGCTGACGGTGTTCGCGATCAATGCCCGTCACCTGCTGATGGGTGCCACGCTGTACCCCTGGCTGAGCAACCTGCCGCCAGCCAAACGCTACGGCGTCATGCTGGTCGCCTCCGATGCCAACTGGGCCATGTCCATGCAGGCCTTCGGTTCTGGCAAGCCAGGACTGGGGCTGCTGCTCGGTGGCGGCCTGGCGCTGTGGTCAGCCTGGCTGCTGGGAACCTGGCTGGGTATCTATTTTGGCAGTGCAATCGACGACCCCGTGAGCTTTGGCCTGGACATGGTCATGGGCTGTTTCCTGCTGGCCATGGTGGTCGGTGGCAAGAAGGATCTGCGGATTTTGATCATCTGGACGGTCGCTGCGTGCGCCTCGCTGCTGGCCTACTGGTATTTGCCCAGCAACAGCCATGTGGTGGTCGGTGCCTTGGCGGGCGGCGTGCTCGGTGCCTTGTGGATGGAGAAGCAAGCATGATGATCGAATCGACGGGTTCCGGCGCCATGATCGTCGTCATCGTGATGGCGGTGGTGACGCTCGCCACCCGTTGGGGCGGTATTTTCGTCATGTCGTTCGTGCCGATAAACCTCAGAACCCAGCAGTTCATCAGTGCCATGTCCGGCTCGGTACTGGTGGCACTGCTGGCGCCCCTGGCACTTGAAGGCGACAACGGTGCACGGCTGGCATTGGCGAGCACGGCGGTTGTCATGCTGCTGGTCAAGAAACCACTGCCGGCGATTGCCGCGGGGATACTGGTTGCCGCTCTCGTCAGGCAAACGGGGCTTTAAACCGCAGCCTGGCGCTGCCATCACGCGTGGTCAGCGCGGCATCCAACATTGCGCCAGCGCATTGAATACTTGCCAATTCGCCAATTTTTTATGCGCGAGCGCTCACCTATACTGGCTGACGAATATCATCGTGCTGGTCACTCTCGCCTTCCCGGACTCCTGCAATGCAGGGGCAGGAACTGCTCAGTCAGAGCCCGTCACAAGCCACTCCAGGCCCAGTTCCTGGCGCCAGGCGCCAGGCGCCAGGCGCCATCGCTCAGGCCAGCCGAAAGATAGTTTTTTGAGTCTCCGAAATGACAGGCCACGCCTGGCATCTCGTCCCAGTATCCGGTAATCGATCATGAAAACAGAACAAGGCATCCTGCGCCTATCCATCGCCGTCACCCTGCTGCTAGCGGGTGGCGGTATCCTCTTTGGTCTCTTGTCGGGGTCCTTCTCCATCGTCTTCGACGGGGTCTACTCGCTCGCCGATGCCAGCATGAGTGGCCTGGCACTGATCGTCGCCACGCTGATCCGCAAGCACACGTCCAACAGCGACGCCAACCGCCGCCTCGCCGAGCGCTTCAATATGGGGTTCTGGCACCTGGAGCCCATGGTGCTGGCGCTCAACGGCACCTTGCTGTGCGGCGTGACGCTGTACGCGCTGATCAATGCGGTCGGCAGCCTGCTGGCAGGCGGCAAACCTCTCGACTTCGGCTTCGCGATCATCTACGCGCTCGTGGCAACCATCGCCTGCTTCAGCCTGGCCGCCCTGGAGTTTCGCGCCAACAAACTCATCCGCTCGGACTTCGTGGCCCTGGATGCCAAGGCCTGGGTGATGTCCGGGAGCATCTCGCTGGCATTGTTGATCGCCTTCATGCTGGGCGAGGTTACCGCCTCGACCACCTATGGCTGGCTTGGCCCCTACATCGACCCGGCGGTGCTGGCGATCATCTGCCTGGTGATTCTGCCCATGCCGCTGCTGACCATCCGCCAGGCAATGGCCGATATCCTGCTGGTCACGCCGCCAGCGCTGAAGATGCACGTCGACGAGGTAGCCTCCGGCGTGGTCGCCCAACAGGGCTTCGTCGGCTATGAAGCCTACGTCGCCAAGGTGGGCCGTGCCCTGCAGGTCGAGCTGTACTTCATCGTGCCTGCCGACTGGCCAGCCCAGACCCTGGACGACTGGGACCGGCTGCGCGACGCCATCGGCGAAGCGATTGGCGACGAAGGCCCCAACCGCTGGCTGACCATCGCCTTCACCACCGATCCGCAATGGGCCAGGTAGCGGCCCTGCTGGCGAGTGAGCAGATCGATATGCACGCTCCAAGCAACAAAGCGTCAACCTCGGGGCTGTAGATCACTCCCGAGCCAGCTATTAAGGTGCGGCCACTAGCATTCCACGAGGGCTTTGGCCATGGCATCCGTTCGCTTCCAGTACATCTTCGACCCCCTGTGTGGCTGGTGCTACGCCAGCTCCCCTGCATTGGCCACGCTGGCACAGGCCTGGCCTGAACGCCTCGAAATGCGCCCCAGTGGTCTGTTTTCCGGCCCGGGTGCGCGGGCGATGTCCGCCGAGTGGGCGGGCTACGCGTGGAGCAACGATCAACGCATTGCCGCGGCGACCGGCGAAGCGTTCAGCGAGGCATACCGCGACAAGGTGCTGATGGATGACGCCACGCCATTCGACTCGACATACATCAACCGGGCGCTGACCGCCGTCCAGCAGATCGGCGCCGAGCTGGAGCCCGGCCTGCTCAGGCAGCTGCAGGTCGCCAGGTACGTGGCGGGCAGCAACACCGCCATCGTTCAGGTCGTCGCCGACGTGACGGCAGGGTTTCTCGGCGACGCCGGCCACACCATCGACGCCACGGAGCTGGGTCAGCGCCTGGAAACGGATGACGCGCTGACCCGACAGACGCAAACACGCATCGACACCACTCAACAATTGATGAACAGACTTGGCATCCGTGGCGTACCGCAACTGCTGGTACAGGTCGATGAGACGCTTCACGCCATTCCCTCGGCGGCGCTGTATCAAGGGCGTGACGTACTGCTGGGCGAGCTGCGCAAAGTGGCTGGAAGCGCACTGGGCTGATCGCGCCTCTGCGCGTTTTCGAGCCCACGAACCTCGGGAGATCCCATGCCCGACTTCACCGGCAAGACGCTGCGCCTGCCTTTGCCGCAATGGCAGGGCGGCCCCCAACCGGATCTCATGGGGCTCGGCACTGTCAGCCCCTCTTCGCTCGCCGAGCCAGGCAGCCAGCCGGTGATCGAATGATTCAAGGCCACAGGCGCCAGGCACCTGGCCATTCACTTCAACCTCGATGCGCTGGATCCAGCGCTTTTCCGAGGGCTGCTGTTCGCTAACCCCGCAATGCCCAAAGGCACCTTCGATGGCGTAGCGCAAGGCCAACTGAGCATGGCGCAGGTCGTCGAGGTGTTGAGTGATCTCTCAGCCAACGCCGATGTAGTCGGCATCGGAATCGCCGAACATCTGCCCTGGGACGCCCTGGCGCTCAAAACGATGCTGGCCAGGCTTCCGCTGATTGGAGCACGCGACAGTTAAGCCTCTCTAGCCAGCGAGCTGGCCCTGTTCAGACGCTTGCCTATCTGCCAGCCCGCGCAACACGGCGATATCCCGCTTGGGCGGCGCGCCGAACAGGCGGCTGTATTCGCGGCTGAATTGTGAGGGGCTTTCGTAGCCGACCTTGAAAGCAGCGCTGGAAACGTCCAGATGCTCGTTGAGCATCAGCCGTTTGGCTTCGTTCAGGCGTAGCCACTTCTGGTACTGCAGCGGGCTCATGGCGGTGAGCTGGCGAAAATGATGATGGAAGGTCGGTGAACTCATCTGCACGCGGGCGGCCAGCTCCTCGACACGCAGTGACATGGCGAAATTGAGTTTCAACCAGTCGATGGCCTTGGCGATGCGGTAACCCTGGCCATCGACGGAGGTGATCTGGCGCAGCTTGCCAGCCTGATCGCTCATCAACAGCCGGTAGTGAATCTCACGCTGGATCAACGGTGCGAGTACGGGGATGGCCTCCGGCTCATCGAGCAACGCCAGCAGCCGCTCGAAAGATGCCAGCAGCGGCGCGGTGACCCCGCCGATCCCCACCCCCGTGCCCGCAGATCGATCACGGCTGGTCGGCAGACCGCCCTCGGCGATCAGCTCGGCCAACACGCGCAGATCGAGCTTCAGGGTCAGCCCCAGGCAGGGCCGCTGCGGGCTCGCCACCAGCACTTCGGAATTGGCGGGCAGGTTCAGCGAAGTAACCAGGAAACGCGAAGGATCATACGGGTAGCCTTCGCCGCCGACCCACAGGCGCTTCTCTCCCTGAGCGACGAGGATGATGCTCGGCTCGACCATGCACACTACCGGCGGCGAGGGCTCTTCTCGCCTGAAGAAGCCGAGCCCGGCAATAGCGGTTTTCTCATCACCCGGGCGGGCAATGCGCGCTCCAATATGCTGCGTGAGCGACTCATGTAGCGATGCGATTGGCGCGTTGTGTCTGTTCATCGTCAAGCCTGTATCTGCTTCGTCATCGCACTCTAACCCGCTCGCTCCGCCCTTCCCATCGAAAGCCGGCAAGCCCATCGGATCGGGCAAGTAATCCAGCGAAATGCGCTACAGACCGCGTGGGCGGCTGCGCAGAATGGCACGGACTGCGACAGAACAGCGATCGCATCACCACCGGAGTGCATTCAATGAACAACTCGTTTTCACGCCTGGGGCTGATCCAGAGCGCCCTTTTTGCCGGCATCACAGCTTTCGCCAGCGTGTCGGCCGCACTGGCCCAGGAAGCGCAACGCGAGCCAGGAGAAAAGACCATGACGCTTACCCAGCAGTGGGACAAGACGTTCCCGCAAAGCACCAAGGTCGACCATCAGAAAGTGACCTTCAAGAACCGCTATGGCATCACCCTGGCAGCCGATCTGTACCTGCCCAGGGAGCGCGGCAGCCAGCCGCTCCCGGCACTGGCTGTAAGTGGCCCGTTCGGTGCGGTGAAAGAGCAGTCGTCCGGCCTGTATGCGCAGACCATGGCCGAGCGCGGCTACGTGACGCTGGCGTTTGACCCCTCCTATACCGGCGAAAGCAGCGGCGAGCCCCGCGACCTGGCCTCGCCGGACATCAATACCGAGGACTTCAGCGCCGCGGTCGATTTTCTGGGGTTACAGAAGTCGGTTGATCGCGAACGCATCGGCATCATCGGGATTTGCGGTTGGGGCGGTATGGGCCTTAGTGCAGCGGCAGTCGACACGCGTATCAAGGCCGTGGTCACCACCGTCATGTATGACATGTCCCGTGTCATGGCCAAGGGCCTGAACGACAGCCTGACGCCAGAACAACGCGCACAAACGCTGGAGCAGCTGAGCCAGCAGCGCTGGGTCGACGCGCAGAATGGCACTGCAATGCCGGGGCCGCGCATCCTGCCTGAGAAGCTCAGCGGCAGCGACGGCGCGGTCATCGAGGAGTTCTTCGACTATTACCGCACGCCACGCGGCTTCCACAAGAACTCGCCGAACTCCAATGGCGCCTGGACCACCACCACACCGCTGCCGTTCATGAATTTGCCGCTGCTGACCAACATCGCGGACATTTCACCACGGCCGATTCTGATCATCGCCGGTGAACATGCGCATTCGCGCTACTTCAGCGAGGACGCCTTCAAGGCGGCTGCACACCCCAAGGATCTGTTGATCGTCAGGGACGCCAACCATGTAGATCTTTATGACCGCATGGACAAAATCCCCTTCGAGACGATCACCCATTTCTTCGACAAGAATCTCAAGTAACCACTGCCAAGCCTGACCGAGCGCAACATGCCTGCGCCCGGCCAGGCTTCACGTTTCAGTTGCAAACGCCCTCTCAGTGCGCCCGCCCCAGCCTTCGATCCACCCCGAATACGCCATTCGCCGGCCCGTTGCGGCTGAACACTGCCCTACCGAATAGCGTTCACGAAACACAGGACTCACTTATGTCCCCTACACCCATTTCGTTACCGCCCCAGGCTCCACACGGCTGGGGCGCAGTGCTTGCCATGTCGCTCGCCGCATTCGCCCTGGTCGCCTCCGAGTTCATGCCGGTCAGCCTGCTCACGCCGATTGCAGCGGATCTGCAGATCACCGAGGGCCAGGCTGGCCAGGGTATCGCCGTGTCGGGGCTGTTCGCCCTGCTCACCAGCCTGGTCATCGCGGCCATAGCAGCACGTGTCGATCGCAAAAGGCTGCTGCTCTCACTGACGCTGCTGATGATCGTCTCGGGAACGGTGGTGGCGTTCGCACCGAACTACCTGATCTTCATGCTGGGCCGCGCCCTGATCGGCGTGGCCATCGGTGGCTTCTGGTCGTTGTCGGCGGCGACGGCGATGCGCCTGGTGTCCAAGGATCAGGTGCCCCGGGCACTGGCCATCGTCAACGGCGGCAACGCTCTGGCGACAGTCGTTGCAGCACCCCTGGGCAGTTTTCTCGGCTCGCTGATCGGTTGGCGCGGCGCATTTTTCTGCATCGTGCCGGTCGCCACACTTGCCGCTGTCTGGCTGCTGCTTAGCCTGCCTTCGATCAAAACGGAGCGCAGCGGCAAAAGCAGCAATGTCTTTCGGCTGATGAAGAACCTGCCCGTGGCGCTGGGCATGGTCGCAGTGAGTGTCTTTTTCATGGGCCAGTTCGTGCTGTTCACCTACCTGCGCCCGTTTCTGGAAACCGTCACTCAGGTCGGTATCAGCATACTGTCGCTCATGCTACTGGTACTGGGCGTGGCCGGTTTGGTGGGCACCTTCGTGATCGAGGTATTTCTGAAAAGAGGCCTGTATCGCACGCTCATCGCCATCCCGCTGCTGATGGCGGCAATTGCACTGGCGCTGATTCATTTCGGTGGCTCGGCCGCCACCACGACCCTATTGCTTGGCCTCTGGGGGCTGGTGGCGACGGCTGCGCCAGTCGGCTGGTGGACCTGGCTGGCGAAAAACCTGCCAGACGATGCCGAAGCGGGCGGAGGGCTGATGGTGGCGATCATCCAGCTGGCGATAGCCCTGGGCGCCACCGTTGGAGGGCTGGTGTTCGACCTGAGTGGCTATCGGGCAACCTTCGAATCGAGTGCAGCACTGCTGGTGGTCGCCGCTGTTCTCGCCTGCCTGGCGGGGCGTGCCGCGCTACAGGCACCATCGATGGCATCGCGTACTGCGGCGTGACGCAATCGAGGCAAGGCACACGCCTGCGTGCCTTGCCTCGACCCTCAACGGGCGCTGTCGATGATCTGGCCACCATCGGGTGTCAGGCTGTAACCAGTCAGGAACTGCGCATCCTTGCTGGCGAGAAACAGCACCACCGGTGCGATGTCCTGTTCCGGCGAGCCATGACGGGCCAGCGCATTGCTAGGCGTGGGCACATCGACCGCAGCTCCCCAGGTGTCTGCAATCGGCAGCACGTTGTTGACGGTGATCCTGTCTGCCCCCCATTCCCGCGCCGCCGAACGCGTCAGGGCCCGCACCGCCTCCTTGGCCATGTTGTAGGGCGCATAGCCCGGCAGGCCGACCACACCGGCCAACGAGCCGAAGTTGATGACCCGCCCCTCCCCGCTGGCTTTGAGGTACGGATAGCAGGCCTGCATGGTGCACAGGTAGGCGACCGGCCCCATGGCGAAGTTGCGTTGCAATTTCTCGACCGAGAGTTCGAGCACCGATGACGTCACTGCCGCGGGGTCGAAGGCGTTGTTGACCAGAATATCGATACGGCCATAGACCGCTACCACCTTGTCCACCGCTGCGCTGACCTGCCCGGCATCGGCGATGTCGCAGACCACACCGAGGGCCACGCCGCCAGCCGCACGAATATCGGCGACCACGCGCTCGACGTTTTCAGGTGTGCGCGACAGCACCGCGACACTGGCACCTTCTGCAGCGAACAGCTTGGCGGTGGCGCGGCCGATGCCGCGACCAGCGCCAGTGACGATGGCAACTTTTCCGTTGAGCCGGGACATAGCTCGATCTCCAATTCAGTTGGGGGAAGTTTGCTGGGCGACAACCATCGGCCCGTAGGGGGATGCAAGCTCGCGGGCAGCGTTCTGAGTGACGAAGGAAGCACCCAGCAGTAGCAGACCGATCAGTGCCGGCAGCGCGCCACCGGGCTTGCGCACACCGATGTGCGCAAGCCCGGACAGCAACAGATGAAAGAACATGCCGGCATAGGCAAGATCACTGAGCACCACACTGAAACGCGACAACATCGTGGCCACCGCCAGCAGCTTCACGGCGGTGAGCAGCGGCACCAGGTAGGCCGGGTAACCGAGATCAGCGAGGGCCTGACGAACCCAGTCACGCTTGACGATGTACAGCGTGGCGGAAGCCAGGTAGAGCAGAGACAGCAGCGCGGTGCTGAACCAATAGAGGTAACTTTCGATCATGCTATTTCATTCCTGGATAGGGTTTTCGCATCGAACCGGGGCTACGATGTCGTCTAAGATGAAAAGCCACAAGTAGGATGAAAAAGTGATAGTTAGTATGGAAAACCAGACTAAAGACGCCGAACAGGTCAACATGCACGAGGAAATGCGCCGCGCATTCGCGCTGCTCTCGGGCAAGTGGAAACTGGAAGTCATGTGGCTGCTGAACCAGCGTGTCTATCGCTTTGGCGAGCTGCGCAAAGCCATCCCCGGTATCACCCAGCACATGCTGACAGCGCAGTTGCGCGAGCTGGAAAGCGACGGGCTGGTGACACGCACCGTGTTCGCGGAAGTGCCACCCCGAGTCGAATACGAAATGACCACCAAGGCACGCGCCCTCGGCCCGACCATGGAGGCACTGATGCAATGGTGGAGCGAATACGGCAACAGCGTGCCGGTAAAGCCCAACCCTAGAGGCCGCAAGCCGAGGGATGCTTGAAACGCGTATGGCAGTGCGGTCGGCGGGCTGAAGCCCATCCTACGGGGGCTGCAAGCCAGCAGGTGGACTAACGGATTGAGAGCTGAAGCTCCCTATCCATCGACAATGCCAATCAGCCCCTGCTCGGGCCGTGACGATCACTGAATCGGAAGCGAATCCGTGCCTTCAGGCTTCATCGCGGTCCTGGGTCGCGGCTTCCTTGTCTTCGGACTTTTCATCCTCGGCTTTCTCGCCATTGAGCCACGACTGGGTGGACTCCTGAGCACTGTCTATCTGCTCGCTGAGTTGCTTCGCGGAATCGCTGAAGGTGTCCTTGGCAATTTGCGCGGCACTTTCCTTGGCGTCTTCAACGGCTTTGTTCGCCGCGTTTTCCGCGGCATCGCAGCCACTGAGCACGATGACGCTGATGGCACCGATAGCCAGATACTTCATTGCGAACTTCATATACGCCTCACTCATCGATAGTCGAAACGAAGCTGCTCGTGCAGCCCTCGAAAACGCGGCGATTATGGCGATGGCGAATGTAAAAAATTCGTTAAAACAGCCGGTCCGAGGCGCCCGCCTTTGTATCGACATATGTGGGGCCATCAGGCGTTCGAGACGTCGACCTGGCCTGAACCACGCTAGCTTATGGCGGGATGCAAAGGCCGCTCCCCCAACCGCTCTACCAGCCTGATCAGGTAGCCGTCGGGGTCCTGGATGAGCAACTCGCGCTGGCCGACCTCCAGGGCGTCAACCCTGTACCAGGTATCGGTGCAGCCTCGAAACAGGCTGCAGCCCGCCAGGCCAAGGCGATGGATGACGGGGCCGACTGCGGGAACGTCCACCTGCAGATTGATGCCCCTTCCGAATGGCCTGGCCAATGGCGCTGTGAGCCATTGGCCTGCCGAGACGTCAACCTGCTCGAGCATGACCTGAGCGCCATCCAGATCCAGATAGGCGAATCCGTCTTCGGCCCGCTGGTACGCCACCCTGAACCCCAGGCAGGAGACCCAGAACGCCAGGCTGCTTTGCAGGTCGGTGACCATCAGTTCGGGGACCAGCTTGTTGCGATGAAACATGAGCGGCCTCCATGCCATCAAGGGCGATCGTCACACTCGCGGGGCATTCCAGAAACAGAAAAACCCGCTTCATGCGGGTTTCAATGGAGATCAATGTCTGGTGCCGGAGATAGGAATCGAACCTACGACCTTCGCGTTACGAGTGCGCTGCTCTACCGACTGAGCTACACCGGCGGGAGACGCATTATTCAGCAGGCCAAGCACGCCACTCAAGCGCTTTTTCGCCGGCACGGCACCTGCTATCAGCCGACCAGTTCGATACGGTCTTCGTGGATATGGATCAGCCCCTGCTTGTACAGGCCACCAATGGCTTTCTTGAAGTTGCCCTTGCTGACCCGGAACATGGCGCTGATACGTTCCGGCGAGCTCTTGTCGCTGAGCTCCAGAACGCCGCCGCTTTCGCGCAGGCGATCGAGAATCTGCTCACTGAGGCCACCGGCTGCCTGCTGACCGATCGGTTGCAGGCTGAGGCTGATCTTGCCGTCGCCGCGCATCTCCTTGATGAAGCCGGGTTGGCGAATGCCGGGGCGCATGAAGCCGATCACTTCGTTCTTGTGGATCAGCCCCCAGTGCTTGCCGTTGATGATCGCCTTGAAGCCCATGTCGGTGGGCTCGACCACCAGCAGATCGACTTCCTCGCCAGCCTTGTAGGTGGCCGGCAGCTTGTCCAGATAGCGGTCCAGGCGTGCGGTCGCAGTGATGCGACGGCTGCGTTTGTCGACGAACACGTGGACCACGCAGTAATCACCAATCTGCAGCGGGCGCTTTTCTTCGGAGTGTGGCAGCAGCAGATCCTTGGGCAACCCCCAGTCGAGGAACAGGCCAACGCGATTGATGTCGACCACCTTCAGGCTGGCGAACTCGCCGACCTGCACTTTGGGTTTCTCGGTGGTGGCGATCAGCTTGTCTTCGCTGTCCAGATAGACGAACACGTTGAGCCAGTCTTCCACCTCGCTCGGCGTCTCCTTGGGGATGTAGCGTTTGGGCAGCAGGATTTCGCCATCCGCCCCGCCATCCAGATACAGACCGAAGTCGGTGTGCTTGACGACCTGCAAGGAATTCATACGTCCGATAACAGCCATGGTGCCTACCCTCATTTTCAGGCCGGCAGTTTACCCGACTCGCCCGCCGGATTCTCGGCTGTGCGGACCAGGTGCGACGCATTTTCTGCCCACTGGTCATTGAATGAACAGCGAAGCGCCTCACGGTGGTACAATAGGCGGCCATCTTGATTCTCGAGTAGGTTAAATGGCCGTCATGCGCGTCAAAGCATCCCAGAGCAAAGCTAAACCCGCCCCAGCGGTGGAAACCAGCGAATCGATCAACGCCCAGATAGCGGCGTTTCTTCAGTCCGGTGGCAAGATCCAGGAAATCGCCAAAGGCGTGAGTGGCCAGACCAACGGTCCAGCTAGCCGCCACATTACTATCGCCAAGAAGTAATACCGGTCTGTATCGGCCTGTAGCGTCTGCGTGCCAGGCGCCAGGTCGGCAACCCTCCCCTCGCCCGTCCGGGCAATGATTTGAACGACTTATTTCTCGTCTTCGCCGCTTGTCGCTGGCGATGAGCACACGCATGTTTCAGAATGATGACACCCGCCTTCAGCGCGGTCGGTTGCTACCGACTCGGCGTCGTGTCCGCCTGCCATGCAGTGAACCGATGGGCCAGAGCGCGAGCGGGCATGTCGATCACTGGCAACTCCCCGAGGAATATAAGTGCGTTTTTTCAGCCCATGGCTGCAGCGGCCTGTCAGTGCTCTGACGGCGCTGGTTGTCCTGTTCATTGCTCTTCCGCTTGTCAGCCGCTACACCCTGGGCTGGTCACACCCCTTCGGTTACCTCTCGGACCTGGCCATCGGCAGCCTGCTGCTGTGGCTGGTCATGCGCCGCGGCCTGCTGCTGGGCATCCCGCTGATTATCGGCTGGGTGACGCTCAACCTCGGCACAGTGGAATTGGTCAGTGCCGTCGGCCGCATGCCGGAGCCGGCAGACCTGCACTACCTGACCGATGCACAGTTCCTCAGCCACTCGACCCAAGGCGGCGGCCTCACTCATCCCTGGCTGGCTGCCGGGCTGATCGCGACTGCCCTGGCGTTCTTCGTGCTCCTGGCCATCGGCCGCAAACAGCGCGCCAGCAAACCCTCGCCCGCCTGGCTGCTCTTGCCGCTCGGCCTGCTCGCCGCTCATGGTATCTATCAGTACCGCAGCCCCAGCGAAGCGGACCAGTGGCTGCAATTCAACCTGCCACACAAGTGGCTGGCGGAAGGCATCAGCGCCGCGCAGATCGGTGTCGAAAACTGGATCGCCAGGGGGCAGCCAAGCAGCCCGCCAGATGTGACCGGGCTGACCCGACTGGACATGGACGGCACCTCGCTGCTGAGCGAGCCAGGCCGCGCGCGCAATGTTCTGATCATCACCCTGGAGGGCATTCCCGGCGCCTACATCGCCGCCAGTCGCCAGGCCATCGGCAGCAGCTACCAGGCCGATCCGATGCCGCGCCTGAGCCAATGGGCCGAGCGCGGCATGCTGACCCATGATTACGTGCTGCACGGCCACCAGACCATTCGCGGGCTCTACGCGATGCTCTGTGGTGACTACGACAAGCTCGCGTCGGGCACGCCGAAAGGCATCGAGCTGCTGGCCAATGCCGAGCGCAGCGCTCAGTGTCTGCCCGCGCAACTGCGCGAACAGGGTTTCAGCACGCACTTCCTGCAGGGAGCCGGGCTGCGCTTCATGGCCAAGGACCAGATCATGCCACGCATGGGGTTCGACAAGACCCTCGGCCGCGACTGGTTCCGCAACACACCGTATCTCGACTTCGCCTGGGGCATGGACGACAAAGCCTACTTCGAAGGCGCGCTGACCTACGTCGACGGCCTGCGCAAGCAGAAAGCGCCGTGGATGCTGACTCTGCTCACCGTCGGCACCCACCAGCCCTACTCCGCCCCGGCCGACTACCTCGACCGTCACCCCAGCGCCAAGCAGGCCGCCATCGCCTACCTGGACGACGCCGTTGGCGAGTTTCTCGAGGCGCTCGACACGCGTGGCGTACTCGACGACACCCTGGTGATCGTCACCTCCGACGAGTCCCATGGCATCGAGAACGTACGCCTGGCTTCAGCCTGGGGCTTCAACCTCATGCTCGCGCCGGAGCAGGCCCAGTTGCCATCGATCAAGGGCGGCGTTTACGGGCATGTCGACCTGACCGCCTCGGTTCTCGACTATTTCGCCCTGCCCTTGCCGGCGGATATCGCTGGCCGCTCGATGCTGCGTGACTACGCCCAGGGCCGCGAAATCATCTCCTATACCAATGGCCTGCTGCGTGAACACGACGGCCACGGCACGCTCACCGAGTGCAACTTCCAGCAGGTCTGCCGCCGTTATGCCAGCCCGGGTTTCATCGCCGATCACGCCGACTACCTGGGTCGCGTCAGTGGCAAACCGGCGCGCCTGGTGAGTCAGCGCGCCGAGCTGCTGGATCGCTCGCTCAGTGATGGTCAGGGCAACCAGTTGCTGCAGTTCGCCAGCAACGAACGCATTCGCCTGCGCACCACACCGGGCGACGACTGGGCCGACAACCTGATCGGCGCCCAGTACCTGGAGTTGCCGAAGGGCACGCAAACCACGGTGACCCTCAAGGTCAATGCGCTGAAGATGGCCAAGTCGGGCGCCACGCTGCGCCTGAAGACCAAGGAGTTCGATCGCGACGTGCTGATCAACATCCCGGAGATTCCGCTGCTCAGGGAGGGCCAGCCACTGGAGCTCAGCTTCTCCTTCGACAACCTCGATACGCGCAAGGCATTTTCCTTCCACCTGGTGGGTGAAGGTAAGGGCTCCATCGAGATCACCGATTTCAGCGTCGAGACGCGGCCGATGGAAGCCGAACTGCTGGCTGCCCAGGCAGAGGAAGAAAGCGAAGAGCTGGCCCAGTGAGCGACGCGCGTCGGGCTCAGTAAATCGCGTAGCGCCGTTCGATTTCTGCGTACTCGCCGCTCGCGCGAATGGCGGCCAGCCCGCGGTCGAAGCGATCACGCAACGCCTCGTCATGCAGCCCCAGGTGGTAGGCCGTGGCCGGAAACAGCAGGTGTTCGGTGACTGGCTGACCGACATCGACCTGGGCATACACCTCGCGATTGAAGTAATGCAGGATGCGCCGGTCACCGATCACCACATCCACACGCCCGCTGTAGAGCAGCCGATTGCGGGCGACCTGCTGGGCTTCTTCGTGATAACGCGGATTGCTCTCGGCCATCTGCCGAAAGTCGTCGCCGAGCAGGAAGCGCGCACGCTGGAAGGCGCGAACCGAGTAGTGGCGAAGATCAGCGATGCTTTCGATGCGATAGCCCCGGGAGGCCAGCGACATGGCGACGTTCTGATAGTGGATGTAAGGCTGCGAATAGAAACGCGCCACTCCCCCCTTCGGATTGGTCGTGGTCATGGCGTCGATCTCGCCCATGCTGAACGACCGATGCAGGCGCTCCATGGGCGAGTAGTAAGGCTTTACCGTAAAGCCGGCGGCACGTGCTGCGGCGATTACCACATCGTACTCGAGCCCTCTGTTCTCTCGTTCGAAGACATAGGGCGGCTTGTGGGTGCCGAAGCCGATTTTCAGCTCCTCGGCCACACAGTCAAGCGCCAGGAGCGACAGCCCGACCACCCACCACTTCATGCGCATAGCTGCCACTCATCGGCTCCGTAGTCAGTTGGTATAGCGGGGTCGAATCAGGCTGTCCAGCACGGGAAATTGCCGCCCGTGCCACAGCTTACCAACGACTGCGTCAGTTACCGATTGTCAAACCAGCGTCGCCCTCGGCCCCAGCCCATCGAACACCTCTGGAGTGAGCGCCGCGAGACCGTGCCGATCGAGCACCTCGCGGGGATGTTGTTCTCCCGGGAAGGTACTGTCGATCATGCTCAGCAACTGGGAGCCACGCGGCGTGAGAATGAAGTTCTCGCCATTGCCACCCTCGCTTTGCGGTCGCGGGGCGATGAAGCCGCCAGCGAGCAGCGTGGCTTCGTAGCGGTCGGCCTGAGCCTTGAGCCCGTCGACATCCTTCACTTCCTGCCCGGCCTGCTGCAGCGCCTCGGCCAGCTCCTCGGCACAGCGGCGCGGCACGAACGCCTGGCCAGCGCTGTTCTGCACATCGTGCAGGATGCGCTCGATGAGATCCCAGTTATGGGTTTGGGTCTGAGTCGTCATATCATCATCTCCCAGCATTCGGGCACCCGATGGGACTATCGGATGCGGCGCTCGCAGGCACCTGTAAAACTGTGACGTCGCTGCACTGAGCAAGGTTCGCCCTATCTGCTCGAACGCAGCCTGAACCAAGGCAAACGGCGCCAGTCTGAGGCGCATCTCCCCCTTCGCACAAAGGACTCACCCATGCTCCGCCGGCCACCGCTGCGCCCCGTTCTCAGCGCCCTGCTTCTGGCGACCATCGCGCCGTCGGTACTGGCGGCCGAGCCGCTGCGGCTCAAGCACCTGTACCGCTGTGAAGACGTACTGGATCGGCAGCGCCAGACCTTCTGCCTCGATGCCCGAGGCATGGCCAACGGCGAGCTGCAGGTGCTGCTCGATGGCAAGCCGCTGCCCGCCAGTGCCGTGGACCGCCGCGATGGCCTGCGCATCAGCCTGGACAGAGACGCTTACCGCAGCGGCCCGCTATGGCTGCAACAGGGTGACGCCGTCAGCAATCCGGTGTGGCTGTCCATGGCGGGCAGCCACGTGCTGGCAGCCAAGCCCGGTGAAGTGGCCAAGAACATGGATGGCCTGAACACCTATGTCGACCTGGTCAGTGTGGTCATCGAAGAAGACGCCAAGGGTCTCGACACGGCCAGGGCTCTGGCGAAGAAATACGGCGCTGAAGTGGTCGGCGCGATTCCCCCGCTCAATACCTTCCAGTTGCGCCTGCCGGCCAAGGACCTTGTCCAGCGCGACGCCATGGTGCTGCGCCTGGGTAGCGAGTTGAGCGTGGACGCCGTGGTCATCGAGGAGTCCTCGGCGGAGGAGCAGGAGGCGCCGGCCGGCGAGTCCGCGGATGCTCATCTCGATGAAGAGGAATGGGCGGCGAACCGCTTCATCGACGCGGTGAACTACTACCAGCGGCGCATCCCTTCGAAACGCTCGCCCATCGACACCAAACCGGTACGCATCGGGCTGATCGAGCGCAATGTCGACTTCGACGCTCCGGACTTCAAGGACTACCTCGGCGCCGCCGAACGCGAGGGCCATACCCCTCACACCCGCCTGTACAGCCGCGACGCCGACAAACCCAACGGGCACGGCTCGACCGTGGCGGGTATTCTCGCCGCGCGCTGGGACAACGGCGGCAATACCGGCTTCCTGCGTGGGCTGGATGGCGCCGGCCCGGGCTTCGAGGTGATCGTCGACCGCAATTCGGATGCCGGCATCACCGCCAACATCGCGGCCTCGGTCAACCTGGTCGAAGACGGTGTTCGCGTGCTGAACTGGAGCTGGGGCATCCACCGCGTGGGCGCCAAGAACATCCATGGCGACGAGATCGATTCGCTGGTGCGCTCGGGCATTGCCATGAGCGGTTACGAGGAACTGCTGGAGGAGTTCTTCCTGTGGCTGCGTCGCGAGCACCCGGATGTCGTGGTGATCAACTCCGCTGGCAACGGTGCATCATTCTCCGGCGCCGACGATTACCGCCTGCCCTCCTCCTTCGTCACCGAACAATTGTTCGTGGTCGGCGGTCACCAGCGCAGCGAACGCAAGGATGTCGCGGTCGACGACCCGGCTTACGTCACCCGACGCAGCTCGTCGAACGTCGATACCCGTGTCGACATCACCGCTGCCGCTTGCGTGCGCGCCTCCACCGCAGAAGAAGGCAAACAGGGCAGCGTGCATTGCGGCACCTCCTATGCCACGCCGCTTGTCGCGGGCGTGGTTGCTTCACTTATGTCGATCAACCCCGAGCTGCATCCCGATCAGCTGCGCATGCTGCTGCGCCGCAGTGCCATGACCATCGGTGAGGAATTCGACTTCGAGCCAACCGATGCCGACGACCTGACGGCCCCCATTCTGCCCTCCGAGCGCGGCTTCGATCTGAAGGACAAGGACATCGGCCGTTCGGCCAGGCTGGACATGCAAAAAGCCCTGGATCTGACGGTGCGCAGCCTGGACAGCGTGAAATAGCGCACTGGCCGAAAGCCTGAACCTTCACGCTTGGCGGGCACTCAATCGCAGACATGACCCTGCGAAGCGTGAGGAATTGAGATGATCAAACATATCGCGCCACTCTGCGGCCTGGCCCTGGCGTTGTATGGCGCTGGCCACGCCCAGGCCTGCACGGCCGACGAGGCCGCTGCCAAGGCTCAGGAACTGGCCGCCAAGGTCGAAGAGATCACCCAGCGCGATCCCGAACGGGCCGCCCTGTTGCGTGAGGAACTCAAGGACGCGGCGCCACAAACCGAAGCCGACAAGCTGGGCACCGATTGCGACGCGTACGACCAGCGTCTGCGCGAACTGGAGGAGATCGGCGGTGAGGTCGAGGAACAGATGGAGTGAGGTTGGCGATGACAGGCGCGGCATGCAGCGCGCCTGTCAGCAGCCCTGGCGCGTCAGGCGTCGGCGGAAGGCGCCTTGCGCTTGAGCGGTGCCAGCCCGTCCTGACTGACCAGGGTCGGCGCATCGCTCTTCGGCTTGTTCACCGTGTTGCGTTTGGCCGGCGTCTTCGCCGCAGGCTTCTTGGCGAGCTTCTTGCCGGTCTTCGGATCGATCTTTTTCTTCTTCGGGCCAACGGCCTTGCCTGAGGCCTTGAGGTTCTTCGGCCCCTGGTAAACGCCCTTGTGCTCCTTGATGCTGCGACGCTCGAAACGCTGCTTGAGGTAGCGCTCGATGCTCGACATCAGGTTCCAGTCGCCGTGGGTGATCAACGAGATCGCCGTGCCTTCGCTGCCAGCACGGCCGGTACGGCCAACACGGTGTACGTAGTCGTCGCCGGAGCGTGGCATGTCGAAGTTGATCACCAGGTCCAGACCGTCGACGTCCAGGCCACGGGCAGCGACGTCGGTGGCGACCAGCACCTTCACGGCGCCCTGACGCAGGCGATCGATGGCCAGCTTGCGATCCTTCTGGTCCTTCTCGCCGTGCAGCACGAAGGTCTTGAATTCCTTGGCCACCAGCTTGCCGTACAGACGATCGGCCTGGGCACGGGTGTTGGTGAAGATGATCGCCTTGTCGTAGGTCTCGTTACTCAGCAGCCACTCGACCAGCAGTTCCTTGTGGTAGTTGTGGTCGGCGGTAATGATCTGCTGACGGGTCCCCTCGGCCAGCTCGCTGACTCGGTTGAGCTGCAGGTGCTCGGGATCGCGCAGCACCTTGCCGATCACCTCACGCAGGCCGGCGCCACCGCTGGTCGCGGAGAACAGCAGGGTCTGATGCGCGCTGCCGCACAGCTCCGCCAGGCGCAGCACGTCTTCGGCGAAACCCATGTCGAGCATGCGGTCGGCTTCGTCCAGCACCAGCATTTCAACGTCTTCGAACAGCAGGTTGCCGGCGTTGGCATGCTCGATCAGACGCCCTGGGGTGCCGATCAGGATGTCGATCTTGCGCAGCATGGCGGCCTGCACCTTGAAGTCTTCGCCGCCCGTCACGAGACCGGCCTTGAGAAAGGTGTACTGGGCGAAGCGCTCGACTTCCTTGAGCGTCTGCTGGGCCAGCTCGCGGGTCGGCAGCAGAATCAGTGCGCGCACGCTCAGCCTCTGCCTGGAATTACCGTCACCGAGCAGGCGATGGAGCATCGGCAACACGAAAGCAGCGGTCTTGCCGCTACCGGTCTGGGCGGTCACGCGCAGATCCTTGCCCTGCAGCGCAGGCGGAATCGCCGCCGCCTGTACCGGAGTCGGCTCGACGAAATTAAGCTCGGCCACGGCTTTGAGCAGGCGTTCATGCATGGCAAATTGGGCAAACACGGGGCAACCTCGATGCAAATGCTAAATCAGCCGCATAGGTTACCGCGTTCGCGCTCCGGGGCCGAATGCTTTCTCCGCCCGGATAGTTGAAAACTGTCAGATGGCCGGCCGCATGCGCCATTGTTTGATCAGTAAACGTCCGCTGTCCCAGCCCACCAGCACCACTGCCAGCCAGATCGGCAGGTAAGTGAGGAACTGGCCGGGGTCGAACCGCTCACCCAGAAACAGCAGAGAAACCATGAACAGCAGCACCGGCTCCACATAACTGAGGATGCCGAACAGCCCCAGCGGCAGCAGCCGCGACGAGGCCATCATGGCGGCCAGGGCGACGGTGCCCAGCAGCGCCATGCCCGGCACCAGCCACCACAACCGAGGAAACTCGCCGAATACGTTGTCCGGCGCCCACTGCAGGATCATCCAGATGGCCAGAGGCGCCAGCATCAGCATTTCCAGAATCAGCCCGGACAGGGCATCGAGCCGCATCCAGCGGCGCAGCATGAAATACGGCGGATAGCCCAGCGCGGTGACCAGCGTCACCCAGGAAAACGCCTGGGAACGCCACAACTCATGCAGCACCCCGGCGAAGGCGCAGGCCACGGCGATCTTCTGCAGGGGGCGCAGCCGTTCACCATAGAACACCCGCCCCACCAGCACCATGGCCAGCGGCAAGAGGAAGTAACCCAGCGAAACATCCAGCATGTGGCCCGTGAGTGGTGCCCATACGAACAGAAACCACTGCACCCCGATCAGCACGGCCGAGAGCGGCAAGGCGGCCAACAGCAAAGGCTCGCTGCGCAGGCGCTGCAGGACGGCGAGCAGCACCGGCCATTGGCGCAGCACGGTGACCAGCAGCAATACCGCCGGAATCGACCAGAGCACGCGCTGGGCGAACACCTGAAAACCGTCCAGCGGGGTAAGCATCTGCACGTACCCGGGGATCATGGCGAACAGGATCGAGGCGCTGACAGAGAACACCACACCACGTCCGGAAAGCGTCATTGCGCACCTCGAAGAGAGAAAGATCACCCACGCCATTCAGCCTATCAGGCGGCCGCATTGGCGGCGCCGAAACGGCGCGGGCAGACACGTCAGCGACGCTGCGCGAACGGCGGCGCACCATAACGGTTCATTGCCAGACAGACAATCACCCGCGCGGCCAAATCACAGGCAAAAAAAAGGAATCAACGAGGCGATTCCCTGAAAAGTCGCACCCAGGAGCGGCGGGTGCGCGTGGAGACGGCGATCAGATGACCTGACTGATACGTAGCTCGGCGGCTTCCAGCCCCCTGGCCATGAACTCGGCACCGAGGTTAAGGCCCTCGGCATGGATGAAGGTGACGTCGTGAATGCCCATGAAGGCCAGTACCTGACGCAGATAGGATTCCTGGTGGTCCTGGCAACCACCCTCGTAGATACCCCCGCGGGCGGTGATCACGAAAGCCCGCTTGCCATGCAACAGGCCCTGCGGCCCGTTTTCGCTGTAGCGAAAGGTCACGCCGGCGCGTAACACGTGATCGAACCAGGCCTTGAGCGTGCTGGGAATGGCGAAGTTGTACATCGGTGCACCCAGCACCAATACATCGGCGGCCACCAGCTCACCGACCAACCGGTTGGCACGTTGCAGCGCGGCACACTCGGCAGCGCCGTGGGATTCAGCGGGCTGCATCCAGGCGTCGAGCAGGCTGGCGTCGAGATGGGGCAGCGGCTCGATGCCGAGATCACGACGGCAGACAGCGTCGCCGGGGCGCTTCCCGAGCCAGTGCGCCAGAAAGCGCTCGGTCAGTTGTCGTGAAACCGAGCCGTGCTGTCGCGCACTGCTATCAATCACCAGCAACTGAGCCATGGGGTCACTCCATCGATAGTCGGGTATCAAACGATGGAGGCGAGACTAGATAAACGAGGTTCGATAATAAAGCGTAAATATCCACCACTAAATATCGATGAAGTTGATTTGTTCCACCGCAGCCCCTAGGCTGCTCGAAGCTCGGGTCACTGTGGCTCGCAGGTCAGCTGGACGCGCAGACGGATGATGCTGCGGGCGAATTTCACCGTCAGGTTGCCGCTCTGCCCCGCTGCCAGGTTCACGCTACGTGCTCTTGGCGCTTCCGGGCCATTGCGAAATACCGCTTTGCAGGACGCCGCCGCTTCACCGTAGTTCTGCACCCGCACCGCTGCCATGTTGTGGTCGATTTCCTGGGGGCTGGCCGATACCTCGGCGCCATTGAGCTGCTTCTCGAGTTCGATGGGATAGGCCTGAGCTGCCAGCGGCAGCAAGGCGATCAGCGCACAACAGAGTTTTCTCATGGCCAGCCTCCAATGGTGGGCCGTCAGTTTAGGGCCAGTACCCTGCCCGTGCACAGGGACCGGCGAAGGAGATGAAATGAAGGCCCCACGCGTAACCCTCGATCAGTGGCGCACTCTGCAGGCGGTGGTCGACCATGGCGGTTTCGCCCAGGCCGCCGAGGTGCTGCACCGCTCGCAATCGTCGGTCAGCTATACGGTGGCACGCATGCAGGAGCAACTGGGCGTGCCGCTATTGCGTATCGATGGGCGCAAGGCCGTGCTTACCGAAGCGGGTGACGTGCTGCTGCGCCGCTCCCGGCAACTGGTCAAGCAGGCCAGCCAGCTCGAAGACCTCGCGCACCACATGGAGCAGGGCTGGGAAGCCGAGGTTCGCCTGGTGGTCGACGCCGCCTACCCGAGCGCTCGCCTGGTGCGCGCACTCACCGCCTTCATGCCGCAAAGTCGCGGCTGTCGCGTACGCCTGCGAGAGGAAGTGCTGTCGGGTGTCGAGGAAGTACTCAAGGAAGGCGTCGCCGACCTGGCAATCAGTGGCTATAACATTCCCGGCTTCCTGGGCTCGGAGATGAGCCCGGTGGAATTCATCGCCGTGGCCCACCCCGATCACGCCCTGCACCGCCTGCAACGACAGTTGAACTTCCAGGACCTGGAAACCCAGATGCAGGTGGTGATCCGCGATTCCGGGCGCCACCAGCCCCGCGATGTCGGCTGGCTCGGCGCCGAACAGCGCTGGACGGTGGGCAGCCTGGCCACCGCCGCCAACTTCGTCGGCAACGGTCTGGGCTTCGCCTGGTTACCGCGCCACATGATCGAGCGCGAACTGAGCGACGGCCTGCTCAAGCCCCTGCCGCTGGAAAAAGGCGGCAGTCGCAGCCCGGTCTTCTTCCTCTATGCCAGCAAGGACAAGGCCCTGGGGCCTGCCACGCAGATCCTCACCGACCTGATTCAACGCTTCGATGCCGCGCCGCTCAACGCGGCCTTCGCCTCGCCGCCGGCGCTGGCCTGATCAGGGTTCGCCTGCCCCCGGCAAGCGCACGTGCTTGCCTTTCTCCATGAAGTCGAAAACACTGCTGCCACCTCACCTCAGGACTCGAACACGATGTTGAAGAAACTCGCCCTTACCGCCTGCTCGCTGCTGTTCACCGCCCAGCTCATGGCGGCCGAAAATCCGCTCGTGCTGCTGACCACCAGCCTGGGCGAAATCGAGGTGCAGCTCGACGAGCAGAAAGCACCGATCAGCACCAAGAACTTCCTCGCTTACGTGGACAGCGGCTTTTACAAAGGCACCCAGTTCCATCGTGTGATTCCGGGTTTCATGGTGCAAGGCGGCGGCTTCGACGAGAGCATGCGCCAGAAGAACACCGGCGCGCCGATCAAGAACGAAGCCGACAACGGCCTGCACAACGTGCGTGGCACGCTGGCCATGGCACGCACCCAGGCGCGGGACTCGGCGACCAGCCAGTTCTTCATCAACCACACCGACAACGCCTTTCTGGACCACGGCTCGCGGGACTTCGGCTATGCGGTTTTCGGCAAGGTGACCCGCGGCATGGAAGTGGTCGACCGTATCGCCCAGGTGCGCACGGCCAACCGCGCCGGCCAGCAGAACGTGCCGGTAGACCCGGTGGTGATTCTCGACGCCAAGCGCCTCTGATACTGCTACCCTTTGCCGGTAGACCCGCGTGCCAGAGCATGCGGGTTGCCCCCCGAGCCCAGCGCTCGCGCCTCTCGGCATTCCAGCCGGCCGGTCACGCCTGTCGGTAGCAACACGTGAAACACCCGCCCACTCGCCAGAGCAGACTGTGCCTCATGTTGTTCCGCCGCTTCGAAAATCTGATCGACGTCTTCAAACCCAGCCCTGATGTGGCACCGCCCGACGGCATGCTGCGCTTCTACGCCCACTACCTCAAACAGGTATGGCCGTTGATGATCGCCGTGCTGGTGATCGGCTTCTTCGCGGCGCTGATCGAAGTCGCGCTGTTCAGCTTTCTCGGCCAGTTGATCGACATGGCGCAGGCCACTGCCGACGCCCGCACGTTCTTCGCCGAACACCGCAACGAACTGCTGTGGATGGCGCTGGTGGCATTGATCATCCGGCCTCTGGTGTTCGGCCTGCACAATCTGCTTACCCACCAGGCGATCAACCCGGGGCTGACCAACCTGATTCGCTGGCAGAATCACCGTTACGTGCTCAAGCAGAGCCTGAACTTCTTCCAGAACGACTTCGCCGGGCGTATCGCCCAGCGGGTCATGCAGACCGGGCCATCGCTGCGCGATTCGGCCATGCAGGTGATCGACGCACTGTGGCATGTGGTGGTGTACGCCGGCAGCGCACTGTACCTGTTCGCAGCGGCCGACCTGCGCCTGGTGGTGCCGCTGTCACTGTGGATCATCGGCTACAGCGCCGCGCTCTGGTACTTCGTGCCGCGCATCAAGGCGCGCTCGGCCGCTGCCTCCGCGGCGCGTTCCAAGGTCATGGGCCGGGTGGTGGATGGTTACAGCAACGTCGCCACCCTCAAGCTCTTCGCCCACTCCCGCGAAGAGGAAACCTACGCCCGCGAGGCCATGCAGGAACTGCTCGACAAATTCCGCCTGCAGTCACGCACCATCACCAGCCTGGACTTCCTCATCACCTGCATGAACGGTCTGCTGATCGTCGGTACCGGCGCCCTGGCGCTGTGGCTGTGGAGCGAGGCGCTGATCAGCACCGGCGCCATCGCCCTGGCGCTGGGCCTGGTGATCCGCATCAACAACATGGCCGAATGGATCATGTGGGTGGTCAACGGCATTTTCGAGAACGTCGGCACCGTGCAGGACGGCATGCAGACCATCGTTCAGCCGCGCCAGGTGCTCGACCACGAAGACGCCAAACCGCTTCAGGTACGACAAGGCGGCGTACGCTTCGACGACGTGCATTTCCACTATGGCAAGAAAGGCGGCGTGATCAGCGGCCTGACCATCGACATTCGCCCCGGCGAGAAGATCGGCCTGGTAGGCCCCTCGGGGGCCGGCAAGTCGACCCTGGTCAATCTGCTGCTGCGCCTCTATGACCTGGAAAGCGGGTGCATCCTCATCGATGGCCAGAACATCGCCGATGTCAGCCAGGAAACCCTGCGTGCCAACATCGGCGTGGTCACTCAGGACACGTCCCTGTTGCACCGCTCGATCCGCGACAACCTGCGCTACGGCAGGCCCGATGCCAGCGATGAAGAGCTCTGGGCCGCCGCCCGCAAGGCCCGCGCGGATGGCTTCATCAGCACGCTGGACGACAGCCAGGGTGGCCTCGGTTTCGAGGCCCAGGTCGGTGAGCGTGGAGTCAAGCTGTCCGGCGGCCAGCGTCAGCGCATCGCCATTGCCCGGGTGCTGCTCAAGGACGCGCCGATTCTGGTGATGGACGAAGCCACCTCGGCCCTCGATTCGGAAGTCGAATCGGCCATCCAGGAAAGCCTCGACAGCCTCATGGATGGCAAGACGGTGATCGCCATCGCGCACCGACTGTCGACCATCGCGCGCATGGATCGCCTGGTGGTGATCGACAAGGGCCAGGTGATCGAGACCGGCACCCACGCCGAACTGATCGAGCGTGGCGGTCTGTATGCCCGTCTCTGGCAACACCAGACAGGCGGCTTCGTCGGCGTCGATTGATGCTGGCAGGCGGCACCAGGCTGAGTAAGCCCAGGCCAATCGTTAGCTTGCTAACATCATCATTTTTCATGATGTGTACTAGCAAAGGCATCAATTTCCGCGATGCCGACATTGCTGGTCATATAAGTCCCAAGAGGCAACGAAACCGATTGGATCGGTCAGGCTGCCTCACATCGAAATGATCGAGGACATCATCATGAAAATCGCAACTGCCGTTACCGCCCTGCTTTCCAGTCTCGCTCCTGCCGTGTTCGCCGCCGACGTTCAGCCCAAACCCGGTGCCGGCCTGCCGACCGAGGATTATCACTACGGCATGAAAGTCGATGTGCAGAAAATCCTGTATCGCACCGACGTCTCCGACAAGAGGGGTGTCGTGCCGGTGATCATGGTGTTCACCGACAGCCAGGGCGAAACCCACAAGATGCGTTTCCTCGAGTGGGGCGGCCGCTACGACGGCTGACCAGTCGCGGCGCTGCGGCTCCCCCGCAGCGCGCCACCGCGCAGGTCAGACCTGCCTGTAAGGCAGCATCTCGCGCGCCTGCTCAGCGTAGGCCAGCACGCCCTCCCGCTCTTCCTGCAGAAACCCCGCCACCGCATCACGTAGCCCGTCGTGCACCAGGTAGTGCCAGGAATGGGTGATGACCGGCTCGAAGCCGCGAATCAGCTTGTGCTCTCCCTGAGCGCCCGCATCGAAGCGCTGCAGACCCAGCTCGATCGCCTGCTCCATGCCCTGGTAGAAACAGGTCTCGAAGTGCAGCCGATCGAACTCGGCCAGGCAACCCCAGTAGCGCCCATACACGCTGTCGCCACCGAGCAGGCTGAACGCCATGGCCACCGGCTGTGCACCACGACAGGCCAGTACCACGCGAATGGCCTCGGGCATACGCTCGGCCAGCAGGCTGAAGAAGGCCCGGGTCAGGTAAGGTGCCTGACCGCGTACATGGTAGGTATTGGCATAGCAGTGATAGACGAAGTCCCACTGCGCCTCGCTCAACTGCTGCCCTTCGCACCACTCGAAATGGATGCCCTGCCCCGCCACCTGCTCGCGCTCCTTGCGCATCTGCTTGCGTTTGCGTGAGCTGAGGGTGTCGAGAAAATCCTGAAAATCCCGGTAGCCGCGGTTATGCCAGTGAAACTGACAGCCCAGGCGCTGCAGCCAGCCATCACGTCCTTGCAGCACCTCGTCGCCAGCGGTGTCGGTGAAATTCACGTGCAAGCTGGACAGCCCCTGTTCCTGCAGAGACGCGGTCACGGCGTCGAGCAACTGCCCAGCCGACTCGGCCGTCCCCAGCAGACGCTGGCCGGTCACCGGCGAAAACGGAATGGCACCCAGCAACTTGGGGTAATAGGCGATACCAGCTCGACGGCAGGCATCTGCCCAGCCGTGATCGAACACGTACTCGCCGGAAGAGTGGTATTTGACGTAGGCCGGTAGCGCCGCCAGCGGCTTGCCGTCGGCACCGAGCAGCACCTGGTGAGCAGCCTGCCAACCGCTGCGGCCACCGACGCTGCCGCTGTCTTCCAGCGAGGCAAGAAAGGCGTGACGCAGAAACGGCTGGGGCCCGCTGAGCAGGCCGTCCCAGGTGGCGGCGTCGAGTTCGTTGAGGGCGTGCAGGCTGTAGACAGGCATCGGCAATATCCGCGGGCAATCAGCGCACACTATATCGCCAAGCGCCGTGTAGATCCGACCGCCCATAAAAAACCCCGCACGAGGCGGGGTTCAAAGGAGCACCACGTTGAAACGTATTGCTTAGAACGCGTACTGGGCGCGCAGAACGATGCCGTCACCGCTGTCATCGTTGGCTGCTACGGAGTTGACCTGGTTGTCGGCCTTGGCCTTGACGTAAGTGGCGCTGACTTTCACCGCTTCGTTGGCGTACCAGTTCACACCCAGGTTGTGCACCTTGCCGGTCACGTCGTCGGTCGGATCGATACCCACGGTATCGTCTTCAACCGCGATGTGGTCGTAGCGATAGAACAGTTCCCAGGCGCCGATGGACTTGTTGGCCGGCTTGATCGAATCGAACTTGCCGAGTTTGTAGGCACGCGCTTCACCGGTCAGGGTGTAAGCGACCTGGCCGTAGTAACCCTTGGCCTTGATGTCTTCACGGTTGGCTGCATCGGCTTTCATCTTGCGGGTGATGTACTCACCCTGGATGGACAGAGGCCCCATTGCCCAGGCTGCTTCCAGACCCAGTGCACGGTCGGTGTCGTAGGAACCGGCCGGCAGGTTGTTGGCACCACCCAGCAGCAGACGGTTACCGTTGGTACCAGCATCCTGGCCACCGTCGGTGCTCACGCCACGCATGCCCAGACGGCTGCGAATACGGCCATCGAACGCGGTGTCGGAAAGGTCACGCTGGGCGAAGTTGAAACCCAGGTGCAGCACGTTGCCAGCCTCATGCAGCGGGGCGAATACGCCGCGCAGGTTGAACTGCTTGGTGCTGTCGCCGTCTTCGTCAGCGTTGGTCGCGTCTTTGGCGAACAGACCAGCGGAACCGTAGATCGAATCACCAGCGGTACCCGAAACCTGGATGCCCAGACCACCGTTGTGGCTGTTGGCCCAGTCGGCCAGTTCGTAGGCAGCGGTACGCTCGGGAGCGGTCACCCACTTGGAGCTGGTGGCTTTTTCCAGACCGAACTCGGGGTCGAAGCGACCGATCTTGATCGACAGCGGCTTGAAGCCGTTGTAAGCCAGCGAGGCTTCGTCGAAGTAACCGTCCTCGGCACGGTTGTCACCGCCGGAGTTCTTGGAGAAGTCGTAGTTGACCTGATAAGCCCAGTCGCTATACAGAACGCCGCCGATTTCCAGGAAAGCGCGACGGAAGTAACCGGCGTCAGCCTTGTTGCCGTTCACGGTGTAGAAACCGTCGAAGGAGCTGTAGTCAGCCTGTACGCGACCGCCGATCTTGAAGCTGAATTCCTTGTCGGTGGTAGCGACTTCCAGGCCGCCTTTGGTTTTAACTACGATGTCAGCGCCGTCGGTGGTGACGGTGCCGGCGAAAGCCTGGGCGGAAACGGCCAGAGCCAGGGCGCTGGCTGCGAAACCGGCGAAGTGCTTACGGATCATCGAGAATTCCCCTAATTGAACTTAAGTGCTGAAAAACACCCGAGCTGTGGGCTCGTTCGTGCTGGGGGAATCTTCGCGGCGGCTTATTTCAGCGCCGTTGCTGATATATAAATATTTGATGACAAGGGAACTTTTTACTTCCTTTGAATATAAAGCTTGACAAGCCTCACCCCGGCCAAGTAACTGACCAGGCTGTATGGGCCGTTCTAGAGGGGTTCAGGCACAGCGACGGGCAGCACCTTGCATGCTGCCCGGGAGGCGATCAGCGCTTGCGCAGGATCACGCTGCCGATGGAATAGCCGGCGCCAAAGGAGCTGAGCACACCAATCGAACCGGCCGGCAGATCATCCTGATTCTTGTGCAGAGCGATCACCGAACCCGCCGAACTGGTGTTGGCGTAGGTGTCCAGGATCACCGGCGCTTCCTGTGGTTCAGGGTCGCGACCGAGCAGTTTGCGGGCGATCAACTGGTTCATGTTGAGGTTGGCCTGGTGCAGCCAGAAACGTTTCACGTCCGCCACGTCCAGCTGGTTTTCCTGCAGATGCGCCGCGATCAGTTCGGCCACCATCGGGCAGACTTCCTTGAACACCTTGCGCCCTTCCTGCACGAACAGCTTGTCGCCAGCAGCCTGGCTGCCATCCTGCGCGGCACGATTGAGGAAGCCGAAGTTGTTGCGGATATTGTTGGAGAACTGGGTCAGCAGCTTGGTGCCGACCACCTCGAACTGGTACTCGGACGTTGCCAGATCGGCTCGCTCGATGATCACTGCGGTAGCTGCATCACCGAAGATGAAATGGCTGTCACGGTCGCGGAAATTCAGGTGGCCAGTACAGATTTCCGGGTTGACCATCAGGATCGCCCGCGCCTGCCCCAGCTGCACGCTGTTGACCGCCGCCTGAATGCCGAAGGTGGCCGAGGAACAGGCGACGTTCATGTCGTAACCGAAGCCCTGGATGCCCAGCGCCGCCTGCACTTCGATGGCCACCGCCGGATAGGCGCGCTGCAGGTTGGAGCAGGCGACGATCACCCCATCGATGTCTGCGACGGTCTTACCGGCACGGGCCAGCGCCTGCTCGGCAGCCGCCACGGCCATCTCGCAGAGAATGCCCCACTGCTCGTTATCGCGCTCGGCGATGTACGGCACCATGCGTTGCGGGTCGAGGATGCCCTGCTTGTCCATCACGAAGCGGCTCTTGATACCCGAGGCCTTTTCGATGAAGGCGCTGTTCGACTCGCTGAGCGCCTCGATTTCACCCCGCTCGATGGCCTCGGCGTTCTCGCTGTTGAACTGCTGCACGTAGGCATTGAAGGACGCCACCAACTCGTCGTTGGAAATGCTGTTGGCCGGTGTGTACAGGCCTGTGCCGCTGATGACGACGTTATGCACGCTGTTTCCTCTTGTTCGGGGCTGTTGCCGGTCAGGCCGTGGCAGACAGCCGACGGCACCGGTGCACGGGCGGGCGACACACGCCACCTCATAACCCGTAATCACTGGCGCTCAAGTGTGCCACAGGCTCAGCGGTCGCGCCCATTGGGCAGACAAACTGACGGGCGCATCGCCGCTATCGATCGTCGCGCGTCTGCTCCAGCAGCCAGGTACGCACCACCGCGAACGGTGCCTGCTGGCGTATTCGCCGTGGGCTGAGCAGATAGAACCCGCGCTCGTCCTGGAGGGTGGCGTCGAACGGGTCGATCAGCCGACCGGCCTGAATGTCCCGCGCGACGAAGAAGCGATTGGCCAGGGCAATGCCCTGCCCGGCAATGGCTGCCTCGATGGCCAGCGAAGTCTGATTGAAGCGCACGCTCCTGGCGGTGGCCTGTGGCGCCTCGGGGAACAGCAGATCGAGAAAGCGTGGCCAGAGGTTGTGCGCATCATGCAGCAAGGAATAGCGCGCTAATCCCTGCAGATCGCTCGGTGGTCCGAAGCGCTCGAGCAGCCCCAGGCTCATCACCGCGACGATCGCCTGCTCGAGCAGCAATTCAGCCTGTAGCCCGGGGCCGAACGGTGGGCGCCCATAGCGCACCGCCACATCCACGCCATCGTTGTGAAAGCTGGAAAGCCGCTCGCTGGCGAGGATTCTCAGGTCGATCTGCGGATGCTGCATCGAGAAGTCCGGCAATCGCGGGATCAGCCACTTGGAAGCGAATGTCGGCGTCACGCTCACGGTCAGGTGCAGCGGCGCCGGCCGCAGCCCCTGAGTGGCGTCGGCGATCAGCTCGAATGCCCGGCGCACGCTCAGGCTGTAGCTTCTGCCGCTCTCGGTCAGCGCCAGGCCGCGCGGCTGCCGCTCGAACAGCCTGAGCCCCAGGTCGGCCTCCAGACCACGAATCTGCTGGGCCACTGCGCCCTGGGTCACGCCCAGCTCTTCAGCCGCAAGGCGGAAGTTGAGGTGCCGCGCCACCACTTCGAAGACACGCAGCGCATTGAGCGACGGGAGCTGACCGAATTCTTCAGACATGAGTGTAGTTTTTCTACTGAGTCAAGGTACCGGAACTGCCTCTCTACCTGCGCCCCCCGGCTGCTAGCCTTATAGCCAACGCCACGACCGCAACGGAGACAATACGATGTCTGTAGAAAAAGTAGCAATCATCACCGCTGGAGGCAGCGGCATGGGTGCAGCGGCCGCACGTCGCCTGGCCGCGGATGGCTTCAAGGTCGCCATTCTCTCCTCGTCTGGCAAGGGCGAGGCACTGGCCACGGAGCTGGGCGGTTTCGGGGTGACGGGCAGCAATCAGTCCACCGAGGATCTCGCCAGGCTGGTCGACGGCACGTTGTCGCGCTGGGGGCGGATCGATGCGCTGGTCAACAGCGCCGGCCACGGCCCGCGCGCGCCGATTCTGGAAATCAGCGACGAAGACTGGCATCGCGGCCTGGATACCTACCTGCTCAACGTGATTCGCCCCACTCGCCTGGTCACCCCCATCATGCAGCAGCAACAGGCTGGGGTGATCATCAATATCTCCAGCGCCTGGACGTTCGAGCCCAGTGAGCTGTTCCCGACGTCGGCGGTGTTCCGCGCCGGCCTGGCGTCGTTCACCAAGGTATTCGCGGACACCCATGCCCGCGACAACATCCGCATGAACAATGTACTGCCGGGCTGGATCGACAGCCTGCCATCCACCGAAGCGCGCAGAGCCAGCGTGCCGCTGCAACGTTATGGCAGCAGCGAGGAAGTGGCCGCGACCATCGCATTCCTGGCCTCGGAGGGAGCGGCCTACATCACCGCACAGAACATCCGTGTGGATGGCGGCATCACCCGCGCCGTCTGATCGGCCGGATCACGCATGAGCCGCTAGCAACCAAACATGACAGCCACGAGCGGCCCGACCATCGCCGGGCGCTCGTGGCCGGGGTTTCAGCTCAGGCTTTCGTCGATCACCAGCACCAGCTTGCCGTTGACCTGATTGCCTTCCAGGGTCGAATAGGCCTCATGGGCCTCGGCAATCGGAAAGGTGCGGGCCAGTTGCGGCTTGAGCCGGCCTTCGCTGAACAGCGGCCACACGTGCTGGCGCAGGTCGCGCAGCAGTTCGGCCTTGAACAGATCGTCGCGGTTGCGCAACGTCGAGCCGATCAGCTGGATGCGTTTGCCAAGCACCTGGGCCATGTCGATCTCGGCCTTGCGTCCCCCCATCAGACCGATGTTCACCCAGCGGCCATCGAGCGCCAGCAGCTTGAGATTCAAAGAGGCGTAGCTGGCGCCGACCGGGTCGAGGATGACTTCAAACGGGCCGAAATCATCCGGCACCTTCAGCCCATCCTTGTCGCGAATCGCCCCACCACTGGCGCCCAGGCTCTCGCAATACGCCAGGCGATCGTGCGAGCCGACGGTCACCCAGCAGGTACTGCCGAAGGCCTTGCACAGCTGGATGGCCGCCGAGCCGACGCCACTGGCACCTGCGTGCAGCAGCACCTTTTCGCCGGGTTTCAGGCCGGCCAGCTGGAACAGGTTAAGCCAGGCGGTGGCGTACACTTCCGGCAAAGCCGCAGCCTCGTGCAGCGACAAGCCTTCGGGCACCGGCAGCACATGGCGCGCATCGACCACCACCTCTTCGGCCACGCCGCCGCCAGCCAGCAATGCGCAGACGCGATCCCCCACCTGCCAGTCATCGCAGCCGGCACCCACTTCACTGACGATGCCCGCACACTCCAGGCCCAGCGTATCGCTGGCCCCCGGCGGCGGCGGGTAATTGCCGGCCCGCTGCAACAGATCGGCGCGGTTCAGGCCCGCTGCCGCCACGCGAATGCGTACTTCCCCTACATCACAGGCAGGCGTGGGACGATCGACCCATTCCACCTGCCCTTCAACGCCTTGCAATGCTTTCACGCTGCCTCCATAGTGCATTTGAACCTAGCCCAGCGCTCGCCGCTGGGCTTTTGCATTGCGCCGATGGAACCTGGCGCCCTCAAAGACGGCCTAATATGCGTTATCAACTGTCCCCACGTCGAATCAGCATGAAGCGATCTCTCATCAGCGCCACCCTGGCCCTCGTTCTCGGGCTGGGCGCATTGCCCCTCGCAGCCAAAACCAGCCAAGCCGATCCGTGGGAATACTTGCAGCCTGATCGCGATCAGGTCATCGCCAGTCTCAACGTGGTCGAACTGCTGCAGCGCCACCACTACAGCAAGCCGCCGCTCGACGATGCGCGCTCGGAGAAGGTCTATCAGGGTTACCTGAAGATGCTCGATCCGGCGCGCAGCTATTTCACCGCAGCGGATATCGCCGAATTCGATCGCTGGAAAGACAAGTTCGACGACCTGCTCAAGAAGGGCGATCTCGAACCCGGCTTTCATATCTATAAGCGTCAGCTCGAGCGTCAGCAGGGTCGTCTGACCTACGTTCAGGGTCTGCTGGCCAAGGGGGTCGACAAGATCGACTTCACGGTCAACGAAGACCTGCTGGTCGATCGTGAAAAAGCCCCCTGGGCCAAGGACGTCGCCGAGCTGGACGAGCTGTGGCGCAAACGCCTGAAAGACGAAGTGCTGCGCCTGAAGCTGGCAGGCAAGGAGCCTGCGGCGATTCAGGAGCTGCTCACCAAACGCTACAAGGCGCAGCAGGCACGCCTGCAGCAGACCCGCAGCGAGGACGTGTTCCAGGCGTATATCAACGCCTTCGCCATGACCTACGATCCGCATACCAACTACCTGTCACCGGACAGCGCGGAAAACTTCGACATCAACATGAGCCTGTCCCTCGAGGGCATCGGCGCCGTGTTGCAGAGCGATAACGAGCACGTCAAGGTGGTGCGTCTGGTGCCTGCCGGCCCTGCCGAGAAGAGCAAGCAGATCTCGCCTGCCGACAAGATCGTCGGCGTTGGCCAGGGTGACGACGAGATCGTCGACGTGATCGGCTGGCGCCTCGACGAGGTGGTGAAACTGATCCGTGGCCCGAAAGGTTCGCGCGTGCGCCTGGAAGTGATTCCAGCGAGCAATGCGCCGAATGACCAGACCAGCAAGGTGGTCAGCATCACCCGTGAAGCGGTCAAGCTGGAAGAGCAGGCGGCCAAGAAATCCATCCTCAAGGTCGAGCAGGACGGACGCCCGTATACCCTCGGCGTGATCGAGATCCCGGCCTTCTATCTGGACTTCAAGGCGTTCCGCGCTGGCGATCCGGATTACAAGAGCACCACGCGCGACGTCAAGAAGCTGATCACCGAGCTGCAGGCCGAGAAAGTCGACGGTATCGTCATCGACCTGCGCAACAACGGTGGCGGCTCGCTGCAGGAAGCCACCGAACTGACCGGCCTGTTCATCGACAAGGGCCCTACCGTTCTGGTGCGCAACAGCGATGGCCGGGTCGATGTGCTGGCTGACGAGCAGGACGGCGCCTTCTACAAGGGCCCCATGGCCGTGCTGGTCAACCGCCTGTCCGCCTCGGCTTCGGAGATTTTCGCCGGCGCCATGCAGGACTACCATCGCGCGCTGATTCTTGGCGGCCAGACGTTCGGCAAAGGCACGGTGCAGACCATCCAGCCGCTCAACCATGGCGAGCTGAAACTGACCCTGGCCAAGTTCTATCGCGTGTCCGGGCAGAGCACCCAGCACCGCGGCGTGGTGCCGGACATCTCCTACCCTGACGTGATGGACAACAAGGAAATCGGCGAGAGCGCCCTTCCCGAAGCGATGCCGTGGGACAGCATCCGCCCGGCGATCAAACCTGAACTGGACCCGATCAAGCCATTTCTCACCGAGCTGAAGAATCGTTACGACAGCCGTACCGCCGACAACCCGGACTTCAACTTCGCCCGTGAACGCCTGGCCCTGTCCCGTGAACTGATGGCCGAGAAGACCGTCAGCCTCAACGAAACCAAGCGCCGCACCCAGCAGGCCGATATCGAGAAGCGCCAACTGGCGATCGAGAACGCCCGCCGCAGCGCCAAGGGCGAAGAGCCGTTGACCGAGCTGAAGAAGGAAGACGAGGACGACGCACTGGCGCAGAGCGAGGAAGAGAAAAAGACCAAACCGGAAGACGACGCCTACCTGTCGGAAACCGGCCACATCCTGATCGACTACCTCAAGCTCAATACGCGTTTAGCCAAGCAGTAACCGGCAAGCGGTAACCCAGAAGGGCGTCGTGCATACGACGCCCTTTTTTGTGCCCGCATCGATGGCGACCGATTCATGGCCGCCGGAGCGAAGGGCGTAACGCTATCCGGCCGATTGACTGATGGCACTCAGCCTTCATTAAACGGTCATCAATCTGTAGTGAAATCCCGAGCATTCAGCAGTATTCATCCGCGAGTGGCCACGCCGCTCGTTCGCTCCCCGATTTCACTAGAGACCTGCCATGACCGTCACCGAGCAATTGAGCGCGCTGGGCCAAATCCTCGCGCACGGCGGCCTGCATAGCCTGTTTCAGCCCATCGTGTCGCTCTCCGAGCGGCGCATTCTTGGCTATGAAGCGCTCACCCGTGGGCCGTCCAACAGCCCGCTGCACTCGCCAATCACGCTGTTCGCCGCGGCGCGGCAAACCGGCCTGCTCAACGAGCTGGAAATGGCCTGCCGCAAGAGCGCCTGCCGACGCTTCAGCGAACTGAAACTGGACGGCCTGCTGTTTCTCAACGTATCGCCGGATTCGCTGCTCGATGCCCGGCACCAGCCGGGACGAACGCTGCAGTTGCTGCAGACTTACGGCATTCCCCCCAGCCGGGTGGTCATCGAGCTGACGGAGCAGTCGCCCACCGACGACTTCAACCTGCTCGACACCGCCCTGCACCATTACCGGGACATGGGCTTCTCCATCGCCCTGGACGATCTCGGCGCCGGTTACTCGAGCCTGCGCCTGTGGTCGGAGCTGCGCCCCGATTACGTGAAGATCGACCGCCACTTCATCGATGGTATCCATCAGGATGCGGTCAAGCGCGAGTTCGTCGGCTCGATCCTGCAGATGGCCAAGGCCTCCCGGGCACAGGTGATCGCCGAAGGCATCGAACTCGAGGAAGAGCTGGCGGTGCTCTGCGAAATGGGCGTGGACCTGCTTCAGGGCTACCTGCTCTGTCGCCCTCAGGACCAGCCACCGACCGACGCCAGTGCACTGCTGCCCGAGCCAGGCTCCTCGCCGACCTCGCTCAGCGAAGAAGGCAGTGACCTCACTGCCCTGCTCAACGAACACCCATCGGTATCCATCAACACGCCCACCGCCGATGTGCTCGAAGCCTTCCGTGCCCAGGCCAACCTCAACTCGCTGGCGGTACTGGACGAGGATCGGCGACCGGTAGGCATCGTGCATCGCCATTCGCTGTCGGAGGTATTGCTCAAACCCTTCGCCACCGAGCTGTTCGCTCGCAAGCCGATCAGCCGCCTGATGAGCAACGACTTTCTTGCCGTGGAAATCAGCCAGTCGCTGCAAAAGGTCAGCCGCCTGCTGACCAGCCGTGCGCGCCAGCGTATCGAGGAAGACTTCGTGATTACCGTGGACGGCCACTACCTTGGCCTCGGTCGGGTCATCGACGTGCTCAAGCTGATCACCGAACTGAAGATCCAGCAGGCCCGTTACGCCAACCCGCTGACCCTGCTTCCGGGTAACGTGCCCATCCAGCAGTGCCTGACCCGGCTGTTGCAGCAGAGCCGCGAAGCGGTGGTCTGCTATGTCGACATCGACAGCTTCAAACCCTTCAACGACCTCTACGGTTACGCCAAGGGCGACGAAGTGCTGCTGTGCCTGGCGCATTGCCTCAACGAAAGGATCGACCCGACACGTGACTTCGTCGGCCATATCGGTGGTGACGACTTCCTGCTGGTGTTCGGCTCGAAGGACTGGCGTGCGCGCCTCAATCGGCTGCTGGAGGACTTTCAGGGGCAGTGCCGGCGGTTCTATCTGGATGAGCATCTGGATGCTGGCTGTTTCGTCAGCCACAACCGCCAGGGGCAACGGGAGGAGTTCGCGCTGCTGTCGCTGTCACTCGGCGTCGTTCATCTGCATCCGCAACACTGCACGCTGCTGGACGCCAGCGAGCTGGCTGGTCTGGCCTCGGAAGCCAAGCGCCATGCCAAGGCGATACCCGGTTACAGCCTGCACGTGATCGATACGCACACCCTGCAGGGCGCGCTCACTCAGGGTTCCGCGGGGTAATCGAACTCGAACACCCGGGCCACTTCGGACGCGTGCCACGAGGCGGCCGCAACGCCGTCAGAGGCACCCTCGAAGCGCCCCAGGCGGGTCACGCATTCGAAGAAACCGGTGCGCGGCAGGCGGCTGGCACCCTGGCTGATGACCAGCGCGCTGCGCAGTGGGCGCTCGCCGCGGGCATCCATTGCGGCCAGGTGTTCGAGAGCCGCGGTCAGGGTCTGCATGGCGGGCGCCGGCAGTGCCAGGCGTTCGATCAGCGCGCGATAGGTCAGCAGGTGGCGCTGCCGCCGCGCATCGTCCAGTGCGGCCAGCAGGGCGTCCCAGTGCACGCGGCTGATGCGCACGCTCATGCACCCGCCTCCCAGCCGGAAATGCCGAGTACCCAGGCCAAGGCACGCAGGATCGCGGCATCGGGCTGCCGCTCGCCACTTTCGATCATGCCCAGGTAATGAGGACTGATGCCCACGGCGCGCGCCAGCTCATCACGGCTCAAGCCCTTGCCCTCGCGCAGTGTGGCCAGTTGGGCCAGGGGTTTGGGGGCATCGGCGGTGGGCTTTTCGGTAGCCGGTGCCGCCGCACTCTTGCCTGCAGCCTGCAGCAGCGCCTGGTATTCGGCCCAGGGCAATACCGCGTATTCGGGTTCGCCGTCGCGCTCGATCACCTGTAGATTCATGCTTAATTTCTCCGCGAGGCGCAGCGTCCCTCTGCGTGGTCCGGCCTGGGCGATAGCGCCTGCCGTGTTGTTCGCGCATCTTATCAGCGATCCCGCACCCAGCGCTCGTCACACGATCGCCGCCGCGGCGATCATCGCCCCGCGGCAGCGCCCTGCATGAAGAACTGCATCAGCGAGGTGCCCATGCTGGCCCGTGCGACCCGACCACGACGTTCACCATCGACGAGCCCGAACAGCAGGGAGGCGAAGAGCTCGGTCAGCACTGGCGCACCGATGTCGATGCGAAATACATGCTCGCGCTGCCCACGCAGGAAGAACTGATCCAGGGCGTTGGTATAGGGCAACCAGCGTGCATCTTCACCGCACTCATGCAGCGAGTCCGGGCGCCACTGGAACATCAGAAATACCAGCAGATCACGGTGAACCAAATGGCCGTCCACCAACCGCTGCAATGCCTCCGGCGCTGGCGAGTTCTGCAGGTCGGCTTCGGCGATGACCGTGTTCATGACCACCGAGCCGTAATCGAAGAGCATGTCGATCAGATTGTCGCGAGTACCGCAAAAACGATTCAAGGTGGCCTTGCTCACCCCTGCGGCCTGAGCTATTTCCTTGAAGGTGCCACGCGGGTGCTCGACCATGGCAACGGCCAGGGCCTTGAGCAATTTCTCTTCAGCGGCGGGTTTATCCATCAAAACAGTCTTCACTCATTCAGTGGTGGCGGCGCGCCATTGTGCAGGAAAAACCTTTTTCTTCAAAAGGACGGTCAAGTTTAGTCACAAAAAATGCAAATGAGTCAATATTGACTCATTTGCATTATCAGCTGATCATTCGCGCCTTTCGAGAACTAACTAATGAGGGGCATCGCCCCAGGTGAAGCATGAGCAGGATTCGCGAACGTTGCGTTTTTTCGGCGATAACCCTTTTGGTGGCGATCAGCCTCGCCGGCTGTGACAAAGGCGAGCAAGGCTGGGGCGAAGCGCCTCCCCGCGAAGTCGATGTACTGACCGTCAAGACCGAGCCCTTCACCGTGGTCGCCGAGTTGCCAGGCCGTATCGAGCCCGTGCGCGTCGCCGAAGTGCGCGCCCGGGTCGCCGGTATCGTACTCAAGCGCACCTTCGAGGAAGGCGCCGACGTCAAGGCAGGCGACCTGCTGTTCCAGATCGACCCTGCCCCGTTCAAGGCGGCGCTGTCCCGGGCCGAGGGCGAACTGGCCCGCGCCGAAGCGCAGCTGTTCCAGGCTCAAGCCACCGTCAAACGCTACGAGCCGCTGGTCAAGATAGACGCGGTCAGTCAGCAGGACTTCGATGTCGCCCGTGCGGCCCTGCAAAGCGCCCAGGCTGACAAACGCTCGGCTCAGGCCAATGTGGAAACCGCCAAGCTGGACGTGGGTTATGCCCAGGTGCGTGCGCCCATCGCCGGCCGTATCGGTCGTGCGCAGGTCACCGAGGGCGCGCTGGTCGGTCAGGGCGAAACCACCCTGCTCGCACGCATCCAGCAACTCGACCCGGTGTACGCCGACTTCACCCAGCCAGCCGCCGACGCCTTGCGCCTGCGCGCCGCCATCGCCGACGGCAAGGTGTCCGGTGACGGCGACAAGACGCTGTCGCTGCGCGTCGACGGCACCGATATCGAGAGCAAAGGCACCCTGCTGTTCACCGATATCTCGGTGGACCGCAGTACAGGCCAGATCGCCCTGCGCGGACGCTTCGACAACCCGAATGGCGTGTTGCTGCCGGGCATGTACGTGCGCGTGCGCACGCCGCAGGGCCTCGATCAGGACGCCATCCTGGTACCGCAACGCGCCGTGCAACGCGCTGCGGACGGCAAGGCCAGCGTGATGCTGCTCGGCGCCGAGAACACCGTGGAAGTGCGACCGGTCACCACCGGCGCCATGCAAGGCGCGCGCTGGCAGATCACCGAAGGCCTGAAAGCCGGCGACCAGATCATCACCAGCTCCCTGGCGGCAATCCGACCGGGCGCCAAAGTCGTACCGCGCCAGCCAGGCGCTGAAGCGCAGAACGACACCACTCCCCAGGCGCAATAAGCCGGAGCAACGACATGTCCTTGTTTTTCATCCGGCGCCCCAATTTTGCCTGGGTAGTCGCCTTGTTCATCACCATGGGTGGCTTGCTGGCCATCCCCTTTCTGCCGGTGGCGCAATACCCCAACGTGGCGCCGCCACAGATCACCGTCACCGCGACCTACCCGGGCGCTTCGGCACAGGTGCTGACCGACTCGGTCACCAGCGTGATCGAAGAAGAGCTCAACGGTGCGAAGAACCTGCTGTACTTCGAGTCCACCAGCAACGCCAACGGTATCGCTGAAATCACCGTGACCTTCCAGCCCGGGACCAATCCCGAGCTGGCCCAGGTCGACGTGCAGAACCGCTTGAAACGTGCCGAGGCGCGTATGCCTCAAGCGGTTCTTACCCTGGGCATCCAGACCGAGCAGGCCACTGCCGGCTTTCTGCTGATCTACGCGCTGAGTTACAAGGACGGCAGCGCCAACGACGACACCACGGCGCTGGCCGACTATGCGGCGCGCAACATCAACAACGAGATTCGCCGTGTGCCGGGCGTCGGCAAGCTGCAGTTCTTCGCCTCCGAAGCCGCCATGCGCGTGTGGATCGACCCGCAGAAACTGGTCGGGTACGGCCTGTCGATCGACGACGTCAACAACGCCATTCGCGCCCAGAACGTACAGGTACCGGCGGGCGCCTTCGGCAGCACGCCGGGTACGGCGGAGCAGGAGCTGACCGCGACCCTGGCGGTCAAGGGCACTCTGGATAATCCGGAAGAGTTCGCCGCCATCGTGCTGCGCGCCAACCAGGACGGCTCGCGCCTGACCCTGGGCGATGTCGCACGCATCGAAATCGGCAGCCAGGATTACAACTTCGGCTCACGCCAGGACGGTAAGCCGGCGGTTGCCGCCGCCGTGCAGCTGGCGCCGGGCGCCAACGCCATCCAGACGGCCGAAGCGGTCAAGCAGCGTCTCACCGAGCTGTCGGCCAACTTCCCGGACAACGTGCAATTCTCCACGCCCTACGACACCTCGCGGTTCGTCGACGTGGCCATCGACAAGGTCATCATGACCCTGATCGAAGCCATGGTGCTGGTGTTCCTGGTGATGTTCCTGTTCCTGCAGAACGTGCGTTACACCCTGATTCCGGGGATCGTGGTGCCGGTGTGCCTGCTCGGTACGCTGACCTTCATGTACCTGCTCGGCTTCTCGGTGAACATGATGACCATGTTCGGCATGGTGCTGGCCATCGGCATTCTGGTGGACGATGCCATCGTGGTGGTGGAAAACGTCGAGCGGATCATGGCCGAAGAAGGCCTGGAGCCCCTGCCGGCGACCATCAAGGCCATGGGCCAGGTCTCCGGAGCGATCATCGGCATCACTCTGGTGCTGTCGGCGGTGTTCCTGCCGCTGGCGTTCATGGCCGGCTCGGTGGGCGTGATCTACCAGCAGTTCTCGCTGTCGCTGGCGGTGTCGATCCTGTTCTCGGGTTTCCTCGCCCTGACCTTCACCCCGGCCCTGTGCGCCACCCTGCTCAAACCGATTCCCCAGGGTCATCACGAAAAGACCGGCTTCTTCGGCTGGTTCAACCGCAAGTTCACCGGGCTGACGGGCCGCTACACGAAGCTCAACAGCAAGCTGGTGCCGCGCGCCGGGCGCTTCATGCTCGTGTATCTGGGCATCGTGATTCTGATGGGTTTCTTCTACCTGCGCCTGCCGGAATCCTTCGTGCCGGTAGAAGACCAGGGCTACATGATCGTCGACATCCAGCTGCCGCCGGGGGCCACCCGCGAGCGTACCTCGACGACCGCCAAGGAACTGGAAGAATTCCTCGCCACCCGCGAGGCCGTGGCTACTTCGTTCGTGGTGCTGGGCTTCAGCTTCTCGGGCATGGGTGAAAACGCCGCCATCGCCTTCCCGCTGCTCAAGGACTGGTCCGAACGAAACGACGAGCAATCCGTGCAAGCCGAGACCGCTGCGGTCAACGGGCGCTTCGCCAACCTCGACGACGGCGCCATGATGGCCGTTCCACCGCCACCTATCGAAGGGCTGGGCAACTCGGGTGGTTTCTCCCTGCGCCTGCAGGACCGCGCCGGCCTTGGCCGTGAAGCGCTGCTCGCAGCGCGTGACGAAGTGCTGGGCAAGGTCAACGGCAATCCGCTGTTCCTCTACGGGATGATGGAAGGCCTGCCCGAAGCGCCGCAATTGCGTCTGGTCATCGACCGCGATCAGGCACGTGCCCAGGGCGTCAGCTTCGAGTCGATCAGCAGTGCGCTGTCCACCGCGTTCGGCTCATCGGTGATCAACGATTTCGCCAACGCCGGCCGCCAGCAACGCGTCGTCGTGCAGGCCGAGCAAGGCGCACGGATGACACCGGACAGCGTGCTCAAGCTGCACGTACCGAACGACAGCGGCAGCCTGGTGCCACTGAGCGCCTTCGTGACCACCCAGTGGGAAGAAGGCCCGACCCAGGTGGCCCGTTACAACGGCTACCCGTCGATCCGCATTTCCGGCGACGCCGCCCCAGGCGTCAGCACCGGCGAGGCCATGGCCGAGCTGGAGCGCATCGCCGGTGAACTGCCGGAGGGCATCGGCTACGAATGGACGGGCCTGTCCTACCAGGAGAAGGTCGCCAGCGGTCAGGCGGTGATGCTCTTCGCCCTGGCCATCGTGGTGGTGTTCCTGCTGCTGGTCGCCCTCTACGAGAGCTGGGCGATTCCGCTGACGGTGATGCTCATCGTGCCGGTCGGCGCCCTCGGCGCGGTACTTGCGGTGACGGCCATCGGCCTGCCCAACGACGTGTACTTCAAGGTCGGCCTGATCACCGTGATCGGCCTGGCGGCGAAGAACGCCATCCTCATCGTCGAGTTCGCCAAGGATCTGTGGGAAGACGGTTATTCCCTGCGCGATGCCGCCATCGAAGCCGCACGCCTGCGCTTCCGGCCGATCATCATGACCTCCATGGCCTTCATGCTCGGCGTGGTCCCCCTGGTGATCGCGAGCGGCGCTGGCGCTGCCAGCCAGCGCGCCATCGGCACCGGGGTACTTGGCGGCATGTTCAGCGCAACCTTGCTCGGGGTGATCTTCGTGCCGATCTTCTTCGTCTGGCTGCTTTCGCTGCTGCGTACCAAGCCGAAGCAGACCGACAATCACCCCCTGCATAAAGCGGAGTAATGCCATGACTTCCCACATCATGCTGCGCCCCGCCCTGCTGGCCCTGGCCATCACCCTCGGCGGCTGCTCCCTGGCCCCTCATTACGAGCGTCCTGATGCACCGGTCGCCGAGCAATGGAGGGCCGCCAGCACGGCCGGCACCCGCGCCGACGCGCTGGACTGGCAGACCTTCATCGTCGATGCCGACCTGCGCCGCGCGGTGGACACCGCCCTGAGCAACAACCGCAGCCTGCGCCAGGCGCTGCTGGATATCGAAGCGGCGCGCGCCCAGTACCGTATCCAGCGCGCCGATCGCCTGCCGTCGATCAACGCCAACGCCACCGGTAACCGCCAACGGCTGCCGGCCGATCAGTCGCAGACCGGACGCTCCGAGGTGACGAGCGTCTATCAGGTTGGCCTGGGCCTGGCAGAGTACGAAGTCGACCTGTTCGGCCGCGTGCGCAACCTTTCCGAGGCGGCACTGGAAACCTACCTGGCCACCGAGGAAGCGACCCGCGCCACGCAGATCAGCCTGATCGCCGAAGTGATCCAGGCCTACCTGACCCGCGACGGCGCATTGCGCCGCATCGCGCTGGTCGAGCAGACGCTGGACAGCCGCCTGGCCTCGCTGGATCTGGTCAGCAGGCGTCGCGAGGCCGGCACCGCCACGGCGCTGGACTACCAGGAAGCGGTCGGCTTGGCCGAACAGGCCAAGGCCGAGCGCGAGAGTACCGAGCGTCAGTTGCGCCAGGCGGACAACGCCCTGGTGCTGCTGCTCGGCACCCCGGACGTGGAGCGCCTGCTGCCCGCCAAACCGCGCGACAACCTGATGGTGCTGCAGGACATCGCCCCAGGTACCACCTCGGCGCTGATCGAGCGGCGCCCGGACATTCTGGCCAGCGAACACCGCCTCAAGGCACGCAACGCCGATATCGGTGCTGCCCGTGCGGCGTTCTTCCCGCGCATCACCCTGACCGGTTCGGTAGGCAGTTCCAGCACCGAGCTGTCGGGGCTGTTCGATGGCGGCTCGCGGGCCTGGAGCTTCGCGCCAAGCCTGTCGCTGCCGATCTTCGCCGGTGGCCGCAACCGTGCCAATCTGGACCTCGCCGAAGTCCGCCAGGACGCTGCGGTGGCTGAATACGAAGGCACCATCCAGACCGCCTTCAGGGAAGTCGCCGACGCCCTCGCCGCCACCGACACGCTACGCCGCGAGGAAGCCGCGCGGCGTGCACTGGCCGACTCCAGCCGGGCTGCGGAAACCCTGGCCGAGGCGCGCTACAGAGGCGGTGTGGACGACCACCTGCGCTACCTCGACGCGCAACGCAGCAGCTTCACCGACCAGACCACCCTGATCCAGATCAGCACCGAGCGACAACTCGCCCTGGCCGACCTGTTCAGGACCCTGGGCGGTGGCTGGGCGGGCGATGGCGTGGCACGCGCGGATGCCCCGGCACCCGTGGTGCGCTGAGAAAAAGGGCGTGTTGGCAAACACCACACGCCCTTGTGCATCACCTCAGCAGCAGCCCGTTTCGGTCAGACCCGGAAGCCCGCCACCAGGCCATTGAGGCTAACGGCGAGACGGGACAGTTCCTGACTGGCCGCGCTGGTCTGGTTGGCACCCGCGGAGGTTTGCAGGGACAGATCACGAATGTTCACCAGGTTACGGTCCACCTCGCGGGCCACCTGCGCCTGCTGCTCCGAAGCGCTGGCGATGACCAGGTTGCGCTCGTTGATCGAGCCGATGGCCTGCACGATGCCGTCCAGCGCCTGACCGGCCGATTGCGCCAGGGACAGGGTCGACTCGGTACGCAGGGTGCTGCTTTCCATCGCTTTGACCGCGTGCTCGGTACCCTGCTGGACGGTCTCGATCATCTGCTCGATTTCCCGGGTCGACTGCTGGGTACGATGCGCCAGCGCCCGCACCTCATCGGCTACCACCGCGAAGCCACGGCCCTGTTCGCCGGCCCTGGCGGCTTCGATGGCTGCGTTCAGGGCCAACAGGTTGGTCTGCTCGGCGATCGCGCGGATCACGTTGACCACCTGGCTGATGTTGCGCACGTTGCCAGCGAGCTTGCCGACCTCGTCGGAGGTCGAGGTGACGTCCTGGGCCAGCAAGTGAATCGAATCGACGGTCTGCCGCACCTGATCCTGCCCCCGGCGTGCGTTGCTGTCCGAATCGCGGGAGGCCTCGGAGGTGCTCACCGCGTTCTGCGCCACCTCTTCCACCGCAGCGGTCATCTGGTTGACCGCAGTGGCGGCCTGTTCGATTTCGTTGTTCTGCTGATGCAGGCCGCGGGTCGAATCCTCGGTCACCGCGTGCAGCTCTTCGGAGGCGGATGCCAGTTGGTTCGAGGAGTCGGCAATCTGCTGGAGAGTCCCGCGCAGGCTGCGCTGCATGACGGCCAGCGCCTGCAACAACTGGGCAGGTTCATCGCGTCCATCGTCGCTGAACGCGAGGGTGAGATCGCCCGCGGCAATGGTTTGCGCAACGCCAACCGCCTTGCTCAGCGGCCTGACGATACTGCGGGTGAGCAACACGGCCAGGAAGATGGTCAGCAACGTGGCGACCAGCATCACCGACACCACGATGGTGTTACCACTGCCATATACGTTTTCGCTCTCGGCCGATGCCTGGTTGGCGCCCTGGCGGTTGAATTCGGTCAGTTGCTGCAACTCGCGGACGATGGTGTCGCCCTCTACGGCCATCACTCCGGTGATCACTGCCTTGGCCTGCTCACCTTGCCCGCTACGTAGCAGATCGACCACCTCGACCTGATGTTTCATGTAACGCTCCTTGATGGCGACCAGGCGCTGATACAACTCACGTTCGGCCTCGGAATCCACCAATGCCGCGTAGCGCGTCTGCGCACGCTCCAGGTCGGCCTTGGCTGCATCGATGAAGGCCAGGGCGTCGCGCCTCGCCTGCTCGTCGTCGAGGACGTACAAACGCAGGGTCAGGGCCCTGACCCGCAGCGTCGCCGTGCTCAATTCGTTCAACGCCAATGTCGCGGGAAACCACTTCGACTCGATGGCATCGGACATGCTGTCCATGCGCTTCATCTGCCCCAGGGTAGTAACCCCCAGAACCACCACGAGAATCGCCAGCGCGGCGAAAGACAGACCCGCGCGCAAACCGATTTTCACATTCCTGAACGACATCTCACCTGCTCCTGGATCACTAAAAATTCTGCTCAGGCACACGTCGCCGGGCCTGTAGGGCATATCAATTACGTGCAGTGGGAGCCTGCTCGTGCGGTCATCTCAAGGCGATGACGCAAGGCTCCTCGAGGCCATCGATCAGCGCCTTCGGCCGGGCGAAGAGAAACCCTTGCACCCACTGCGCATCGCACTCCTGGGCGATCGCCAGGTCTTCGACCGTCTCGATGCCCTCGACCACGACGTGGGCGGCCAGGGTGCTGCACAGGCCGATCAGGTGCTTCAGGGTCTTGACGTGCAGGGATGACTGCCGAGCACGGCGGATGTAGCCCTGATCGATCTTGATCAGATCGGGCTGCCCTTGCTGAATGAAGGTGAGGGTCGCGAAGCCGGACCCGAAGTCATCGATCGCCACGTGGCAGCCGGTGCGTCTCAATTGATGGACGAATTCGATTGCCCTTTCATGGCTGGGCTGCGCCGAACTTTCGGTGATCTCGATGACCAACCGTCGCGCCAGGTCGGCATCGTCCGCGAGCTGCTGCAGCACGCGTTCCCAGTGCGGGTCCAGCCTGGTGCTCTGCGCCGATATGTTGCAGCCCAGGGTCATGCGCGGGTGGCGCTGTAGCAGTGCGATCACGCGGCTGACCACGCAGCGATCGAGCTGCCTGATGGACTGCAGGCGCTCCAGAACGGCGAACGGGTTGAAACCAAGCGGTTCACCCGTGCTGCGCAGCAACCCCTCGTGATAGAGCACGCGCTGCGCATTCGCGGGTGACACCACGGGCTGAAACGCGAGGTGAAAGAGGCCCTGCCGCAACTGCCCGTAAAAATGACGGGCTCGAGCTTCATCGGTGGACGCAACGGCAGCGACGGCGGCAGGCGTCTGCGCCTGATGGATCATTGGGCTACCCGAAAATAGTTCTGCATTGCACGACATTCCATATGCTGCCCCTGCGCACCTCGTCGCTCGCTCGATGCATGCCCCGCTATAAAGCGGCGGCCCGTGACGTCGAACCTGGCATGGACCAGAAAACCCAGGATCGAGATGACGCGCCGCCACACCGATACGGCGCTTGTGCCAGCTCGGGTGTGCAACGTGTTCACGAAACGCTTTATTGGTTTTATGGATCGAGGATGGAGATCTACACCGACTGACGACCGTGGCGCGGTCATATCGGCTTGTCGCAAAAAGACAGAGATAGGCTGGAGGGGTGTTTATAAGCACGCTTATGTTTACATCGCCGCACAGACTCGAATAGTGTTGCCGCGCACCTGTTTCTTGTCCGCACGCCCCTTCCGGCAGCCTTTATCCGATCACTCACAGCCGCCCGCGACTCAGGAAAACCGATGTACACGATGACGAGCACCTGTTTTCAGGTGATGGCCAAGACCCTGCTCGAACAAGGCATCGATCCGAGCACGCTGGATCACGAGTTGGTCGCTGCGCTGAGCCGCGGTGCGCCGATCAGGCTGGAACAGGTCTATGGCCTGTTTTCCCAGGCGACCGAGCAGGCGAACAATCCGGATATCGGCCTCGCCACCTACGCCCACGCTCACCCGAGCATTCTGGGCGCGCAGTGCTATTCGATCATGTCCAGCCCGACGCTGGGCAACGCGCTCAAGTTGCTGGCGGACTTCCACCCGCTGACCAGCAATGGCTCGCACATCCTTCTCGAACAACGACAAGGCACACTGAAGCTGATCGGCCTGGAAGTCGGCACCGCCCCCGTACCAGCCCCTCGCGCGTTCATCGATGCAGGCGCCGCATTGACCCTTGGCCTGATCCACTGGCTCACGCCTCACGAAAAGCCCATGCCGCTGGCTGCCGAGTTCACCTACCCGCAACCCGAGAGCACCATACGACTGCAGCAACTGTTCGGCGACAACCTGCGCTTCTCGGCGCCGCACAACAGCCTGACGTTCCGCGAGGAAATCGGTGCCTTCACCCTGCCAACGGCCGATGAGGCCCTGCATGTCCTGCATCAGGAATATGCCCAGGCGCGTCTCGACGACGTGGTCAATGGCTCCATCGCCGCCCGCGTGGTAAGGCTGCTGGTGGAGCAGCTCACCCAGGGACTCAACCCCAGCCTGAGCGAAATCGCCGATGCCCTGAGCGTGAGCAAACGCAGCCTGCAGCACGCCCTGGAGCGTGAGACGGTGAGTTTCACCCAGTTACAGGAAGAGTCACGCCTGAAGCTGGCGCACAATTTTCTGCGCAACTCCAACCGCAGCCTGAAGTACATCTCTGCCACCCTGGGCTTCCGCGACCAGAGCAGCTTCCACAAGGCGAGCATGCGCTGGTTCGGCATGCCGCCGAGCCAGTACCGAAATCGTCAGGAAGAGTGCTGAGCAGGGACGCTGCCCAGCACCTTGGACCGACTCAGAACGCCTTTTCCAACTCGATCACCAGAGCACGATAGCCCACGTTGCCGGGCTGGCGGCTGGTGACGCGGTATTCGGCCAATACATCCTGAGTGCCGTACTTCACTTCGCTGAGCACCGGACGGGTGAGTTTCTCCTTGGTGAGATAGCTCACCGAAGCCGAGTAGATCAGTTGCGTGTCCGTGTCGGCGCGGTACTCCACCACCGAGGTGATCGGGCTGTACCAGTCGTCACCGCGCGCCTTGCCATACTCCCAGACCTGCTCGACGGTGCCCCTGGTTTCATCGATGCGGTATTCCACCGCGCGGCTGTAGTTGCCTTCCAGGCGCGTCGGAGCGAAGTCGCGGCCCCAGCCATTGTCGAACACGGTCAGCGTGCCTTTGCCGCTGAGCCACGCCGTGTGCTGGGTCCACGACCAGTCGAAACCGTCGACGTAGCGCCCCTGTTCATCCCGCGCCAGCGGCTCGCCGCGGGCATCCACGGGCGTCAGCACCTTGCCCTGCAACTCGGCACGCCAGCCCTGGGGAGCGGCGAGGATCCACTTCACCTGCTTGTCGCGGCCGATCTTCACCACGCCCTGATGACGCGCCGAAACGATAATGCCGTCGTCCACCGGGTCATGGGCGATGGAGTTGACGTGGGCCCAGTTGCGCCCGATACCGACCCCCGGCACATCGCCGAATGGCAGGTTGTCGCCTTCCAGAGCCTCGTTGTCGGCGAGGCTGTCGCCCTTGCTCGCCCCCTCCGGCAGGAACACCGCCGCCTTGCCGAGGGTATGCAGGAGTTCGGCACGATAAGGGTCGAGGATGCGCCCCAGATCCCAGAACTCCACCACCTCACCGGACTCGTCGAGCTCGATGATCTGGTCGCGCACCGAGCGCACCTGTTTGCCATCGTCGCGCCGGTAGTCGCTGCTACCGACGCGCAGCAGGTAGGTGCCTTTACCGGTCTGGCGAATCTCGTGGGAGAAGTCGGCGAACTTGCCCGGCAAGCGACGTTCCCACACCGGCCGCCCCAACAGGTCGTGCTTGAAATAACGCTGCCCCTGGCCCCAGATAAGCTTGCCATCGGCGGTCTGCTGGAAGCCCATGCTGGCGCCCAGGCCATCGACGCGGGTCGAGTCGTGCAGACGCTCGATGTCCAGGTACCAGCGCACCTCGCCCCTGCTGTCGGTGATCCAGTTGATGCCCACCGAATCCCATTCGGCGGCGCCACCCTGGGCATTCCATTTCAACTGACGGTTGCTGCCGGCGACATCCGTCAGCAGATGGTTGAACAGGTACAGACGCTTCTTCAGGGACGCATCGACCTTGACCGGTTCGACCAGGGGCAAGGCGCCTTCCTGCGCGGCGATGGCCGGCAGGCGCACGGCTGGCGCATAGACGCTGTAACGCTCGCGGACGCGCTCGCCTCTCAAAGTGTAGGCCACCTCCACTTCATTGCGGTGATCCGGGTACAGACCGAACACCGGGATACCGCCGTGGGTCCACAGCGCCTTGTCGCTCACCGGGTAATCGATATCGATACCCTGCTCGCCACGGCCCAACACTCGCACACGGGCATTACTGAGGGTCTGCCCGCCGTCGCGGATCAGCGCGGTCAGCGGCGCGATGCCATAGGGGTTGAGGACGATGGCGCCAAGACGACTGACTGTGGTGTCGGGGATGCCAGCCGTCAGGCAGGCGCCCTCGGGAATGCCGTCCTCGGCCTGGTTATCGCCGGATTGCTGGTGGTTGCTCATAGGGGCTCCAGAGAATGCGGGACGACGCAACGGCGTCGCCCACCATGGGTGTCATTGGGAAATGTGGAAAGCGCTCAGGGCTGGCGGCTCGACCGCCGTCTCGCTGCGCGGCGTGCCGGCCGGGACCCAGTCGTAGGGGACGGGGGTGGCGCGGTACGACCAGTTGCTGGAGGCCTTGGACCCGAACAACGGGCCCACATACGGGCTGACGTACTCCCAGACGATTTCACCTGCCGGGGTGACCTGGAAGAAACGCCCGAACATGCCTTCTGCGATCAAGGTGTTGCCGTTGGGCAAGCGCCGCGCGCTGCTGATGAAGGAACTGTGAAAGGCCCACAGCGGTTGGTTGGAGTCGGCCGCGCTGTATTGCCAGACGATCTGCTTGCTGATCGGGTCGATCTCGACGACACGCGACCCGGTGGCTACCGTGGCAGCGACGGGTGGATAGCCGGAGCCACCCTGGTTGTCGAACACCAGAATGTTGCCGGCACCCGGCAGCCCCTTGGCGATCAGGTTGGCATCATGCAGCCCTGCCAACTGATCCACCGGACGCGGCACCTTGGTACTGCGTGGGTCCAGCTTCGGGTAGTTCGGGCCCAGACTCCATACCACCTTGCCGGTCTGCTTGTCGATGATGGCGATGAAGTTGGCTTCCCGGGAATCGATGATCAGGTTGTCAGGATGAAAGCGCCTGTCGCCAGCGTCGTACCAGCGGTTCGCGCCCAGCACCTTGAGGTTGTTGAGGTGCAGGAAGTCGGCCTGGTCACTGTCACGTACCAACTGCAGTTGCTCATCGGTAAAGCCCAGCTCGGCAAGGTGCTCGGACGCCAGCCAGTGCCATACCACGTCGCCCTGCGCGTCGACTTCATAGATCACATCGTCAATCGACTCATCCAGACGAAAGCCGTCGATCTTGTGGATCTGGTTGGACAGCACCAAGGTGTTGCCATTGGCCAGACGGTGCCAGTCATGGTGCTGCAACGATGCGCCGCCCGGCGCCTTTTGCGACCATTGCCAACGCACTTCGCCATTCCAGCCCAGCACGCTGATACGCTGATTGTTGATGCCGTTGCCAAAGCCACGCGGGTCGTTCTTTTCACGCTCGGCCGTCTGCAGCAGTACCTCGCCAAGGCGCCCGCCATTGTTCGCCGGGTCTATCACTGCGGCGGGGAAACCACGGTAAGGCCACTGCTTGATCAGGTTGCCGTTCATGTCGATCAAGCGCGTCTGCTGGTCCGGCGTGCTGAAGATCACATAGTTGTTCCAGGCCCTGCTCGGGTCGTAGCGCGTGACGCCCGTGGGATAGACGCTGGGCGCCGCTTGTAAGGCGCCAGCCAGAAACAGGCTGACGATGGTCAGTGCGGTAACTCGCATGGGCTGCTCCTCAGAAGTCGTAACGGGCAGTCATGCCCAGGGTGCGCGGGGTACCGAGTACACCGGCGTAACCACCGTTGGCGCTGTTCCACAGGCTGGTGAAATAGGTCTTGTCGCCGGCATTCTTCAGCCACAGGGAAACGTCCCACTGCCCATCGGCCAGGTCGCCGCGCAACCCTGTGGAAAGGTTGATCAGCGCATAGCTGGGGATCTGCCCGTACTCGGAGTCGTCGATGGTGCCCACGGCCCGGGAACGGAACGCATAACTGGCGTTTACATAGGGCTGCAGCCCGTTGCCCAGGTCCCACAGATAGCTGCCGTTGAGGTTGGCGATCCATTTCGAAGCACCCACCACTTGATGGCCGGTGAGATCGCAGGAGGCCGGTGCGCCCGCCTGGAAGGCCACTTCCGGCGCGCAAGGTGCGTTCTCGTAATCGGTGTAGCGCACATCGTTGAACGAGCCATTGGCGTTGAGGGTCAGCCCGCGTAGCGGCTTCCAGGTCGCTTCGGCTTCGACGCCGCGCGAGCGAACCGAGCCGGCATTGGTCAGGTACTGCGTGCGCGTGGATTGGTCATAAGCATTGGCCTGGTAACCGTTGACCTGCGTCCAGAACAGGTTGGCGTTGAACAGCAGGCTGTTGTCGAGCAACGTGCTCTTGAACCCCAGTTCGGCGTTGTTGGCGCGCTCGGTACCGACCAGCAGCGAATCGACCCCTGCCGTAGGCGCTGCACCGACGGTCAGGTTGACCCCGCCGGATTTTTCGCCGTGAGACAGCGACGTGTAGCCGAGCAACTGTGGGTTGAACTGGTAGCTCAGGCTGAGGAGCCCGGAGGGGCTGAAGCTGTGCTGGCTGAGATTGCCCGAGTCATAGGCACCGTAACGCCCCTGACGCTGGGCCGCAGCGGCACCAGTGACCGCGGCACCGCCCTGCGGCGCATCACGGGAAATCCAGGCGTCCTTCTCCTCATAGGTACCGCGAATGCCGGCGGTGAAATCCAGCTTGTCGGTCAGGTGCCAGGTGCCCTGGACAAACAGCGCATAGCTGTCGGTATCGATATGGCCATTGCCGAAACTGTTGACGTTGGCCAGAGCGCCTGCTGCCGTGCCATTCCACACATCGGCCAGTGGCCCGTTCTGGTTGAACGAGCGGTTATCCAGATCCTGCTTGAAATAGTAGGCGCCGAGCACGTAATCGAATGCCCCACCCGTAGGCGATGCCAGGCGAATTTCCTGGGAATACTGCTTGTCACGCACGGCCACGCCGGCATTGATCGATGCCGGAACGTTGAGGCCGTCGTCGTTGCGCGGGGTGAAATCCCACCAGCGGTAAGCGCTGATGGAGGTCAGGGTGAAATCGTTGGGCAGTGTCCAGTTGGCCTCCACCGAAGTGCCGCCCTGGAACACGGTGACCTGTTGATCGGAATCGAAGTTGACCTTGCGATCCTTGCCATACACCTGGGTCGCGCCAGCCGCTGCTGCGCGCTGCTCGTAACGATTGACGCCATTGATGGTGGGGCCGGTGCTGTACAGCGAGAGGATGCCATTGTTGGAATCCTCTTCGTTGTACTCGCCGATCCAGCGCAGGCTGAAGGTTTCGCTGGGCTTGAACAGCAGTTGCCCGCGAAACCCCTGACGAGCACCGCCGTTCAGCGTGTCACCGTTGTGCACGTTGTCGACATAACCATCGTCGCGGGTGCGGTAAGCCGAGAATCGCCCGGCCAGGGTCTCGCTCAACGGCCCGGAAATACTGCCCTTGGTCTGGAAGTAGCCGTCTTCACCGATCGAGGTCTCGATGCTGCGCTCCGGCGTGAAGGTCGGCTTGCGGGTGGTGATGTTGAGCACCCCTGCGGTGGTGTTCTTGCCGAACAGCGTGCCCTGCGGGCCACGCAACACATCGATCTGCTCGACGTCCAGCAGATCGAATACGGCCATGCCTGGTCGGCCCAGGTAGACGTTGTCCAGGTACACGCCAACGCTGCCCTCGAGACCATCGCTGGCCGGGTTGTTACCCAGGCCACGTATGGAAATGCTCGACTGCCTCGCATGCACGTAGGCAACGCTGGTGCTGGGCACCAGTTGCTGGATGTCCTGCACGCGGTAGATGCGCTGATTTTCCAGCGTCTCGCCCCCCAGCACGCTGATTGGAGTCGGCACCGACTGCGCACTTTCTTCGCGGCGCCGGGCATTGACGGTCACCGTGCCCAACGCCGCTCCACCTTGCGCGGCAGGCTGAGGGCCAGGGGCCGGCTCGTCGGCGCGAGCCTGCAGAGCCAAGCTGGCAGAGCCGAGCAACAGCGCGGCAACCAGTGGTTTCAAGGGAATCGATATGACGGCAGCGCGCTCGGGGTAGCTCAGGTTCATGTATTGCTCCTTGATGTCGCGGCGAGCGCTGCCGTATGGCGGAGGCGAATCGGGCGTAGAACGGAATTTTAATATTCGATACGGATCTTTATTTATGCTTACTTCGAAGTTTTCGTAATAAGCGTTTACCTTTATAAAGAGCCACGAGCCGTTGCAGCAATTGCATTCGACCGAATCTTTCCATGTAGAAAATGCATATCGATCTCCGCCAGCTTCGCCACTTCGTCGCCCTTGCCGAGCACCGCAGCTTCGTTGCCGCAGCCGACGCGGTGAGCCTCTCGCAGTCCGCTTTCAGCCGTAGCATCCAGGCACTGGAGCACGCGGCCAGCTTTCAGCTGGTGGATCGGGCCAACAAGCAATTGCGTCCCACCAAGCAGGGCCTGGTGGTGCTCGAGCACGCCAGGCGCCTGCTGCGCGATGCCCACGATCTGAACAACGAAATCAGCCGGTTCAACGACGCGGGCACCGGCGCCCTGCTGTTCGGCTGCGGCCCGGCCCCTGCCGCGCAACTGATTCCGCGAGCGGTGGCGCGCTTCATTGGTGATTACCCCAAGGCGCGGGTGCATTTTCAGGTCGATAACTGGCAGGAGTTGAACAAGCGCCTGGTGGCCGAGGAGATCGAGTTCTTCGTCGCCGACACCCGCCGCTTCGAGGCCGATCCGGATTACCGCATCACCCGCCTGCGCCCCCAGAAATGGCATTTCTGCTGCCGTATCGGCCACCCGCTCACCAGCAAACCCAGCGTCAGTTGCGCGGAGCTGTTCAGTTATCCGCTGGCCACCACCTTTCGCCCGCCGAACATCCGCAAGGTGCTCACCGAATACAGCGGCCGCCGTGACTTCGCGCCCGCCGTGGAATGCGAATACAGCCATGCACTGCTCAACGTGGTGCGCCATTCGGACGCCATCGGCATCGCCAACCCGATCAATCTGCAGGACTACCTGCTCAGCGAAGAACTGCAGATCCTCGAGGTGCATGACCTGCCCTGCCACCTGGAAGAACTCAACACCCGCTATGGCATCGTCAGCCGTGTTGGCCGGGCGCTGTCGCCGCTGGCCCGGGCCATGGTCGAGCAGATAGAGCGCAGCGATGCCGGACTGGCCGACCAGATGGCCGGCATGCCGCTGGCACAGGTCGGGGTCTAGCAGGCCGTTGAAAAACCTAGACGGAGCAGGCAGCGCAAGGCCGATGGTGGTCCCGCAAAAACAGGCGAGAAAGCGGAGCGTACGAGCAGTACATGAGCATTTCGACCGGGCTGGCGCTCCAGGCTGTTTTTAACGCAGCGATGACAACGCAGTTAGTTTTTCAACGGCCTGCCAGCCCCGTGTTGCATGTCGTGCATACAAAGTATTCCCGCTTTGCGTTTGTCAGCGCAGCACGGGCTTCGTGAAATGCCCCTCACGATTTTTCGCCGAGACCGACCCATGAAACGACTGACCTCTCTGCTTTGCAGCGCCCTGCTGGCGCTTACAACCCTCGCCACTCAGGCTGCCGAACAGCCGGCGGTGATCCGCATCGGTGCGCCCGATCAGGGTGCCGGCGACAAGCCCTTCGCCTCTGGCGTGCTCGGCCTGGCGCATATCCGCAAACAGCTGGAAGACGCCTTCGCAGAGGATGGCATCAAGGTCGAATGGCACTTTTTCAAGGGTGCCGGCCCGGCGGTCAACGAAGCCTTCGCCAACCGCCAGCTGGATTTCGCCGGCCTTGGCGATCTGGCAGCGATCATCGGTCGGGCTTCGGGCCTGGATACGCGGCTGATCCTCGGTGGCCGTGGCGCCAATATGTATCTCGCCGCCACGCCCGAATCCGCTATCAAGAGCCTGGAGGATCTCAAGGGCAAGCGCGTTTCGGTATACCGCGGCACGGCGGATCAATTGTCCTTCGCCCGGGTGCTGGCCGCCGCCGGCCTGAAAGAGCGCGACCTGCAAATCGTCAGCCTGGACTGGAGCGCTGCCCGTGCCGCCTTGGCGGGCCGGCAGATCGATGCGGCCTGGTCCGGCATGGGCATTCTGGCGCTGGGCAAACAGGGTATCGAGTTCCCGGTCAGCACCAAGCAGTTGCCGGTTACCGCCACCACCCAGACCGGCGTGATCGCCAGCAATGCCTTCATCGAAAGCTACCCCGAGGCCACCCAGAAGCTGGTCGACGTACTGGTGAGCAATGCCGACTGGATCTCCAGGGCGGAGAATCTGGACGCCTACATCTCCTTGCTCTCGCAACAGAGCGCAGTGCCCGCCGAGCTCTACGCCCGAGAATACCGGGACGATGACCTGGCGTTTCGCGCCTCGCCGCTGCTCGACAGCTTCCTGCGTCACAGCTATCAGGACAGCATCGACAAGGCCAAGACCCTGGGGCTTATCCGCCGCACCTTCGACGTCGAGCAATGGTTCGAGCCACGCTTCGTCGAGCAGGCCATCGCACGGCAGAAATTGCAGGACCGCTGGCAGCGCTACGATGCCTCGGGTGCAGCGGAGTGATGCGCCATGGGCATGGAAGATATGTGGCGAATGCATTGGCCGCACGTCGGCGAGGCACCTTTAATGCAGCCTCTTATTTCCCGAAAGAATTGATATTCACTTACTTATGCAAAAAATAACATTCAGTCATAAGCCTGGTACGGGCGGAGCGCTCCCATGAGCGCATCGCCTCTGTCCATTTCTCAGGTTCAGGGTCCGCGTACGGCTTTCTCCGCCAGCCGCCTGCTGCCCTGGCTGCTGCCGCTGGGCCTGTTTGCGCTCTGGTACCTGGCCAGCCGCTTCGGCTGGATGAGCGAGCAGATCCTGCCGACCCCAGTACTGGTCTGGCAGACCTTGCTGGAGCTGGCTAGAGACGACCTCTGGTTCAACCTTGGCATCAGCCTGCAGCGCCTCGCCTATGGCCTGCTCGGCGGCGTGGCGGCCGGCATCCTGCTGGGCACGCTGCTGGGCAGCAGCGGCCGGGCCGAACGACTGATCTACCCGACCTTCGCCGCACTCGCCCAGGTGCCGACCCTGGCATGGATCCCGCTGTTCATGCTGCTGTTCGGCATCGGCGAAGCGCTCAAGCTGGTGGTGTTGATCAAGGCGGTGATCGTGCCGATCACCGTGCACACGCTGGTCGGTGTGCGTGATGCGCAACCGCGCTTGCGCGAGGCGGCTGCCGTGCTGCGCCTGCCCTGGCACCTGCGCATCACCCGCCTGGTGATTCCCGCAGCCCTGCCCTCGTTCATGGCTGGCCTGCGCCTGGCCCTGGCTACCGGCTGGTCGTCGCTGCTGGCGGTGGAGCTGCTGGCCTCCAGCGAGGGCATCGGCTACCTGATGGTCTGGGGGCGCCAGCTGTTCATGCTGGATATCGTGTTCGTCTGCATTCTGGTCATCGGCCTGTTCGGCATCGTCTTCGACCGCGGTGTGCAATGGCTCGATGCGCGTCTGATCCACTGGCCCCATCCGCCCACCGCCGAGCTGCGCCTGCGCAGTCGTGCCAAGGGCTGGGCGCGCCTGCAGGCCTGGCTGTTGCCGCTGGGGCTGGCTGCCCTGTGGCAGGCTGCGGTAATGGCACGCTGGATAGACGCGAGCATTCTGGTCGCCCCGCTGGATGTGCTGCGCACCACCTGGCAGGGCCTCGTCGACGGCAGCCTGATCCAGGCCATGCTGCAGAGCCTCGGTCGTGCTGTCGGCGGGCTGGTGCTGGGCAGCACCCTTGGCCTGCTCAGCGGGCTGGTACTGGGCTTGTGCCGACCCGCCGAGCGGGTCTTCGGGCCAACCCTGAGCGCTCTGCGGCAGATCGCGATCTTCGCCTGGGTGCCACTGCTCACGGCCTGGTTCGGCCTCGGTGAACTGGCCAAAGTGGTATTCGTCGGCCTGGCTACCTTCTTCCCCTTACTGATCGCCACCCAGCGCGGCGTCGCCAACCTGTCGCCACAACTCGACGAAGCCGCCCGCGCGCTGCGCCTCAACAGCCGCCAGCGTTTGCTGCGTCTGGTTCTGCCGGGTGCCGCCCCGGCGATCTTCGCCGGTCTGAAGCTGGCCCTGATCTTCGCCTGGCTGAGCACCATCGGCGCTGAATACTTCATGCCCTCCAATGGCGGCATCGGCAGCCTGATGATCGGTGCCCAGCAACTATTCCGCATGGATCAGGTAATGGCCGGCATGCTGCTGATCGGCCTTACCGGCGCCCTGCTCAACCATCTCGGACAACTGATCGAAGCGCGCGCCACACGCTGGAGAAACGCATGACCGCCTCAGCCCCAATCGTCAGCTTCGACAAAGTCGGCAAGTTCTTCCCAATCGAAGCCGGCGAACTCGAAGCGATCCGCGAATTCAGCCTGCAAATCCGCGAAGGCGAATCCATCGCCATCCTGGGCTCCAGCGGCTGTGGCAAATCCACCCTGCTGCGCCTGCTGATCGGCCTCGACCGCGAGTTTCGCGGCACCATCCAGATCGATGGCAAGGCAGTCGACGGCATTGGCAGTGAAAGCGCCATCGTCTTTCAGGAGCACCGCCTGTTCCCCTGGTTGAGCGTTGAGCAGAACATCGAACTGGGGCTGGTCAACGAGGGGCTGACCCAGGCCGAGCGTTTCCGTCGGGTCAACGAATTCGTTCAGTTGGTCGGCCTGGATGGTTTCCAGCGCGCCTATCCACACCAGCTCTCCGGCGGCATGGCGCAACGCGTGGCAATTGCCCGCGGCCTGGTATGCAGCCCGCGCATCCTGCTACTCGATGAGCCGTTCGGCGCACTCGACGCGCTGACGCGGCAACAGATGCAGGAAGAACTGCTGACCATCCGTGCTCGCGCGGGCATCACCAGCCTGCTGGTGACCCATGATGTCGAGGAAGCCATCTTTCTTGCCGACCGCGTGGTGGTGATGGAACCGCGACCAGGACGAATCAAACGCATCGTCGATATCGAGCTGCCGCATCCACGCAACCGCAACGGCTACGAGTTCCAGCAACTGCGCGAAGAGCTGCTGTTCCAGCTGACCGGAGATGGCGAATACCGCGCTCCACCGCCACGGGTGGAAGACCTGCCCATGGCGTCCATCGCCTGGTAGCAGTTGAGCAGCGAGAGAGAGGGAAGTCGGCCGCGTGATGAAGGGAGTGGGCTGAAGCGAATCATCGTCGGCCCCACCTGCCGACTTGGCGAGTCACCTCGGGCGCCTGCCCCAAAGGGCGCGGCGACCGAGGTGGTCGATCTGGATCAGGACGCGCGCGCTTCGCTCGGCGCCTGTTTATGCCACAGGGTCGGGATCAGGAAGACGATCGCCAGCAGGCACGCGCCGATCAGCAGTACGAAGCCGCCGTCCCAGCCGAAGTGGTCGACGGTGTAGCCCATTGCCGCGCTTGCCGCGACCGAACCGCCCAGGTAACCGAACAGGCCGGTGAAGCCCGCTGCAGTACCTGCCGCCTTCTTCGGCGCCAGCTCCAGCGCGTGCAGACCGATCAGCATGACCGGACCGTAGATCAGGAAGCCGATGGAGAACAGCGCAGCCATGTCGACGATCGGGTTGCCCGGCGGATTGAGCCAGTACACCACGGTCGCGACCGTCACCAGCGCCATGAACACCACACCGGTCAGGCCACGGTTGCCACGGAACACCTTGTCCGACATCCAGCCGCACAGCAGCGTACCGGGAATGCCCGCCCACTCGTAGAAGAAATACGCCCAGGACGTCTTGTCGACCGAGAAGTGCTTGACCTCTTTCAGGTAGGTCGGCGCCCAGTCGAGCACGCCGTAACGCAGCAGGTAAACGAACACGTTGGCCAGGGCGATGAACCACAGCATCTTGTTGCGCAGGATGTACTTGACGAAGATCTCGCGGGTACTGAATTCCTTCTCGTGGCTGGCATCGTAGCCCTCCGGATAGTCATTCTTGTACTGCTCGATGGGAGGCAAGCCGACCGACTGCGGCGTATCGCGCATGGTCATGAAGGCGAACACCGCCACCAGCAAGGCCACTGCCGCGGGTACGTAGAACGCCGCGTGCCAGTCGTTGAACAGCCCCATGCCGATCAGGAACAGCGGTCCGATCAGGCCACCGCCAACGTTATGGGCGACGTTCCAGACCGACACCACGCCGCCGCGCTCTTTCTGCGACCACCAGTGCACCATGGTTCGGCCGCTGGGCGGCCACCCCATGCCCTGGGCCCAGCCGTTGATGAACAGCAGGATGAACATCATGGTCACGCTGGAGGTAGCCCAGGGCGCGAAACCGAAAACGAACATCACGCCGGCTGACACCAGCAAACCGAATGGCAGGAAGTAGCGAGGGTTGGAGCGGTCGGAAATCAGTCCCATCAGGAACTTGGACAGCCCGTAGGAAATGGCGATGGCGGACATCGCCAAGCCCAGCTGCCCACGGCTGTAGCCCTCTTCCTCGATCAGGTAAGGCATGGCCAGCGAGAAGTTCTTGCGCAGCAGGTAGTAACCCGCATAGCCGATGAATATCCCGGCGAAAATCTGCCAACGCAGGCGGCGGTAGGTACTGTCTATCTGTTCTTCGGGCAGGGTTTCCCGATGAGGGGCGGGACGGAAGAAGGCGAACATCCTGAGACTCCAGTTCTTGTTTTAGCTGCGCACTTTAAATGTGACAGTTATGTGACATTTTCATTACCGAAAATAGCACTCACAACTGAAGCGGTAAAGCCAACAAACTGTTGGAATTCGAACTAAGCCGGGCTATTCGGACCGAAGGGCGATTTAACTTCACCTGCCAAGCCTCACCAGATGCATGGAGAGGTGCCCATCAAACCGGCACTGCAACGAAAAAAGCGCGATTCGCCGCCTGGCGAATCGCGCCTTGAGAACCCCGATTGCTCGGTCAGCGAGCGGTGATCACCGCCAGCTTGGTGATGCCGGCCCGTTCGATGGCGGCCATGGCCTTGGCCACCGAACCGTAGTCCACCTGATCGTCGGCCTGCAGTTGCACCTTCAGGTCGGCGTCGTCTGCCTTGGCCTGGATCAGGTTGCTTTCCAGCAGCTCCGGCTGGATCTCGTCCTTGTTGATGAACAGCTTGCCATCACCATCGATGCTGATCACCAACGGGTCTTTCTGATCGGCTGGGGCCACGGCTTCGGTCTTCGGCAGATTGATCGGGATCGAGTTGGTCAGCAGCGGCGCGGTGACGATGAATACCACCAGCAGCACCAGCATCACGTCTACCAGCGGCGTGACGTTGATTTCGCTGAGTACTTCGTCGTTGTCCTGGGTCGAGAACGCCATGTCACACCGCCTCTTTCACAGGTTGACCGGTGACGATGCCGCCGCGCTTGGCGCCGGGATGGACGATGACCTTGAAGGCACTCTTCTGCGCCAGGCTGTAGAAGTCATGGGCGAAGTCATCGAGATCCGCGGCGGTCAGCTTGAGGCGACGCAGGAAGTAGTTGTAAACCAGCACCGCCGGTACCGCGACGGCGATGCCCACACCGGTGGCGACCAGCGCGGCACCGATCGGGCCAGCGACGGTTTCCAGGCTGGCATTGCCCGCCGCGCTGATGCCCTTGAGCGCCTCCATGATGCCCCACACGGTGCCGAACAGGCCGATGAAGGGCGAGGTAGAACCGATGGAGGCGACCACCGCCAGGCCGGATTCCAGCGAACGACGCTCACGCTGGATCTGCTGACGCAGGGCGCGCTCGAGGCGGTCCTGATGGTTGATCGCCTGGCTAAGGTCACCCGGTTGCTGGCCGTCCGGCACCTGAATGGCGGCGAAGCCGGCCTGGGCAACGTGAGCCACCGCGCCAGACTGGTTCTGGCCCAGTTCAGCGGCCGAGTCGAGGCTGGTGGCGGACCAGAACAGCTTCTGGAACTTACGGTCCTGGTGGCGCTGACGGGCAAACTGAATGCCCTTGATCAGGGCCAGGCCCCAGGTGACGACGGAGAAGCCGATCAGCAGCCAGATGACGGCATGTTCGACCGATTGCAGGGGGGAATCGACTAGCAGGTTCATGGTGCGGTCCTCGGAAAACGGTATGTCGATGACAGGGTTCGGGCCCGGATCTTCCGGGCTCGTGGAATAGGTGTTGCGCGCGTCAGTTCAGGCGGAAGTCCAGCGGTACCGTGACCCAGCCTTCCTGAGCGACATCGCCACGCTTGGCGGGCACGAAGCTCCAGCGCTGCACCGCTTTCACAGCGGCCTGGTCGAGTACGTCACGACCACTGCTGGTCTGGATCTGGATATCTCCGGGTTTGCCGTTGGCCAGTACGCGGATACGCAACAACACGGTGCCTTCCCAGCCGCGGCGCTGGGCCAGGGAGGGATACTCCGGCGCCGGATTGCGCAGGTAAGCGGCGTTGGCGGAAGGCGGCGTCTCGGCAACCGGCTTGGGTGCCGGCGGCGCGGGCGGTGCCGGTGGCGCTTCGACCTTGGGCGGCGCAGGTGCGGGCTCGACCGGTTTCGGCACGGGTTTGGGTTCCGGCTTGGGTTTCGGCGGCTGCGGCTTGGGCTTCGGAGGCTCCGGCTTTGGCGGCGGCTTGACCGCCAGCTCATCGACCACCGGCGGTGGGGGTGGCGGCTCGACGACAGGCTCGGGGGGTGGCGGCTCGATCACCGGCTCCGGTGGCGGAGTCGGGGCAGCGAATTCGATGGTCATCGGTGGGATTTCCACCGGCACTTCCGGCAGCACCGGCTCGGGCCGCTGGCTCAGCCAGTGCAGCACGGCGCCGTGCAGAACCAGCGCGAAAACACCCAACAGGATGGCTTCACGACGGCCAAGGACAGGTTTGGAAGCCGATGGGCTGTGGCGCAGGGTACCCAGTGCATGACGCAGCGGAACGCCAAGATCGAGTACCTCTCCGGGCAGACGCGCCTGTTGCCAGGTCGCGTCGGAGCGCGCAGAGGATTGAAGATTGCCCATTACGAAGATACTCCTGGAAATACCGACTTAGAGCCGGTCTAAGCACAAACAAGATTTCCAGTCGTCTGGTGGAGCCTAGAGTGAAGGTTTCCTTATATTTCGTAAAATCACTTTTTAATCAATGCTAATTCTTTATTTGCATATACCTTCAAGCGTCCGTTTCTTGTCGGATCAACCGGGCGCCCTGAGCATCAGAGAGCGCTCACTGCACTCTGATAGAGAAAACCGTCGGAGTGGATGCAATCGATGGTCGGGAGAGCGCTGAGGGGGTCGCTGTGCTCAACGTCAGGCCAGTTAGCGGGACATGGTTGGAAGGCGGGGCAATGCGCTGTACGTGGCTCGGGTTGGAAACAGCGATACGGGGATAACTGACCCGGGTATCGCTGCAGTACGAAGGCAGGCTACGGACGTAGCTAACGAGCGGTTCTCGCCTGGCGCACCTTGTCCATGTAGGCATCCACCCGTTGGCGTTTGTCCTCAGGCAAGGCCAGGACATCCGCCTGGGCCGCCTCACGCGACAGCAACCCCAGGGGATGGGCGACGAACATCCAGTTCATGACGTGAAAGATCGCTCCCCAACCATGCAACGAGTTGCCCTGAATATCGATAAGACGCGGTGTGCGTACGGCGAACGACGCCTTGAGGTCCTGGTAGCTAACGGGCATGTTGGAATCGGCCACATCGCGCCAGAACGGGTTATCGCGTCGCGGGCAGTCGTAATGCATGCGCAGGAAGTCGCGGATCTCGCTCCAGCTCTGCGTATTCGCCGCATTGAAGCCGTCGATCACGCTGTCGAGAACGACGCCCTGGCTCTGCACCAGCACCCGCTCGAAGTTCTTCAGTTGTTCCAGCATCTGCCCGATCGAAGTAGCCTCGAGGGGTTCGACGAATCCGGATGCCAACCCGATGGCCAGTACGTTGCCCATCCATACCTGCTCGAAATGCCCAGGCTCGAATCGCAGGGTGCGCATCGGCTCGATGGCATGCCCGACCTTTGCTTCGATCTCTCTGACCGCGCGCTCAGGATCCATGTGGGCACTGCTGAATACGTAGCCGGCGCCAACCCGCTCACGCAGCGGGATCTGCCACATCCATCCGGCTTCCATGGCGATGGCCCGGGTGACCAGCGATGGATTCGCCTGCGGGTGTGGCATGTGGAAAGGAATGGCACTGTCCATCAACAGGTAGTCCTTGAACGATCGCCACCTGCTCCCCTCTGTCTTGCCGATCCCCAGACGGGCGAACCCGGATGCGTCGATCATCAAGCCCAGGTCGAGCGCTTCTGCGCTGCCATCGGTGTTGGTCACGCGCAGGCTCTGCACCAACCCGCGCTCATCTCGTACAAGAGAATCGACCTTGCCCTGTTGATGGACAACGCCTCGCGAGACGGCGACCTTCCTGAGAAAATCAGCCACTCGGTGGCTGTCGAAATGCAGCGACATGGAGAGCCCCGAGCGCCCGCTGACCAGGAGCTGCGCCATCTCCATCTGTGACAGGTTGTTGACGACGGCTTCATAACCGACGTTGTAGCCCAGCACACCGCCATCCAGGGCGTGGTTGTGGTGAATCAGCGCTGCCATCAACGGGTAGCCACCAAATTCCGACCAGCCCAGTTCCTCGGCCTTGGGGTCGGCGAACAGGTGATAGAACCTGTCCTGCTCGCCGCCGCCACGCCATCCCTCGTAGCAGAAGCCCATCTTGAACGCCGCCCCGGTTTCACGCATGAAATCGCTGACGGGAATGCCGTTGCGGTTGAGCGCCTCGATCAGATTGATCAACCCGCCCTCGCCCACGCCGACAATGCCGATGTCGGGCGACTCGATCAGCCGCACCTCGATCGATGGATCGAACAATCGCCGCAAAGTCAGCGCAGCGAACCAGCCTGCAGTCCCACCGCCCACCACCACATGGCGGCGAGCGCTTCGTATATTCAACATTCGAGTACCCTTGATCTGGCGATACGTCGTGAAAAAGAGAGGGCGAATACTCGCCCTCTCTATCTTTCCTGATTGTAGAAGCGTGGAGAACTCAGACCACGACGAGTTGATGGTTGGCCAGCAGCGTCGCCAGATCCGTGCTGACCCCATTGAGAGTCACCAGCGCTGTCGAACTGTAGGCCGAGCCATTCCCATCCCGGTCGATGCTCACGGTGGTGTTGCCGTTACTGGTGGCCACCGAAATGAACTGACCGATGGTCTCGTTACTGGCGATGGTGGCGACACCGTTGATGTAGCGGGCACCGCCGCCGGCGGTATAACCCACCAACAGCTCCGATAGATCGATACGATCGGCGTTGGGACTCGCTTCCCAGGTACCCAGGCTGAATCCGTTGACCGTGTCGGTACCGTTGCCGCCCGTTCCGTCTGCAGTGGAGCCGGCCAGCACCTTGTAGAGCAGCGTGTCACGACCGCCGTTGATCAGGTTGAAAGTATCGTTGCCTCCGCGCCCTTCGAACAGGTTGTCGCCTGCGTCGTCGGTGAAGGTGTCGTTACCTGCGGCCCCGGCTATGCCCTCGATGTTGCTGAGGGTCACGGTGTTCCAGCCGGTGTTCTGCGCACCGCTCAAGCTCATGTCGATGGTCAGCGCAGTGCTGCCTGCCAGCTTGAAGTCGACGATGTCCATCCCGCCGGTGTTGCTCCATGTCTTGTAATCGGAGTCTTCGGTGGTACCACCACCACCCTCGTAACGCTTGGTACCAAGCGTGGCGAAGAAGGTGTCGTTGTAACCCGTCCCGATCACACCTGCACCGATGGTATTGGAAGACTCGGTTTCACCCTGCGCCGTGAGCACGTAGGCCGAATCGGCTTCGCCAGCTTTCAAGCCACCCCAGCTGGAGTTGACGTGCTGGATGGTGAAGCCAGCCACACTGCTACTGGCCCCTACATGGCTGGTGACCCCATTGATATTGCGCAACAGGATGATGCTGTAGGTCTCATTGGGATTGAGGCCATAGAAGTCGACGATGCTGGTGCTGTCGTTGGTCTGCCCACCGGCCTGCGGATTGATGATCTGCGTGGAAACCACCACCCCGGCGGAATTCACCAACTTCACCGTGTTACCGAAGTAGGTGGTGATGCCCTGCGGGTCGACGATCCGTACGTGCATGCTGGTACCGTCGGCAATCACATTGGTGTTGCGCACGTAGGTAGTGGCACCGGTGCTGGTGAACAGCAGCAAATCCTTGGCGCCGTCATAGTCGACGTCGACACTGAGCATCCCGGTGACCGGGTTACCGGTTACCACGCCCGCCGCAGAGATCGCGCCACTGAAGGTCCGAGCCGTCCCCGCAGCGCTGCCAAAACCTCCAGCGGTCTGCAGGTAGCTGGTATTGAAGCTTACCGTGCCACCCGAGGTCTGGTTGGTGTACAGATTGACGGTGCCGGTGACGGCAGCAGCGCCCTCTCCGATCTGCGGTGCTTCGATGATGTCCATGCGGCCATCACCGTTCCAGTCCACTGCCAGCGACGCACCGCCGCGGACGGTATCGTTGAACTTGTAGGTCCCGGTAGCGGTGCCAACCCCGGCGGTATTGGTGGATGCCAGGTTACCAGCCCCATCGTTGAAGAAGATGGTGCTGTTGTTCTGAGCCGCCACGGTGGTGCCATGTACCCTGCCCATGAACAGATCCATGTATCCATCGCCGTTATAGTCGGCCCAGGTCATGGACGGCTCGTTGGCGATGTTGGGGTCACCGGTGTAGAGCACCGCGTCGTTGATGATCTGGCTGGTGGTGAAGCCACCTGCCCCATTGTTCTTCACCACGACCAGACGTGCCGTGTTGCCACTGGTGGCCGTGCCGGTAGCGTCAGCTGCACCGATCTTGTTGGTGCCCGCGGTGGCATGGAATACCACGTCGACCGTACCATCGTTGTTCAGGTCGACACCAGACAACTCCTGATCCGGCGTCGCATTACCGGTATTCAGGCCACCGTTCGCCAGCGTGTAGGTATAGACAGCGTCCTTGATGAATACCCCAGCATTGTTCTGCACGAACTGGGAGTTGTAGCCACCCATCGCAGCCGCGTCGTTCGGCGTCTGGTCACCGAAGATGACGTCGACGTAACCATCGCCGCGGAAGTCGATGGCCATGACACCGCCGTACCAGCTGTAGGTGTTGGCCAGGCCATCACCGGTCGCTCGGGTATCGGCCATCTGCCGGGCGGTGTAAGTACCGTCACCGTTGTTGATGAACATCTGCTGACCGTTGCTGTAACGGCTATCGATACCCACGATATCCATATGGCCATCGCGGTTGATATCGATATAGGTCGCGTTCTGCACCATGTTCATGTTGTTGTTGCCATACCCGGCGCCGCCGGTATTGCTGGTCAGCGATGTACCCGCGTATTCGGCAACGCTCGAGTTGTCGGTACCGGTACTGCGGAATACCACCTGATTGCTGAAGAACTCCCAGCCACCGGTATTGCTCATGGTGACCGTGGTGCCTTTGTTGTTGCCATCACCACCCGCCGCGCCGAAGTTCGCTACAGGTATGGGAGCCACGATCAGCTCGTTGGTGTCGATGCCGCTGGCACCGTTGCTGCCGTCGCCGTTGATGATCTCGGCAAGAACCGGGTGTGTGCCAACTGAAAGCGCGTTCTCGTTCGGAATCTGGATGTACCAGGTCGAGTTGAGACTATCGACCATGACCGTGCCATCTTCCGAGGTGTAGGTCTTGCCATCGATGGTGACATGCAGTCGTGCACCGTCTACCAGAGCGTATGGAATACGACCGGTGATGATAGGTGTGGTATCCAGCGTGACAAGAACGTTGACCTCGACGACGCTGGTCAGGCTGAACGCGTTCGATGGCGTACCTTGGTTACCAGCCAGATCCGATATCACTGCAGTGTAGGTGTGCAGAGTACCGCCTATGAGGGTGCTTGGCGGAATCGCGAACGACCAGGTAGTTCCAGTCACCGTGGCAGTACCCAGCAAGGTAGTGCCTTCGTAGATGCTGACGGTATCGCTGGCCGCAATGGCGCCAGACAGGCTGCCGTTCAACACCGGGGTGGCATCGTCCGTGGTCGACCCCGATGGCAGGTTACCCGTGGTGGTACCAAAATCGTCGGTGAAGCTGTCGATGGTGACGGTCTGGGTTGGCGGCACCGTGTCGATGATCAGGTTGAAAACATTGGATATAAGGCCTTCATTGCCGGCCCCATCCACGACCACCGCCACGTAGTTATGGCTACCATCAGCGGTGACAGCGACCTGATAAACCCAGGTGCCGTCGGTGACAGTGGCATTGCCCAGCAGATTCATGTCTTGGTAAATGCGTACGTAATCACCCGCCTGCAGACCTTCAACGGTGCCCTGCAGCAGCGGCGTGTTGTCGTTGGTCCAGGTACCGCTCGGGTAATCACCTACCAGGGTCTCCACATCATCGGTGAAGGTGGTGATGGCGACCGCATACCCATCCTCGGCACTCGGCGCGCGCGTATCGACGGTCAGGGTGAATTCGTTGGAAGCCACCCCCTCATTGCCCGCCGCATCGGCCAGCACCGCCGTATAGGTATGACTGCCTTCGCTCGCCTGCACCACTTCGAACGTCCAGGTTCCAGCCGTGACGGTGGCAGTCCCCAGCAATTGGGTACCTTCGTAGATACGCACCAGATCACCGTTTGCCAGACCGGCCACGGTACCGTTCAACACCGGCGACAGATCGTTGGTGCTGGTGCCACTACCGAAAATGCCGGTCTGCGCCTGTACGTCATCGGTGTAGCTGATGATCGCAACCGAGTAACCATCTTCGGCACTTGGCGCCGTGGTGTCGACGATCAGGCTGAATTCATTCGATACGACACCTTCGTTACCCGCCGCATCAGCCAGCACCGCCGTGTAGGTATGCAGGCCTTCGCTGACACTGGCGAGCTCATAGTTCCAGTTGTCGCCCGATACAGTCGCGACGCCCAAGAGCGTACCGCTTTCGTAGATGCGTACCACATCGCCAGTGGTCAGCCCTGCGACCGAGCCCTGCAGAACCGGCGAAGTATCATTGGTGGCGGTACCACTGCCGAAGCTGCCAACCTGAGCCGCGACGTCGTCGACATAATCGATGATCGCTACGGCATAGCCGTCATCCACGCTTGGAGCGCGGGTGTCGACGGTCAGGGTGAACTCACTGGAGCGCAACCCCTCGTTGCCGGCGGCATCCACCACCATCGCGGTGTAGGTGTGAGTGCCTTCACTGACGCCCTGCAATTGGTAGAGCCATTCGCCGTCGGTAACGGTGGCGGTACCCAGCAGGTTGGCACCCTCGTAGAGGCGCACGACATCACCAGCGACCAAGCCCGCTACGCTGCCCTTGAGCTGCGGCGAGGTATCGTTGGTACTGCTGCCGTTGGGGAAATCACCGACTTGCGCCTCGACGACATCGGCAAAGGCGGTGATGGCAACGGCATAGCCATCATCGGCACTTGGCGCCGTGGTATCGACATTCAAGGTGAAAGCGGCCGAGTTCAAGCCTTCGTTGCCTGCCGCATCAGCGAGGATCGCAGTGTAGGTATGCGCCCCTTCACTGACTTGCGCGAGTTGGTAGAACCACGAACTGCCAAACACCGCTGCCGTACCCAACAAGGTACCGTTTTCGTATATCCGAACTTCATCGCCGGTAACCAGACCGGACACGGTGCCCTGCAAGAGCGGTGAGGTGTCATTGGTGGTGGTATCACTGCCGAATACACCAACCACTGCTTCCTGGTTATCGACATAAGAGGTGATGGCAACTGCGTAACCATCCTCGGTGCTCGGTGCCGTTCTATCGACCGTCAGAGTCAGCGGGCTCGATGTCAGACCCTGATGCCCTGCTCCATCGGCTACGACGGCCGTAAAGGTGTAGGTACCTTCCGTGAGCCCGAGCACTTGAAAAGCCCAGGTTGCACCAGTGACCGTGGCAGCGCCCAGGAGGTTTTCGCCCTGGTAGATAAGCACGTCGTCGCCATCCACCAGACCCGATACCGTGCCCTGCAGAAGCGGTGACGTATCGTTGGTACTGGTGCCACTGACGAACGTACCGGTTTGTGCTTCTACATCGTCGACGTAACCGGTGATAGCGACCCTGTACCCGGTTTCCTCACTGGGCACCGATGTATCGAGCGTCAGGCTGAACGCATTGGAGGCCAGGCCCTCGTTGCCCGCCGCGTCCGCCAGGACCGCCGTGTAGGTATGCAGGCCTTCGGTGATGGTGGAAAGTTGGTAGGTCCAGCTGTCAACCGAGACGGTGGCAACCCCCAGTAACGTGCTGCCTTCATAGATGCGCACGACATCACCAGACACCAGCCCGGAAACGGTACCGCGCAACAACGGCTCAGGATCGTTGGTGCTGGTTCCGCTGCCAAAATCGCCGGTCCGCACTTCGACGTCGTCGGTGTAAGCGGTGATCGCGATGGCGTAACCGTCCTCCGCGCTCGGAGCAGTGGTGTCCACAGTCAGCGTGAAGGCATTCGAGAGCACGCCTTCGTTGCCGGCTGCATCCACTACCCTCGCGGTATAGATGTGCTCACCTTGTACCGCATCAGCGACCTGATAGGTCCAGACGGTGCCGTTGACGCTGGCAGTCCCCAGCAGGATCTCACCATCGTAAATCCGCACGAACTCGTCGGAGGCCAGTTCCGAGACAGTGCCCTGCAGCAGCGGCGAGCTGTCATTGGTGCTGGTATCGCTGCCGAAACTACCGACTTGCGCCTCCACGTCGTCGATGTAGGACACGATTTCCACGGAGTAACCATTGTCGGCGCTCGGCGCAGTGGTATCGACGGTCAGGGAGAACACCTCGGAGCTCAACCCCTGGTTACCAGCTGCATCGACCAGAACCGCGGTGTAGTCGTGCTGACCCTCACTGGCCTGTACTACCTCGAACGTCCAGGTGCCGTCGCTCACGGCCGCGGTTCCCAGCAAGGTTGTACCTTCGTAGATACGTACCAGATCACCGTTAACCAGGCCTGCGACCGTACCGTTGAGCACGGGCGACTGATCGTTGGTACTGGTGCCATTGCCGAAGGTACCGGTTTGCGCTTCCACCGAATCGGTATAGGAAACGATCGCCACCGCATAACCGTCGTCGGCGCTTGGCGCCTGGGTGTCGACAGTCAGCTCGAACGCGTTCGACACCAACCCTTCATTGCCTGCCGCATCGGTCAGCACGGCCGTGTAGGCATGCGTACCTTCACTGGCATCGACGACTTCATAGCTCCAGGTATCGCCCGATACGGTGGCTACGCCCAGCAGGCTGCTACCGTCGTATATACGGATGAGATCACCTGCTACCAAGCCGAAAACAGAGCCCTGCAAGACAGGCGATGTATCGTTGGTGGTGGTACCACTGGCGAAGGTGCCGGTCTGCGCCTCGACGTCATCGACATAATCGATGATGGCGATCGCATAGCCGTCATCTGCGTTAGGTGCTCGGGTATCGACGACCAGACTGAAGACATCGGATTGCAGCCCCTGATTACCTGCGGCATCGACCAGCACGGCGACATAGCTGTGACTACCCTCGGTGACATCCGCCAGCTGGAATACCCAGTTCTCGCCCGTGACCACGGCAGTACCAAGCAGCGTGCTGCCTTCGTAAATCCGTACGAAGTCACCCGTGACCAGCCCCTCCACGCTGCCCTGAAGCAGAGGCGAAGTGTCATTGGTACTGCTGCCGCTGGGGAAGTTGCCAACCTGAGCTTCGACATCATCGGCAAACGAGCTGATGACTACCGAATAGCCGTCCTCGGCGCTTGGTGCGCTGGTGTCGACGATCAGCGTGAAAGCATTGGAGCTCAAGCCCTCGTTACCCGCCGCATCGACCACTACCGCCGTATAGGTGTGGCTGCCTTCGCTGGCATCGACCACAGCGTAGCTCCAAGTGCCCCCTTGCACGGAGGCCGTACCGATCAGAGCACTTCCGTCATAGATACGAATCGTATCCCCCGCAATCATTCCCGATACGGTGCCTTGCAACAGGGGTGAAGTGTCGTTGGTCGTGGTGCCCAGCCCGAAAGTGCCGATCTGCTCTTCCTGATCGTCGATGTAGCCAGTGATTTCCACGGCATAGCCATCTGCCTCGCTGGGCGCAATGGTGTCCACGGTCAAGGTGAATACCTCGGAGGTCAATCCCTGGTTACCTGCCGCATCCACCAGAACCGCGGTGTAGTTGTGCGTACCTTCGTCAGCCTCACTGATCTGGAATGTCCAGGTATCAGCGGTCACGCTGGCAGTACCGAGCAGCTCCGTACCGGAGTAGATATGCACCTGATCACCGGGCGCCAACCCGGCTACGGAGCCCTGCAACAGAGGTGACGTGTCGTTGGTGCTGGTGCCGCTGAGGAAGACACCGGTCTGCGCTTCCACATCGTCGACATAACCGGTGATAGCTACGGCGTAACCATCGGCCGCGCTTGGCGCCGTGATATCGACAGTGATGATGAAGGGCTCGGAAACCACACCCAGGTTACCACTCGAATCGACCAGAACGGCCGTATAGGAATGCGTGCCCTCGCTTACGTTGGTTACCTGATAGATCCAGTTTCCGTCGGAAACCGTGGCCACCCCCAGTTGGGTGCGGCCCTGGTAGATATGCACCTCGTCTCCATCCACCAGGCCAGCCACCGTTCCACTTAGCAGTGGCGAGGTGTCATTGGTGGTGCTACCGCTCAGATAGACACCGGCTTGCGGCTCGACATCATCGGTGTAGGACGTGATCGCAACTTCGTAGCCGTCCTCCGCACTGGGTGCACGGGTATCGAGGATGAACTGACTGGTGACCGCCCCGCTGGTGCCCACCGCAGTGGTCTGGGTAACACTCACGGTGTAGCTGCCATCGGTTCCGATCGGTTCGGACGGCGTGTAGCTCCACTCGCCAGATGCGTCGACCGTCACATCGACAGGCGTGCCACCATTGACTGCCACGTGCACGGTGGCTCCCGCCACACCCGTACCGCTGAAGGTCGGGGTGATGTCATTGGTGCTACCACCATCGACCACCAAGCCCAACACAGGCTCCAGATTGTCGGAGACAACCAGCGTCGGCAGTTCGACGCTGCCGGTGGAGACGGTGAAGGTGGTACTGACAGGTGCACTGACGTTACCGGCGGTATCGGCCTGCGTCACGACCACCGTGTAATCACCGTCGGCAACTGCAAGGGGCGCTGTATAGCTCCAGTTGCCATCGCTGTCGACCAGCACGCTGATTACGGCGGCGCCATTGATCACCAGATTGATGGTGGCACCGGCCTCCCCCGTGCCCTGATAGGTCGGGGTGTTGTCATCGGTCACGCCACCGTTGTCAGCTACGTTGCCAGTGACGCTGCCCGCGTCATCGATGACCACCAGGGTCGGTGCGTTTGGTACCGTGATATCCACCACATAATTGTGCTGGGCCAGGATAGTGCCAACGTTACCAGCGGCATCGCTAGCGGCGAGGCTCGCAATTACCGTGGTAGCCGATGCCAGGACATCACCCGCAACGCTCACACTCCATACGCCAGTCGAGCCACTGCCTGCGGTCACGCTGGCACTGTAACTTTCGCTACCGATGGTCACCGTGACGATATCACCCGGGGTGAAATCACCGCTGACGGTACCGGAAATGACGTGTTGCACCGCAGCCGAGCTTTCGGCCAGGTTGACCTGATCATCACCCGCGACGGTGTCGATCGCCAGGCTGGTGCTGGAAGCATCTGGTACAGCGGTATCGATGCTGTAGGCGCGCTGTGCCTGAGCGCTGCCAAGGTTTCCTGCGCTGTCGCTCGATACGATGGATGCCGTGGCCGTGTAGGCGCCATCGGCGCCCAATGCAGAAGCCGCGACGCTAACGCTCCAGATACCATCGGCATCGATGCTGGTGGTATAAGCGGTGCCATTGACGGTCAGGGTTACCACATCGCCTTCCGTGAACGTTCCCGTGCTCACGCCACTGAAAATGACGTCCGACAGTGCTTCAGCGTTGTTGATGATGTTGTCGCCGGCGATGGCATCGATCGACAGCCCAGTGGTCACACCATCGGTTTGCACTGCGTAGTTGTGCGATGCGGAGACGGTGCCCTCGTTGCCAGCATTGTCATGAGCCACCAGGCTGGCATCGATGATGCGATCGGCATCAGCGGCCAGGTCGCTGCCAGCTACGTTGGCCACCGTCCAGATACCACCGGCAGCCACGCTGCCGCTGTACTGAACGCCATTGATGGTCAAGGTGATGACGTCACCAGCCTGGTAATCACCGCTCACGAGACCACTAAGGGTCAGGGTCGTCACGGCCTCGGCGGCATTGACGATATTGTCGTCGGTAATCGGATCGAAGCTGATGGTGGTCGAGGAGTTGCTAGGCAAATCGGTATCGACCACATAGGCACGACTGGCCGTTACGGTGGCCTCGTTACCCACCGCATTGTGGGCGAGCAAGCTGGCGTCGATGGCAGTGCCAACTGCCAATATGTCACCGGCAACGGTCGTGCTCCACAAACCATTCGCATCGACAGCAGCGGTGGTGGTGAAGCTACCAATGGTCAGAGTGACCACATCACCAACGGTGAACTCGCCCGTCACGCTACCGCTGATGGTCTCCGTGTTGCTGGCAGCCGCTTCGCTGGCGTTGACGATATCGTCACCTGCCACGCTGTCGATCGACAGTGCGGTGCCGGAAGGCGCGCTGATGTTGACCAGATAAGGACGGCTCGCGGTAACGGTGCCCGGGTTGCCCGCGATGTCGTGAGCCAGAATGCTCACTTGAACGACCTGACCACCATTGCCGCCAAAACCACCTGCAGCCACCTCAACGCTCCAGGTTCCGCCTGTGGCTACCGCACCGGTATAGGTACCGACTGCAGTGGTGAGGGTTACCACATCACCAACGCTGTAATCACCGCTGATGGTGCCGGTTATCGTCACTACATCACTCGATTCGGCGGCGTTGATGACGTCGTCGCCGGTAATGGCGTCAATCGTCACCTGGGTAGTGGAGGACGACGGGCCGGAAGTGTCGACTGTCAACTCGAAACTGCTGGAAACGTCGCCCAGATTGCCTGAAGCATCCACTACACGAGCGACATACGTGTAGGGCGCATCGGCCAGATCGGAATCGGTGAATGTCCAATTAGTCCCGGTGACTGTCGCCTGACCAGCCAGAGTGCCGTCACGATAGACGTTGACCTGCTCGCCCGTCAGCAGCTCTGCTGTCAAGGAACCATTGAGAGTAGGAGTGCTATCGTCCGTGCTGCTGCCTGACGGCAGAGCGGTGTCCTGAATCAGGCCAACGTCATCGGAGAAGCTGTCGATCGTTGCTGTGGTAGTTGGCGCAATGGTGTCCACGTACGGCACGGTAGTTTCTGCACTGACGTTACCAGCAGCATCGCTTGCGATAACGACTACGTCACCGGTTGGCTGATTGATCGGCGAAGTGATGGTGTAGGAACCATCAGCACCGGCAGTAACGGTCTCGGTAGTGCCGTCAGGGTTGGTCACGCTGACGGTGCTGCCTGGCTCGGAAGTACCAGCGACAGTCAGGCTGCCGTCAGCATTTACGGTCACTTCGGCAGTCGGGGCATCCGGTGCAGTGGAGTCCACATAAGGAATGGTGGTTTCGGCGCTGACATTGCCCGCCGCATCAGTAGCCACAACAACCACATCGCCCGAAGGCTGATTGGCCAGCGTGGTGATGGTGTAGGAACCATCGGCACCAGCGACCACGGTTTCGGTAGTGCCGTCAGGATTGGTCACTGCAACGGTGCTGCCTGGCTCGGAAGTACCAACAATGGTGAGGCTACCGTCAGCATTGACGGTCACTTCTGCCGTCGGGGCATCGGGTGCCGTGGCATCGACATAAGGAACGGTGGTTTCGGCGCTGACATTGCCCGCCGCATCCGTAGCTACGACAACCACATCACCCGACGGCTGGTTGGCCGGAGTGGTGATGGTGTAGGAACCATCGGCTCCAGCGACCACGGTTTCGGTAGTGCCGTCAGGATTGGTCACGCTAACGGTGCTGCCTGGTTCGGAAGTACCAGCGACGGTCAGGCTGCCATCAGCATTGACGGTCACTTCTGCCGTCGGTGCATCCGGTGCAGTGGCATCGACATAAGGAACGGTGGTTTCAGCACTGATGTTGCCTGCGGCATCTGTAGCCACGACCACCACATCGCCCGAAGGCTGATTGGCCGACGTGGTGATGGTGTAGGAACCATCACCACCGGCAGTAACGGTCTCGGTAGTGCCGTCAGGATTGGTCACGCTAACGGTGCTGCCTGGTTCGGAAGTACCAGCGACAGTCAGGCTGCCGTCAGCATTGACTGTTACTTCAGCTGTCGGTGCATTCGGCGCAGTGGCATCGACGTAAGGAATGGTGGTTTCGGCGCTGACATTGCCCGCCGCATCCGTAGCTACGACAACCACATCGCCCGACGGCTGGTTGGCTGGCGTGGTGATGGTGTAGGAACCATCTTCACCAGCGACCACGTTTTCGGTAGTGCCGTCAGGATTGGTCACGCTAACGGTGCTACCCGCCTCTGCTACACCGGCAACGGTCAAGCTGCCGTCAGCATTGACGGTCAGTTCGGCAGTCGGTGCATCCGGCGCAGTGGCGTCGACGTAAGGAACGGTGGTCTCCGCACTAATGTTGCCTGCGGCATCGGTAGCCACAACAACTACATCCCCCGACGGCTGGTTGGCCGGAGTAGTGATGGTGTAGGAACCATCGGCTCCAGCAGTAACGGTTGCGATAGTGCCGTCAGGATTGGTCACTGCAACGGTGCTGCCTGGCTCGGAAGTACCAGCGACGGTCAGGCTACCGTCAGCATTGACGGTCACTTCAGCAGTCGGTGCATCGGGTGCAGTGGCATCGACGTAAGGAACGGTGGTTTCGGCGCTGACATTGCCCGCCGCATCCGTAGCTACGACAACCACATCGCCCGACGGCTGGTTGGCTGGCGTGGTGATGGTGTAGGAACCATCTTCACCAGCGACCACGTTTTCGGTAGTGCCGTCAGGATTGGTCACGCTAACGGTGCTACCCGCCTCTGCTACACCGGCAACGGTCAAGCTGCCGTCAGCATTGACGGTCACTTCGGCAGTCGGGGCATCGGGTGCAGTGGCGTCGACGTAAGGAATGGTGGTTTCGGCGCTAATGTTGCCGGCCGCATCCGTAGCCACAACCACCACATCTCCGGACGGCTGGTTGGCCGGAGTGGTGATGGTGTAGGAACCATCGGTGCCAGCAGTGACGGTTTCGGTAGTGCCGTCAGGGTTGGTTACTGCAACCGTACTACCTGGTTCAG
>NZ_JARVSV010000001.1:0-68271 GCF_030209025.1 Pseudomonas sp. MEJ086
CATGCTCTGAACAGTCAGCCACCATCGGCGTTGAATGGCTTTGGTGGGCCAAAGCCCCACCCTACGGTTCATGCCCCTGGGAAGTAGGGTGGGCTTCAGCCCACCACCAATGACGCCCACAGCCCGAAGCTGCGAACCGCATGCTCTGAACAGTCAGCCACCATCGGCGTTGAATGGCTTTGGTGGGCCAAAGCCCCACCCTACGGCTCATGCCCCTGGGAAGTAGGGTGGGCTTCAGCCCACCAGTACCTCCTCAAGGCCAATCAACGCAGGTGATTGCGCCTGAACGTCTCCTCGCCCATCGCCGCGATCTGCCCTTCGATCAGGGCGTCGAAGGGTTTCAACAGCGCCTGATAATCAGCTGGCGCCTCCAGCACGTTCAATGCTGCGACGATCGCCTCGAGGGTCGACAGCGATCCTTGCATCGGTGCCTTGCGCAGGCGATAGCGTGAGGGCGGTACATCCGACAGGGTCACCCGCGGCAGCGCTGCCAACGCAGGATTGAGATGCAGCAGCTTGCGTGCCTTGCGCCAGGTGCCATCGGGCACTACCAGCCGCAATGGTCTGCCATCCGGTTCATCGACCAGGCTGTCCAGCGGCTGCGCATCGTCCCCCGGAAATAGCAAACAGGTGCGATGGTCAGGGTGCGCCAACCACAACGACAGATCCTCGAACACCTCGCCAACCCGCAGCCTTGCATTGCGCAGGCCGAGCACGGCCAGATTGGCGGTGTTCAGGGCGTGATCGACCTCATCGGGATGCTGCAGCACGAGTATTTCGGTACGGCTGGGCAGATCGGGGATCAACGCGCACAGGCAATGGCTTTCGGGACGTTTGCAGCGGGAACAACGGGGGCGTGACATGGGCAGGTCTCCTCGGCCGCGCAGTGTGCCATAGCACACTTGCACAGCCGAGGAGCGGTTGTATCAGCGGTTGAATCGCTCGGCCAGGCTATGCAGGTAGTCGGCCATGGTTTCCAGTTCCCTGCCGATGGCGGCGCCCTGGTGAGCCTGCTCGGCGCCTTGCTCGGAAAGCTGAGCGATGCGGGTGATCTGCCGGCTGATGTCCTCGGCCACCTGACCCTGCTCTTCGGAAGCGGCGGCGATCTGCTGGCTCATGCCGGTGATGCGGCTGACCGATTCACTGATGCCATCCAGCGCGAGACGCACCGCCTCGACGCTCTGCACGCTCTCCCGGGAGATCTCCTCGCCTCGCCCGGCCGTGACCACCGCGCGCTCGGCGCCGGCACGCAGCGAAGCGATGATCTGGTGAATCTGCTGGGTCGACTCGCGCGTACGCGAGGCCAGGGAGCGCACCTCATCGGCAACCACGGCGAACCCACGCCCCTGCTCGCCCGCGCGCGCCGCCTCGATGGCGGCGTTGAGCGCGAGCAGGTTGGTCTGCTCGGCGATCGAGGTGATCACGTCGGCGACACTGCCGATGGACTGGGTGGAGTTGGCCAGGTCGTTCACCGCCTGGCCGATGTCGGCGACCGCCTTGGCCATATGCTGCATGGACTCCAGGCTGCCCCCGGCCAGTTGCCGACCTTCCTTGGCCAGGCGATCGGCCTCTTCGGCGGCATGACTGGTGCTCTGCACGTTCTGGGTGACTTCCTGAATGGTCGCGGCCATCTGGTTGATGGCCGTGGCCGACTGATCGGTCTCGCTGCGCTGCAGGTCGAGCATCTCGGCGCCCGCTCGAGAAAAACCGGCGGCCTGGGCGGCCTGCTTCTTGACGTTGACGCCGGCGTCTTCGAGACGGGTCAGCGCCGTCTGCAGCCTCGCCTCTTCGCTGATCATGGCCATGTCCAGCAATGCCTGAGCGCCGCGGCTCTCGCTGTAGGTCAGCGCCACCAGACTGCTGGTGAAAGCCTTGGGATGATCGGCCAGGGTCCGGCGAATCAACGAGCGCTTGCTGTACAGCTGATAGGAACCCAGGGCGGCCATCACCACCACGATGAGCGCCGCCAGCCAGAACCCGGCAAGCACCGACTGAGCAGCGAGGATCACCAGTGTGGCGAGAATCAGCGGCCAGGAGCGAATCAGGTCATAGGTCAGGTATTCGATCTTCGGCACCGGGGGCTTGCCGGCTCGCAACCTGGCGTACAGCGCCTCGGCGCGGCGCTTCTGGTCTTCGCTGGGCAGCGAGCGCACCGATTCGTAACCCGACACCTGGCCGTTCTGGTAGATCGGCGTGACGTAGGCACTGACCCAGTAGTAATCGCCATTCTTCGAGCGGTTCTTGACGATCCCCATCCAGGGTTTGCCCTGCTTGATGGTGTCCCACATGTGGCCGAATACCGCTGGCGGCATGTCCGGGTGGCGCACCAGGTTGTGGGGCTGGCCGATCAGTTCCTCACGAGTGAAGCCGCTGATGGCAACGAATGCGTCGTTGCAGTAAGTGATCTTGCTGTTCAGATCGGTGGTGGAGATCAACCGCTCATGCGCAGGAAAAGTCCTTTCGCGCTGAGTCACCGGCAGATTCTGACGCATGCTTGCAATCCTTTAGTTCGTGAAGGGTACATCCCTGCCACTCCACTATGTCTAGCACAGCAAAGCTGCCGCGCCAGCACAGGTAGGCGTTTGGTTTTAAACAACTAAGCACGAGCGAAATGGCACGTTGGAGTCGTCGTACTTGGCTCCCTGCCACGCCTGTTTCCTGCTTACCCGATCGGGCTTTCCATAATGTCGGCAAGCGCGGCGGTGACTTGAGAGCCTTGCCGCATTCACCGGGTCACAAATGACCGCAGCCGGTGGTCCGCCACGAACTTTACCTATTCCTGACAGAACCTTACCTCGCTCTTACCCAACGCCGATGGCCGCCTCCCTATAGTGGCGACATCCACATTCGTTGCGTGCCATCACCATGCCAAGACCCAAGCTGCTGCTCCTGATTCCCGCCATAGCCGCCCTGACCCTGGGCGGCTATGCACTCCACGGCTGGCTGCAGCCTGCACCGGGCAACGGCCTGCTGACGGCCGAGGTGCGCCAGGCAGACATCGAGCAGACGGTCATCGCCACCGGCACGCTGGAAGCCTTCAAACAGGTCAGTGTCGGCGCCCAGGTGTCCGGCCAGGTCACCAGCCTGCACGTCGACTTCGGTGATCTGGTCAAGCAGGGCGACCCCATCGCCGAGATCGATTCCCTGACACAGCAGAACGACCTGGCCAATGCCAAGGCCGCACTGGCCAATGTGAAGGCGCAGCGCGCGGTGCAGGCCGCGACCTTGAAGAAGGCGCAACTCGCCTTCAACCGCCAGAAGTCGATGCTCGCCCAGAACGCCAGCTCGCGGGAGAGCTACGAGACCGCAGAGGCCGACCTGAATACCGCCGAGGCCCAGGTCGCCGCCCTGGATGCGCAGATTCAGCAGGCGCAGATTCAGGTGTCCACCGCCGAAGTCGACCTCGGCTATACCAAGATCGTCGCGCCCATCGATGGCACCGTGGTTGGCGTGGTGGTCAAGGAAGGCCAGACGGTCAACTCGGCGCAGTCGGCGCCGACCATCGTCAAGGTCGCCCAGCTCGACAAGATGACCGTGCGCGCAGAAATTTCCGAGGCCGATGTAGTCAATCTTCAGCCTGGCCTGCCGGTGTACTTCACCATTCTCGGCGAGCCCGGCAAGCGCTATGAAGCGACGCTGCGCATGATCGAGCCGGCACCGGACTCGATCAACACCAGCGACAGCACCTCGAGCAGTTCATCGTCGACCACCTCCACCGATACGGCGGTGTATTACATCGCCGTGTTCGACGTGCCCAACCCGGACGGCAAGCTGCGCATTTCCATGACCACCGAAGTGAACATCGTCCTCGACAGCGTCAAGGGCGCGGCAAGCGTTCCGGTGTCGGCGCTGGGCAGCGCCAACCGCGATGGCAGCTACACCGTTCAGGTGCTCAAGAACGGCAAGGTCGAGGCACGGCAGATCCGCACTGGCCTGGAAGACTCGATCAACGCTCAGGTAGTGGAAGGCCTGGAAACCGGTGACAAGGTGGTACTCGGCGACGCCGCAGCCGGTTCCAGTACCACCCTGCGCATGCGCGGGCCGATGAGGCTCTGACATGGCACTCCTAGAACTGAGCGGCCTGCGCCGCGAATTCCCTGCCGGGGAACAGACCATCGCCGTGCTCAAGGATGTCGACCTGAGCATCGAACAGGGCGAGATGGTGGCCATCATCGGCACCTCCGGTTCCGGCAAGTCGACGCTGATGAACATCCTCGGTTGCCTGGATAGAGCCAGCGCCGGCACCTACCGCATCGCTGGCCGGGAAACCGGCAAACTGTCACCGGACGAGCTGGCCGAACTGCGTCGCGAGTATTTCGGCTTCATCTTCCAGCGCTACCACCTGCTTGGCGATCTGGACGCCGTGGGCAACGTCGAAGTACCGGCCATCTACGCCGGCAAGGACGCCGCCAGCCGCCGCGAGCGCGCCGAAGCCCTGCTGCAGCGGCTCGGCCTGGGCGAACGCCTGAGCCACAGGCCAAATCAGCTTTCCGGCGGCCAGCAGCAACGCGTCTCCATTGCCCGGGCGCTGATGAATGGCGGCCAGGTGATTCTCGCCGACGAACCCACTGGCGCACTGGACAGCCACAGCGGCGAGGAAATGCTCAAGCTGCTGCGCGAGCTGCATGCCGCCGGGCACACGGTGATCATCGTCACCCACGACATGAAGGTCGCGGAAATCGCCGACCGCATCATCGAGATCAGCGACGGCTGCATCATCGCCGACCGCCGCCTGCGCACCGTCGATGACGATGTGCGCGCCATGCCTGAACCCGCGCCGGCACGGGCCGCCAATGCCGTGAAGGCCGGCTTCGGCCAGTTTCGCGAAGCCCTGCGCATGGCCCTGCTGGCGATGCTGTCGCACAAGCTGCGAACCTTTCTGACCATGCTCGGCATCATCATCGGCATCGCCTCGGTGGTCTCGGTGGTGGCGCTCGGTCAGGGTTCGCAGCAGAAGATCATGGAAAACATCAGTGCGATCGGCACCAACACCATCGACATCTATCCCGGCAGCGGTTTTGGTGATCGCCGCTCCGGGCGCATCCAGACACTCGTGCCGGCCGATGCCGACGCCCTGGCCGGCCAGGCTTTCGTCGACAGCGTCACGCCGTCGGTTTCCAGCTCCGGCACCCTGCGCTATCGCGAGCAGGCGCTGAGCGTATCCACCAGCGGCGTGGGCGAGCAGTTCTTCCGCGCCAAGGGCTACACCTTCGCCCAGGGCCGCGCGTTCGATGCCAAGGCGGTACGCGAATCGGCGCAGAGCGCGGTCATCGATGACAACACCTATAAGAAACTATTCGCCGGCAAGCAGGCACTCGGTCAGGTGATTCTGCTGGGCAACGTTCCGGTACGCGTGGTCGGCGTGCTCGACCCCATTCAGAGCAACTTCGGCGGCAGCGATTCGGTGCGCGTCTATCTGCCCTACACCGCGGTGATGAACCGCATGCTCGGCCAGTCGTACCTGGAAAGCATCACCGTGCGGGTCGACGACAGTGTCTCCAGCGATGCCGCCGAGCAGGGCATCATCCGCCTGCTCACCCGCCGTCACGGGGTCCAGGACTTCTTCGTGATGAACACCGACACCATCCGCCAGACCATCGAGAAGACCAGTCAGACCATGACCCTGCTGATCTCGGCCATCGCCCTGATCTCCCTGTTGGTCGGCGGCATCGGGGTGATGAACATCATGCTGGTGTCGGTCACCGAGCGTACCCGTGAAATCGGCGTGCGCATGGCGGTGGGTGCCCGGCAGAACGACATCCTTCGCCAGTTCCTGATCGAGGCGGTGCTGGTGTGCCTGATCGGTGGCGCACTGGGGGTGATATCGGCGCTGGCCTTCGGTGCGCTGTTCAGCCGTTTCACCAGTGAATTCAGCCTGGTGTTTTCCAGCGGCTCGATCATCGCTGCGTTTCTCTGTTCCACGGTCATCGGCCTGGTGTTCGGTTTTCTGCCAGCCCGCAATGCCGCCCGCCTCGACCCCGTCGACGCTTTGTCTCGTGAGTAGCCGATCATGCACAGTCACTACCTGAAACCTCTGTCACTGCTCGTCGCCCTTGCTCTGGGCGGCTGCAGCTCGCTGCTCTCCACACCTTACGAGCGCCCGGCGCTGAACGTACCCGCCAGCTGGCAGCAGCCTGGCCAACAGCAGGCCAGCAGCGGCCAGGCCTGGTGGACAGCCTTCAATGATGCGGAGTTGGATCGACTGATCGATGCGGCGCTGGCCCGCAACAACGATATCGGCACCGCATTGCTGAACGTACGCCGCGCACGATTGCAGGCTGGGCTGACCCGCGATGGGCAGTTTCCCCAGCTCAGCAGCGGGCTGAGTGCCGACCGTACGCGTGCCTTGCGCGGGGAAGGCAGCACCGCTCACAGCTATTCGCTGACCGGCTCGGTGAGCTGGGAGGCCGACCTGTGGAACCGTCTGGGCAGCGCCACCGATGCAGCCGAGCTGGAGGCGCTGGCAACCGAGCAGGATTACGCCGCTACTCGCCTGTCACTGGCGGGTACGGTGGCGAGCCTTTACTGGCAGATCGGCTATCTCAACGAACGCCTGACGGCCAGCGCCGCGAGCATCGAGTACGCACGGCAAACCCTGCAGTTGGTTCAGGTGCAATACGATGCCGGCCAGGCTTCGGCGCTGGAGCTCGCCGAGGCGCGGCAGAGCCTGGAAACCCAGTTGGCCAATGACGTGGACCTGCGCCAGCAACGCGTCGAGCAGCGCAACGCCCTGGCCGTGCTGTTCGATGGGGCCAGCCCGGTGAGCCTGATTGAACTGCAGAGCCTGCAAGGCAGCGTATTACCGGCCGTGGCCGCCGATCTACCGGCCAGCCTGCTGGCTCGTCGCCCGGATCTGCGCGCTGCTGAACTGCGCCTGCGCAGTAGCCTGAAATCCGTGGATGCCACCCGCGCCAGCTATTACCCGGATCTGAGCCTGACCGGCACCTTAGGCTACTCCAGTTCGGCACTGGGCAATCTGCTGCAGAATCCGGTCGGCGCCGTGGGTGCCAGCCTGGCCATGCCTTTCCTGCAGTGGAACCAGATGAAGCTCAACGTCGCGGTATCGAAAACCGACTATGAGCTGGCGGTGACGGACTTCCGCCAGAGCCTGTATCAGGCATTGGCGGACGTGGAAAACGGGCTGGCGGGGCGACGCCACTACGCCGAGCAGGAAGCGATGCGCAGTCGCGCACTGGACGCAGCCCGCGAGGCCGAGCGTATCTATCGAATTCGTTACGAATCAGGGGCTGTGGATCTGCAATCCTGGCTGAGCGCACAGGACACCCGCCGCACGGCACAAATCACCTTGGCGGAGAATCGTCTGAACCAGCTGATAAATGCAGTCACGCTGTATCAATCCCTGGGCGGGGATACAGGTGTGAACATCGAAGCGCCGCTGGCGGCGCTTCCAGATCAATGACGCAGCGCTACTCAGCGGCGGCGCTGACGCTCGGCAGCCAGGCGGCGCTGCTCTTCACTGCGGATTGGGATCGGCTGCATGCGCGGGGCAAACAGGGCATTGAGCTGTGCGGCAAGTTTTTCGAACCAGGCTTTCATAAGAGATATCCTCGACTGCACGCGGCTATGGTGGCCGCTTGACTTGAGAGTAGCCGAAACCATCGCACTAGGGGAGATGTAACAAGCCTCCAACCGTTGCAAGGCGCTACCGACCGTCGCTTTGCGCCTGCTGACAATCGGGGGCCGATGCAACAGCCCCCTCCGGTTTCATCAGAACTGATACTCCACACCCGCTCCGGCATACCAGGAACGGCCCGGCGCCGCCTCGTAATAGCGGTTGTTGCCGTCGCCGACGATCACCGAACCGACATATTGCCTATCCAGCAGGTTATCCAGGCGCAGGGTCTGGTGAGTCTTCCAGGCCCCCAGATTCTGCTCGAAGCGGGTACGCCAGTTGAAGACCGCGTAACTCGGTGCAGCCTTCTGGCTGTTGGTGTCCTCGACGTACACCTTGCTGCGATACAGGCCTTCCACGGCAGTGCTGATGCCATCGACGGGCTTCCAGGCCACTTCGCCGAACAGCGTAGTGCGTGGCACGCCAGGGAGATTGTTGCCCTTGTCGATGGTGTTATTGCCTGCGACGAAGCGCGAATCATAGGTCGCGGCCAAGTAGGTATAGGCCAACGCTGCCGACCACTGCTCATTGAACTGGCTCTCGATGCCCAGCTCGAAACCGCGGCGCAGGGTCTTGCCGGCGTTCTGGTAGCTGGTGCGGCCGCCGCTGTTTTCCAGCACGACGATTTCATCATCGGTGGTGATCTGGAAGATCGCGGCATTGACGCGGGTGCCTTCGGCAACGCGGGCTTTCAGGCCAATTTCGTACTGGGTGCTTTCCGACGGCTCCAGGCCATAGTTGAAGCCAGCATTGCCCTGCGAGTAGGCCAGCTCGGCCTGACTCGGCGTTTCGAAACCCTTGCCGACACTGACATAGCCATTCAGGTCGGGCGTGAAGGCGTAACCCAGACTGACCGAGGGCGTGGCCTTTTCGTAGCGCCGGGTGCCACTGTCGTCACCATTGGCACCGACGATGTACTTGTCATCGACGTCCACCTCCACGGTGCTGTAGCGCAGCCCCCCCTGCAGCGTCCAGTCACCCAGTGTCCAGGTTGCCTGGGCGTAGGGATCCAGGCTGGTGACGGTGTCGACTTCGTCGCGGCGCAGCGCACCTTTGACGCCTACCTGAGAGCCAGAGAAATTCTCGTATCCACGGCGATCGTCACGGCTCTGATCATAATCGAGGCCGAACACCAGCCGCAGATCACCCGCGACCCCATCCACCGGTTGCAGCCAGCGAACACTGCCACCATGAAATTCTCGGTCGAAATCCACTACCCCGCCACTGTGATTCGGATTGCCCTGCGGCCCCTGAGGAATGGCCAGGTACTGAATCACGCTGCGTTTGCCTGCATAGGCCGTGGCCTGCAGCGTCGCATCACCAAAATAGCGCTCATAGTTGGCGCCCAGTTGCTGGTGATCGATGCTTTTGCGGGTATTGAAGTTTCGCGCATTGACCGCCACCGAGCGCGGATCGGCCTTATATGCCTCCCAAGCCTGGCCAAGGGGATCCTTGGTACCGTTCTGCTCCAGGCTGCTGTAGATCAGCGCCAGCTTGCTGTCTTCATCCGGTTTGAAGTTGAGCTTGGCGAAGGTCTGGTCACGGCGTGCCGAGCTGTGGTCGCGGTAACCGTCGGTGTCCATCCGCGAGGCGTCGAGCACGAAGCCCACGCCATCCGCCTCGCCTTCGGCGGTGAGGTGGTTGCGGGTCAGGCCGTCGCTGCCGATCAGGGTCTCGGCACCGATACGCGGCCGGCCGACGCCATCGCGGGAAAACATCTGGATCACCCCGCCAGCATTGCTGCCATACAGCGTCGAGGCCGGGCCACGCAGCACTTCGATGCGGTCGGCGGTATCCAGGTTGAAGGTCGCCGCCTGGCCCTGGCCGTCCGGCGTGCTGGCCGGAATGCCATCGGTGATCAGCTTCAGCCCGCGCACGCCGAACGCCGAGCGTGCGCCAAAACCACGGGACGATATCTGCAGGTCCTGGGCATAGTTCTGGCGGTTCTGCACCACCAAGCCGGGCACCCGGGTGAGCACCTCGGAGGCATTGATACCCAGCTGACCATCGCTGATCTGCTCGCGGTCGATGCCGTCAACCGAGAATGGCAGGTCGAAACTCTGCATCGCGCTACGCGAGCCGGTCACCACGCTGGGATCGAGCACCAGCCTGCTGACAGGCTCCGCCGCCTGTGCCGCACCTGCAGCCGCGCAGCTGCATAACAGGATGGCCTTGGCCAGACGAGACAGTTCGGGCAGTTGCGCGGGCGGGTTGCAGCTCATGGGCATGTTCCTTGATTCTTCGACAGCGCGTAGTTGGCGCGACCATCCATATTTGAGTGGCGATGGAGAGCGGCGCCATTATGGTGCTTTGCAGCCTGACGTGCGACCCGCGCGCCAGAGCGCTTGTTCAAACAATAGTGACCGTGAACGCGAAGCCGTTGTGCACCGGGCGATGCATAAAGGTTGCAGCGTGTTTCTCGCCAAAGGTGCACCTGCCGACATTGAAAGCCCATTGCGCGCTTGCCTTGCGGGCGACGTCCGGCAAAACTGCCAGCCTTCCGCCCGAAACTGGAGCCCACCTTGCGCCCTGCCGACATGCTGCGCCTTCTGCTACTCGCGTCGATCTGGGGAGCCAGCTTCCTGTTCCTGCGCGTGGTGGCCCCTGTGATCGGCAGCATGCCGACCGCTTTCTTTCGCGCCGCGATCGCCATGCTGGGCCTGCTGGCGATCCTGCTGCTGATGCGGGTGAAGTGGGACTTCCATGGCAAGCTGGGCCTGTGCCTGGTGCTGGGGGTGATCAATGCCGGCATTCCATCGGCCATGTACAGCCTGGCGGCACTGGTGCTGCCCGCCGGCTATTCGGCGATCATCAACGCCACCACGCCGATGATGGGGGTGCTGATCGGCGCCCTGTTCTTCGCCGAAGCGATGACGCTGACCCGCGCCGCAGGTGTTGCCCTTGGCCTGTTCGGCGTCGCCGTACTGACCCGTAGCGGCCCGGTGGAACTGGATACCGATCTGGTACTTGGCGCCCTCGCCTGCCTGCTGGCGACGCTCTGTTACGGCCTGGCTGGCTTCCTCACCCGGCGCTGGATAGCCGGTGGCCTGGACAATCGCCTCACCGCGTTTGGCAGCCTGTGCGGCGCCAGCCTGTTCCTGCTGCCGCTGTTCGGTGGCTCACTGGCGATACAGCCACCGGCCACCTGGGGCGGCTGGCTGGAGTGGTCTTCCCTGCTGGCCCTGGGGCTGGGCTGCACGGCCTTCGCGTACGTGCTGTACTTTCGCCTGCTCAACGACATCGGGCCGATCAGGGCGTCGACCACCACCTTTCTGATTCCCATCTTCGGTGTGCTCTGGGGCGCGCTGCTGCTCGACGAGCCCTTGTCCTGGGCGCACCTGTACGGCGGCATATTGATCGCCATCGCCTTGTGGCTGGTGGTTCGCCCGGCGACGAAAGCACCGGCATAGACAGCTGTCCAATCCCATAGGGTGGGTCGCGGCGTGCAAGTGAAGCGTCGGCCCCCCGTACGGCTCGAAAGCAGTGCCGGACGATCAATTAGGTGGGCTGAAGCCCCACCCTACAGGGGACGTTTGCATGGCCGTGTGTGGATTACCATTGCCTCGTGGTGATTCGCCTTGCGGCGACTTTGAAGAGAGTCGGTGGTCGATTTTGATGGACTGAAGCCCACCCTACAGGGGACGTTTGCATGGCCGTGTGTGGATCACCATTGCCTCGTGGTGATTCGCCTTGCGGCGATTTTGAAGAGAGTCGGTGGTCGATTTTGGTGGGCTGAAGCCCCACCCTACAGGGCGCTGACGTAGGGTGGGCTTCAGCCCACCAATTCGCCTCGTTTGATGGCTCCCACGCTCAAGCGTGGGGAGCGATCCGCTTGGCTACGCGGCCAATACGTTACTGCTGCAATTCCTGCTCGGTGAACAGGTCACTGAACAGCATGCTCGACAGGTAGCGCTCACCGGAGTCCGGCAGGATCACCACGATGGTCTTGCCCTGCATTTCCGGCTTCTCGGCCAGGCGCACCGCCACTGCCATTGCCGCGCCGCAGGAAATACCGCAGAGAATGCCTTCCTCGCGCATCAGGCGCAGGGCCATGGCCTTGGAATCCTCGTCGGTCACCTGCTCGACCCGGTCGACCAGCGACAAGTCGAGGTTCTTCGGTACGAAGCCGGCGCCAATGCCCTGAATCTTGTGCGGGCTGGGCTTGACCTCTTCGCCGGCCAGGGTCTGGGTGATCACTGGCGAGGAGACCGGCTCGACCGCGATGGACTGGATCGCCTTGCCCTGGGTCTGCTTTATATAGCGCGAGACCCCGGTGATGGTACCGCCGGTACCCACACCGGACACCAGCACATCCACGGCACCTTCGGTGTCATTCCAGATTTCCGGGCCGGTGGTTTTCTCGTGGATCGCCGGGTTGGCCGGGTTTTCGAACTGCTGTGGCATGTAGTACTTGGCGGTATCGGAGGCGGCGATTTCGGCGGCCTTCTCGATCGCCCCCTTCATGCCCTTGGCAGGCTCGGTGAGTACCAGTTCGGCACCCAGCGCCTTGAGCACCTTGCGACGCTCCAGGCTCATGGACGCCGGCATGGTCAGCACCAGCTTGTAACCACGGGCAGCGGCGACGAAGGCCAGACCGATGCCGGTGTTGCCCGAAGTGGGCTCTACCAGCGTCATGCCCGGTTTGAGCACACCACGGGACTCGGCATCCCAGACCATGTTGGCGCCGATCCGGCACTTCACCGAATAGGCAGGGTTGCGCCCCTCGATCTTGGCCAGGATGGTCACGCCCTTGGGCCCGAGGCGGTTGATCATCACCAGCGGTGTGTTGCCGATAGCCTGTGCGTTGTCTGCATATATGCGGCTCATGGTGTACCGGTTCCTTGTCATGACTGAGCCCATCAGCCTATGCCCGATGCGTCAGGGCGTCCAGCGTCGGGAAGGTCGAACTCTGCGGGCGCCCTTGCAGTCCATCCAGACTACGCCTACACGGATGCATCCGATGAAACGCCGCTACAGCCTGCCGCTCTGGATCTGCCTGGGCCTGCTCGCACTGCTGCTGGTCGTCCACGTCGCCCTGCCCTATGTGCTGCGCGACTACCTGAACGAGAAGCTCGCCGACATGGGCGACTACCGCGGCCATGTCGAGGATGTGGACCTGGCACTGTGGCGCGGCGGTTACCGCATCAACGGCCTGCGTATCGTCAAGGCGGAGCGCGACGTTCCAGTCCCCTTCGTGGCGGTGCCGCAGATCGAGATATCGGTGAGCTGGAACGAACTATGGAGTGCCCGTGCAGTGGTCGCCCGGGTGGTGTTCGAGAAACCCGAGGTGAATTTCGTCGACAGCGAAAACCGCGACGACGCCCAGACCGGTGAAGGCGTCGACTGGCGCGAGCAACTGAACAAGCTGCTGCCCATCACCCTCAACGAAGTGCGCGTGAACGATGGCACCCTGGGTTTCTACAACTTCAATGCCTCGCCGCCGGTGAAGATCCAGGCCAACGCCATCCAGGCCAGCCTCTATAACCTGACCAACGTGGCCGACGAACAGGGTGACCGGGTCGCCCGCTTCGAAGGCAAGGCACGGTTGCTAGACCATGCCCCCCTGGAAGCCAGCGCGGTATTCGACCCCTTCCACAACTTCCAGGATTTCGAATTCCGCGTACGCGCCACCGGCATCGAACTGCCACGCCTCAACGACCTGGCCAATGCCTATGGCAAGTTCGATTTCAAGAGTGGCAACGGTGACCTGGTGGTCGAAGCCTTCGCCGAAGACTCCCAACTGAGCGGCTACATCAAGCCACTGCTGCGCAACGTCGAAGTGTTCGACTGGCAGCAGGACGTGGAAAACGAAAACAAGGGCTTTTTCCGCTCCATCTGGGAAGCCGTGGTCGGTGGCGGCGAGAAGGTCCTGAAAAATCAGCGACAGGATCAGATCGCCACCCGCGTCGAGCTGCGTGGCAGCACACGTCAGCAGGATATCAGCGCCTTCCAGGCGTTCATCGGCATCCTGCGCAATGGTTTCGTCGAGGCGTTCAACAGCCGCTTCGAGCGAGGCGCGGCAACGGAACAATGAAACGTCTATTCAGTGACTGAATAGCCGCCCCGCGTTCACAGTCGTGACCCCATCACGCTATAGTCTCCGCTTTGACACATGCCCTGCCCCTGCTGGCGTCGACGCACGAGGATCATCCAATGAAGTTCGAAGGCACACCGTCCTATGTCGCCACCGACGACCTAAAATTGGCAGTAAATGCGGCCATCACCCTGCAGCGGCCGCTGCTGGTCAAGGGCGAGCCCGGTACCGGCAAGACCCTGCTGGCCGAGCAGTTGGCCGAGTCCTTCGGCACGCGCCTGATCACCTGGCACATCAAGTCCACCACCAAGGCTCACCAGGGTCTGTACGAATACGATGCGGTGAGCCGCCTGCGTGATTCGCAGCTCAGCTCCGAGAAGGTTCACGACGTTCGCAACTACATCAAGAAAGGCAAGCTGTGGGAGGCCTTCGAGGCCGAAGAGCGCGTGGTGCTGCTGATCGACGAAATCGACAAGGCCGACATCGAATTCCCCAACGACCTGTTGCAGGAACTCGACAAGATGGAGTTCTACGTTTACGAGACCGACGAGACGATCAAGGCCAAGCAGCGCCCGATCATCATCATCACCTCGAACAACGAGAAGGAATTGCCGGACGCCTTCCTGCGCCGCTGCTTCTTCCACTACATCGCCTTCCCGGATCGCCAGACCCTGCAGAAGATCGTCGACGTGCACTACCCCGGCATCAGCAACAGCCTGGTGGCCGAAGCCCTCGACGTGTTCTTCGACGTGCGCAAGGTGCCGGGGTTGAAGAAGAAGCCCTCGACCAGCGAACTGGTCGACTGGCTCAAGCTACTAATGGCCGACAACATCGGCGAGGCGGTGCTGCGCGAGCGCGATCCGACCAAGGCCATCCCGCCCCTGGCTGGTGCCCTGGTGAAGAACGAGCAGGACGTGCACTTGCTGGAGCGCCTGGCCTTCATGGCGCGCCGCGGTAATCGCTGATATCAAAATGGATATCGAACGAGTACGTCGTAAGCGTCAGAAGAACGTCCAGGAACAGACGCTACTGAGACAGGAATCACTGCTGCGAGCGGCCACCTTTTATCGCGACAATCCAGACAGAGTTCCGCTTGCCCTGCGGCAATACGCTTTAGGCCAAGCGATAGACTGGGATAGATCGATCATCATGGAGCTAGACGCCAATATCTATGGCGGTTATTGGGTTAACGGAATGTTGTTGACCCAAGAACATCGCTTCATCGAGTTTGACTTGTCGACCAACGAAGATCACAGCGCTCTGGATGACTCAGCAAAAGTCATTTGGCTCGACGTCAGCGCACAAACCAGCACGTCTCGACATCTGCGAGGAACCGGCATAAGCAAAGGAGCACTGGCATTGGAAATCCAAGCTGTGTTGAATAACGAGGATGAACCAGATGCATAGCGGCAGCTGTCTCTGCGGTACGGTGAAGTACCAGATCGACGCGCCCATCGAGTCCGCCAATCATTGCCATTGCAGCCAGTGCCGCAAAGGCCATGGCGCGGCGTTCGCCACGTACGGCAACGTGCGGCGCGAGCACTTTCGCTTTACCCAGGGCGAGGAATCGGTCAGCACCTTCAACTCGTCACCAGGCGTAGGCCGTACTTTCTGCCAGCGCTGCGGCTCGAATCTGCAGTGGTTCGCCGAGCAGCCCCGCCCGAACTGGTTGTCGGTAACCCTGGGGACGCTGGATACGCCGCTACCCAGCGTTGCCCAGCAACACATTCATGCCGAATCCTGCGCCGACTGGTACCGGATCGCCGACGGCCTGCCCGTAGAACGTCGCGACTGAGGAAGCCACCATGCTGCTCAACCTGTTCACTGAAATGCGTGCCGCCAAGGTGCCGGTTTCCCTGCGTGAACTGCTCGACCTGATCGATGCCCTCAAGCACAAGGTCGTGTTCGCCGACATGGACGAGTTCTACTACCTGTCGCGCGCCATCCTGGTGAAGGACGAGCGCCATTTCGACAAATTCGACCGTGCCTTCTCCGCGTATTTCGACGGTTTGCAGAGCCTCGACCAGCATCTGCAAGCGCTGATCCCCGAAGAATGGTTGCGCAAGGAATTCGAGCGTTCCCTGAGCGCTGAAGAGCGCGCGCAGATCCAGTCCCTGGGCGGCCTCGACAAGCTGATCGAGGAATTCAAGAAGCGCCTGGAAGAACAGAAGGAGCGCCATGCCGGCGGCAACAAGTGGGTCGGCACGGGCGGCACCAGCCCCTTCGGCTCGGGCGGCTACAACCCCGAAGGCATCCGCGTCGGTGATGCGGGTGAGCGCCAGGGCAAGGCCGTCAAGGTGTGGGACCAGCGCGAGTACAAGAACCTCGACGACTCGGTCGAGCTGGGCACCCGTAATATCAAGGTGGCCCTGCGCCGTCTGCGCAAATTCGCCCGCCAGGGTGCGCAGGACGAACTTGACCTCGACGGCACCATCGACCACACCGCCCGGGACGGCGGCCTGCTGAACATCCAGATGCGCCCGGAGCGTCGCAATACGGTCAAACTGCTCCTGCTGTTCGACATCGGCGGCTCCATGGATGCCCACGTCAAGGTCTGCGAAGAGCTGTTCTCGGCCTGTCGCACCGAGTTCAAGCACATGGAGTATTTCTACTTCCATAACTGCGTGTACGAGACGGTGTGGAAGAACAACCAGCGCCGCAACGCGGAGCGCTTTTCCACCCATGACCTGCTGCACAAGTACGGCGCCGACTACAAGGTGGTGTTCATCGGCGACGCCGCCATGGCGCCCTACGAAATCACCCAGCCGGGCGGCAGCGTCGAGCACTGGAACGAAGAGGCCGGCTACCTGTGGCTACGCCGCTTCATGGAAACCTACAAGAAGCTCATCTGGATCAACCCTTACCCGCGCCAGACCTGGGATTACACCACCTCGACCGGCATCATCCGCGAACTGATCAACGACCAGATGTTCCCGCTGACCCTGCAGGGGTTGGAGGATGGGATGCGCTTTCTGGCCAAGTGATGGTCGCGGCCCCTACCCAAGGTACGTCGGGTCGCACAGGTTAGGCGCCAGCCAGTGCAAAGGGTATTTACACGATTGACGGCGCTCTACCCCACTTTTATGCAATGCCGAATATCACTTGGTGGGTTACGCGACGCGCCGAAACAAGATGCGCCTGGCTTTCCGGGGGATGGCGTCACTAACCCACCCTACGGTTCTTCGCTCAACCCAGGCTAGGCCACGTGCTCTCAGCGCATGCGCGGTTGTTGACGTTCGGGCACTACGCGGCGCTCACGGCGCCGGAACGGCAGGGCCAGCAACAGCAGGATGCTTTCCACGACCCAGGCGAGGAAAAGCGCGCAGGCGATACCCCAGGCGATCGCCTCGGGCGCCAGGAGCACCTGATAGCGGTAGGCAGCGTGGGTTTCCTGCAGCAGTTGCTCGTCGGCAGCGGTTGCCAGGTGCCAGACCTGACGATACCAGGGGCCCTGCATGGCCAGCGATTCGCGCTGCAACAGGTCGGAGCGTTCGACCAGCAGGCCCACGCTGCGCGCGTCGCTCTGCATCACCGGGTCGGTACTGCCACGATAATGGCCGACCAGGCGCTGCAGGTCTCCATCGAAGAAGCGCCGGGCGGTATCGCGGAAACCGCTCAGGCTCTGTTCGGATTCCAGGCGATGGGCTTCGACGCGCTTGGCGTAATCATCGATGAAACCCGGCACCTGAACACCAAGCAACAGGCCCAGAGCGAACAACGCCAGACGCAGATAACTTCTTAACATTCATCCCCCGCAGCCCCGCCACGCGGGACGCTCGTCAGTTGCTCAGGCCCTGGGCGATGCATTCGCCCGCGCGCCACAGGCGCCATTCGCCCGGCTGATACAGCGACCACTGCTCGTTGTCGGTCAGCGGCTCGGTGGCCAGTACCGAAACCACGTCGTTGGGCGTGGTTTCGGCATGAAAATCCACGCTCATGTCGGCATCGCGCAGGTGCGCAGGCCCGAAGGGCGCACGCCGGGTGATATGTGCCAGCTTGCTGGAGCAGAAGCTGAACAGCCAGTCACCGTCGCTGAGCAGGCAATTGAACACGCCATGCTGACGATAGGCCGCACAGGCAGCGACAAGTTCAGGCAACAGCACCTCGATGGGAACCGCCTCCGGAAACGCCGTGCGAATGCGGTTGAGCAGATCGCAGAAGGCCGATTCGCTGTCCGTATCGCCGATGGCACGATAGAAACTCAGGGCCGGGCGAAAATCAGCCAGTTGGCCGTTATGGGCGAAGCACCAGTTGCGCCCCCACAGCTCGCGCACGAAAGGATGGGTGTTGGCCAGGCAGACACGCCCGACATTGGCCTGACGAATATGGCCGATCACCACTTCGCTCTTGATCGGATAGCGCTGCACCAGCTGCGCCACTTCCGACTCGCTGCTCGCGCGAGGATCCTGGAACAGGCGCAGGCCCCGGCCTTCGTAGAAACCGATGCCCCAGCCATCGCGATGCGGCCCGGTACGCCCACCACGCTGCATCAGCCCGGTAAAACTGAAGACGATATCCGTCGGGACGTTGGCGCTCATGCCGAGCAGTTCACACATGATCTGGTTCTCGATTGATCCGGCTTACAACCGCGGCTCGACGCGAGCGCTGCGGGTACTGCGTGGCGCGGTGTACTTCGGCTCCTGCTCCTGCTGCAGACGTTCGCGCAGGGTCAGATCGCTGTCCTCGCTCTGCTCCTCTTCGCGCGCGGCCTTGCGGGCCCTGGCACTGCGCAGGAACGGCCAACGAATGGCCACGAACAGCAGATAGATGGCGAACACGATAAGCCCGTACATGGCCAGATCAGCCACGGCTCGCCAGGCATTGCTGCCGACCTTGAAGATCAGATCGAGGGCGACGATAGCCACTGCAGGCGCGAACAGTTCCTTGGCCGGATCGACGATGGTCGGGCAGAACAGCAGAATCGCCACCAGCACGCGCAGCGGTTCGCGCACGTAGCGCCACATCCAGCTGGTGATACGGAACCACACCAGCAGGCAGCCCAACGCGGCAATGGCATAAGCGCCCCAGGCGAGGAGATAGTCGTTTTCGATCATGAGGGGGACGGTTCCCTTGCTTTACTTGGCTCGAACGGGTCAATCCGCATTTTTCGGCGGCTGCCTGGCGACAAAGGCGCTTATGATAACGGCTTTTCCCGGGTTCGGCGCCTTTAGGGTACGTCTAAAAACGTTGGTAGTTTTAAGAAGTGCCCGTTGCCATCGCCCTGCGTTCTGGAGACTCTCATGACCACTGCCCCCATTGCCCGCAAGGACACTGGCACCGATCCCTATCACTGGCTCGAAGACCGCGACAGCGACGAGGTGCTGAGCCACCTGCGTGCCGAGAACGCCTACCTGGAAGACCAGTTGAGCGATCAGGCTGGATTGCGCGAACGGTTGTTCCAGGAAATAAAGGCGCGCATCCGCGAGACCGACCTGTCATTGCCGACCCCCTGGGGTGACTACCTCTACTACCAACGCACCACTGCCGGTGACGAGTATCCCCGCCACTATCGCTGCCCTCGCCCTGCGGACGGCGGCCTGCAGCTCGACGAAAGCGCTGAGCAACTGCTTCTTGACCCCAACGAAATCGCCGCGGGCGGTTTTCTGTCCCTGGGTGCTTTCAGCATCAGCCCCGACCAGCAGCGCCTGGCCTACAGCCTGGACACCAGTGGCGACGAAATCTATCGCCTGTTCGTCAAGGAACTGGCCAGTGGCGCAATCGATGAGCTGCCGTTCGATGACTGCGACGGCAGCATGACCTGGGCCAACGACAGCCAGACCCTGTTCTATGGTGAACTGGACGATGCCCACCGCCCCAGCACGCTGCATCGCTATCGACTTGGCGAAACGCAGAGCACCCAGGTGTTCCACGAGCCCGATGGCCGTTTCTTTCTCACCTGCTACCGCAGCAGCTCGGAACGCCAGCTGGTACTGCTGCTGGGCAGCAAGACCACCAGTGAATGCTGGGTGCTGGACGCGAACACGCCGCAGCAGCCCTTCCAGTGCCTGGCGCCGCGCGAGGAAGGTCACGAGTATTACCCCGACCACGGCAAACTCGACGGCCAGTGGGCCTGGCTGATTCGCAGCAACCAGACTGGCATCAATTTCGCGCTGTACAGTGCCACGCCTGAACGACCGGCCCGCGAACACTGGCAGGAGCTGGTGGCGCATAACGAACAGGTAATGCTCGAAGGCGTCAGCCTGGCCGAGTCGGCGCTGGTGCTCAGCCTGCGCGAAGGCGGCCTGCCGATCATCGACGTACGCCCGCAAGGGCTGGCCGGTTATCGGGTCAGCCTGCCCGATGCCGCCTACAGCCTGTACGTGCAGGACAGCCTGGAGTTCGCCAGCGCGGTGATCCGCCTGCGTTACGAGGCACTCAATCGTCCCGCGCAGATTCGCCAGTTGAACCTGGCCGATGGCACCCAGCAGATTCTCAAGGAAACCCCGGTACTCGGCGAGTTCGATGCCGATGCCTATCTCAGCCAGCGGCTGTGGGCGACTGCGGAAGATGGCACCCGGGTACCGATCAGCCTGGTCGCCCGCCGCGATGCCCTGGGCCAGGCCGCTCCGCTCTATCTGTACGGTTACGGTGCCTATGGCGAAAGCCTCGATCCCTGGTTCTCCCACGCACGCCTGAGCCTGCTCGATCGCGGCGTGGTGTTCGCCATCGCCCATGTTCGCGGCGGCGGTGAACTGGGCGAAGCCTGGTACCGGGCCGGCAAGCTGGAACACAAACAGAACAGTTTCGGCGACTTCATCGCCTGTGCCGAGCACCTGATCGCCCAAGGGTTCACCAGCCCGTCGCGGCTGGCCATCAGCGGCGGCAGCGCAGGCGGCCTGCTGATCGGCGCAACGCTCAACCAGCGGCCGGAGCTGTTCGCAGCGGCTATCGCCGAAGTGCCCTTCGTCGATGTGCTCAACACCATGCTCAACCCGGAGCTGCCACTGACCGTCACCGAATACGATGAGTGGGGCGACCCCAACCAGCCAGAGGTGCACGAGCGCATCAAGGCTTACGCACCCTACGAGAACGTGCAGGCGCAGCGATATCCAGCGGTTCTCGCGGTGGCGGGCTACAACGATAGCCGCGTGCAGTATTGGGAGGCGGCCAAGTGGGTGGCGCGCCTGCGCGAACTGAAGACGGATGACAACCTGCTACTGCTGAAAACCGACCTCGAAGCCGGCCATGGCGGCATGAGTGGCCGCTATCAGGCGCTGCGGGACGTCGCGCTGGAATATGCCTTCCTCTTCAAGGTACTCGGCCTGCGTTCCGAGGCCTGATACCTGGCTGGCTGCCGTGGCCGGCAGCCAGCGCTGAGCACTCAGTGTTTCTTGTGCTGGTCTTGCTGCTCGTGCTGACGCTCCGCGGCGTCGTCGGCTGCCTCGGTCGACTCGTCGTTGTCACGGCCATCGCGGATCACGGGTGGAGTGTCGGGATCGACGGCCGATGGATCGGGCACGTCGGGGCTCTGCACGGTACTCGCGGGCTGGGCGGCAGAAGGCTGTTCCTGCTGGGCATGAGCGATGCCGGCGAATGACAGCAGACTGATCAGCATCACGATGGACTTGCGCATGTTGGGTACTCCAATGTTCGATGGGACGAACTGCCTTGGGCTGGCGAGATGCCGGAAAGTGCAAACAGATTCCTCTCGGCAGTCACTGATGCTGCCCTATACTGAGCGCTACCCACCAAGGAGCGAACATGAGCAGCCCGTCCACGCCTACGTCCAAACTCGACCGCATCCTCGCCGATGCCCAGCGCAGCCGTGAAGAAGGCTATCGGGACAAGGCCCTGCGCATGTACCCGCACGTCTGCGGCCGTTGCGCCCGCGAGTTCTCAGGCAAGCGCCTCAGTGAACTGACCGTTCACCACCGTGACCACAATCACGACAACAACCCCCAGGACGGCTCCAACTGGGAGCTGCTGTGCCTGTTCTGCCACGACAATGAACACTCCCGGTACACCGACCAGCAGTATTTCAGCGAAGGTTCCACTGCCAGCCAGAGCGGGCCGAAAACCACCCACAAGGCGTTTGCCAATCTGGCCGATCTGCTGCAGAAAAAGTCCTAGGGTCTGTTGACGTTTCACGCACGGCCGCGCCGGAGCCCGTTTTTGCGCGAGGCAAGGCACGAGATGCGAAGTTTGGTGGGCCAAATGAGACATCGAGTAACGCCGTATCGCGCAAAAACGGGCCCGGCCCTGCGGGTTGCGCGAGAAATCTCGCCATGCGTTGTTGGAGGACTTGGCAAGGGAAAACGCGGACGGCTAGTCCATTCCCTGCGTCCTCCGCCTAGCGGATCGCCGCCCGGCCTGGCGAGATTTCTCGCGGCAACGCGGCTCGCGTTGAAACGTCAACAGACCCTAGTCGCAAAACAGGCCGTATAATGCCGCTCCTTTTGCGCGAGGCCTGTCCGTGGGCAACAAACGATACAGCTGCATCGGTCTCTACAACCCCAAGTCACCGGAGAACGTCGGCGCCGTGATGCGTGCCGCCGGCTGCTATGGCGTGGCCTCGGTGTTCTACACCGGTAAGCGCTACGAGCGCGCCCGGGACTTCGTCACCGATACCAAGCGGGTGCACCTGGACATTCCCCTGATCGGCATCGATGACCTGCAGAAAGTCATTCCCCTGGGGTGCACCCCGGTAGCCGTGGAACTGGTGGACGGTGCCCGGCCATTGCCGAGTTACACCCACCCGGATCGCGCCTTTTATATCTTCGGCCCGGAAGACGGCTCGCTGGACCAGGAAGTACGCGACTGGTGCGAAGAGGTGGTCTACATCCCCACGCAAGGCTGCATGAACCTCGCGGCGACGGTCAACGTGGTGCTCTATGACCGCCTGGCCAAAGGCAACAACACCAGAACCGGCGCCAAGTACTGAGCCAGATTGCAGACAAGATAAAGCCCGGAGCGAGCCGGGCTTTGTGTTGACGCTGACTGATCAGGAAGGTTGGACCTTGCCACCCGTACGGCTATAGCCATCTTCGGCAACCAGCTTGCCATCGATATGCTCGAAAGCCTGGGCAGCTTTGCCACCGGTACGCTCGTAACCATCTTCAGCGACCAATTTACCGCCTACACGCTCGAAACCGCTCTCGGCGATCTTGCCGCCAGTACGCTCGTAGCCATCCTCAGCGACCAGCTTACCGCCGACACGCTCGAAACCGCTCTCGGCGATCTTGCCGCCAGTACGCTCGTAGCCATCCTCAGCGACCAGCTTGCCGCCGACGCGTTCGAAACCGCTCTCGGCGATCTTGCCGCCAGTACGCTCGTAGCCATCTTCAGCGACCAGCTTGCCGCCGACGCGTTCGAAGCCGTTCTCGGCAATCTTGCCGCCAGTGCGCTCGTAGCCATCTTCAGCGACCAGCTTGCCGCCGACACGTTCGAAGCCGCTCTCGGCGAACTTGCCACCGGTACGCTTGTAACCATCCTCTGCGACTTTCTGCGCACCAACGGAGTGCGAAGTAGTGGCCTCGACAGGTGCTTGCGGCAGTGCGAAAGCGGCGCTGGCGAGGGTGGCGATGAACAGGCTGGCAATGAATTCGGTTTTCATGTTGAGCTCCTTGGGAGGAAGTAAGTGGGTATGGAGCTCATGTTACTCAAGAAAATTTGATCAAAAACTCGATCCTGGGAATAGTAAAGATCGACTTCATTGATAGCTTGCTGAACACCAGCAATGGCGGGGGCTGGATGCGAAAACGCCCAACCCGGTGCGCGCACCGGATTGGGCGTTGCTGACTCGAAAGAGGGCTCTCGAGGGTGATGTCGCTCCAAACGCTCAGCGCAGCAATCGGGTATCCAGCACCTTGGAGCTGCGACCCATGACGTTCTCGGTGATCTCGATGAAATCCTTGGTGCTGGCCTTTTCAAGGCGCATCAGGCCACGAGCCACGTCGTCCAGCGAGCGCTGCTGGCCATCCTTGGTAGCCTGGCGAATTTCCCGGTCGAGCTCCTGCAGGAGCAGCACCGCACGGGCGGTGATCGGCCCGGTGGAGTTTTCGGTGCGCAGGGACTTGACCGGCTTGCTCCACTTGATCAGGTGCTCGCGCACCTTCTGGTAGCGATCCTCACTGAGCCCACCGGCCCGACGCATCACTTCGATGGCGTAGTACTCGGCCAGGCCCTCGCTGATCCAGTCGCTCTTGTCGGTGTCACTGATGCGGCTGAACACGTGTACCAGTTCGTGCACCAGCGAGCTGGTGCCGTTCTCGCTGACCAGCGGGCGGTCGGCGTGCATGAAATAGGAGTTTGGGGCCGACAGACCGCCACGCCACATCGGGTCACCGGCGCCGACCACCAGCAGCTTGCCCGGGTCACGCGGGAACACCGCCTGCATCTCGGGCCATACGAAGGTCAGCAGGGTCAGGACATCCATGCGCCGCATGCCCTCACCCACCGGCGCAGCGACGGTTACCTGGGTTTCACCGAGCTTGGCGCGACGCGTGCCGACCTTGCCAGCGACGATCCAGCCAGTGGGGCGATCGAACTTGCGCTGCGGGTTGTCGATGCGGAACTTGTTCTTGCCCACGCGCGGCCAACCGGTCTCGACGCTACGCCAGCCTTTGGGCAGGTCGAACTCCAGGCGCGCCACCAGATCCGTGCCGTCGACCTGGTTGAGTACCGCACTGGGGATCAGATCGTCACCGCGCAGCAGAGCCCAGTCCTCGGTCATCCGCGCGTCGAAACGACCTTCGCCACGAGGGTGGCTGATACGCACCTTGTAAGTCAGGCTGGCCTTGCCCTTGGCAGGCACCCACAGGCCGCGCTGCTCGCCCTCCTGCTTCCACTCGCCGTCAGCCTTGAAGTCGCTGTAATAGCCATCGTCGCCCAGGTTGAAGTTGAGGCTGCGCACGCGCTCGCCCTTCTCCAGGCTAATGCTGACTTCAGCCTGATCGCTTTCCGGAAGGAATTTCACCTTGTAGTCCAGATCGACCTTTTCGGCTGCCCACAGGGGTGTGCCGGTACTCAACAGAACAGCGGACAGCAGCAGGCAGCGAATCGACATACAGGCAACTCCAGAACAGACGAATCGGAACGTTCCATGGGATCAGAGCACACTAGAGGCAAGGTGCAACAGGGCTATGAGACACCGGCCCGCTTAAGCGAGCCTTAACGGCACATCACAGACCCTCAGCCAGCGCGAAAGATCAGGTGTTCTTCCCAGTCATCTTCGGCCACGCTGTTTTCACTGAGCATGCGCCCTGCTTGGGAGATCCTCTCACGGTGCACCGCATCCGGGTCACCGCACACCAGATGATGCCAGAGCGGCAGATCCTTGCCCTCGCTGACCAGCCGATAACCACAGGTGGGCGGCAGCCACTGGAACTGATCCGCCTGGGCTGGGGTGAGCTGAATGCAGTCCGGCACGAAGGTCTTGCGGTTCGGGTAATCGCTGCAGCGGCAGGTATCCAGGTCGAGCAGCTTGCAGGCGATACGCGTGTAATAGACGGCTCCGTCATCCTCGTCTTCGAGCTTCTGCAGGCAGCATAAGCCACAACCATCGCACAGCGACTCCCACTCCCGGGTGTCGAGTTGCTCGAGGGTCTTGTGTTTCCAGAACGGAGAAACGGGCACGGCCATGATCAGCAACTGGAGGTAACGGGCGAAAAGGCCGGCAGTCTAGGTCTGCCGACCGCACAGTACAAGCTGCACGCGACAGCGTGGCTCAATAGCCTCGGGAAAAATCCACCAGCCCGTGCAGGGCGCTGCCGGCTCGATAACGCTGCAGGTTGCTGACGAACAGCTCGACCAGCAGCGGCGGCAGGCTCGGCGCAGCGCTGTGACCGGTGAGCAACAGGTTGTCGGCGGTCCAGAACGGGTGCCCGGTGGGCAACGGCTCTTCACGGCAGACATCGATCACCGCCGCAGCCAGTTGCCCACGGGCAAGCGCCGCGACCAGATCCTCATCGACCACCGAGGTACCGCGTCCGGCATTGATCAATACCGCCGATGGTTTGAAGCATGCCAGCAAGGCCGCATCGTAAATGTCCCGGGTGGCCGGCGTGTTGGGCAGCAGGTTGATCACGTAATCGGCCTCGGCGACCAGACGCGGCAGCGCCTCGACAGGCGCCACTTCACTGAATGGCGCCAACGTCCGCGCGCTACTGGCGACCCCGGTCAGTACGACGTTGAACGGCTGCAGGAAGCGAGCAACCGCCAGGCCGATTTCGCCGGTACCGACGATCAGCACCTTGCACCCAGCCAGGCTGCCCGGCAGGCGACCATCCCAACGCTGCTCGCGCTGCGCCTGCAGGCGGGCGAAGAGTTCGCGCTGGTGGGCGAGCATGTGACAGAGCACGTACTCGGCCATCACCTGGCCGAAAACCCCGACCGCGCGAGTCAGTCGATAATCCCGTGGCAAGTCCTCCGCCAGCAGCGGCGTGATACCGGCCCAGGTCGACTGCACCCAGTCCGGCTTGTGGCCGGCGCGGATCAGTTCGGCGAACAGATGCGGCTCACCCAGCCAGACCTGACAACTACCCGCCTGTGCCGCCAGCTCGGGGCCATCGCCAGCGATCAGCTCGAGCTCCGGCTGGGCCCTCTGCAGCAATTCGCGGTACAGAACGTGATCGTTCTCGGCAATCAGTACACGCATTTCGGCCTACCTCAGACAGGGTCGTTGCGACGTAACAGCTCTTCCGGCAGATGCTCGATGTAATCCTCTTCCGGTGGCGGCATCTGCAGGTGATAACCCTGGATATCGAGGTTCTCCAGCACCTTGTGGATGTCTTCGCGTGCGAGGGTGCGCTCAGGCGTCAGCACCATGTCGAAGGCAAGGACGGGTGGCCCGAAGGCGCTCAGCAGATTCTCGGGAACCTGTTTCAGCGCATCCGCACGCAGCACGTAGAGGTACATGCCATCCTTGCGGGGGCTCTTGTAGATGGAGCAGATACGTTTCAAGCGGACTCTCCTCGAGCGGCCAGGCAATCGAGCAACGCCTGGCCCATCAGCTCACGGCGCCAGCCGCGCAGGCTGTCGGGCAGGCGGTAGGGACCATCCGGGTAACCGCTCTTGAGCAGTGCCTCGAGGGTCTTCTTGCGCAGCATCAGTTCCGGGGCGATATCCAGACGTTCGCCTTCACGCTGGCCAATGGCTCGCAGCTTCTTGAGCAGCGCCGTGGACTCCAGCGGCAGCGGTTCCGGCATGGCCGGCGGCCACTCGCTCTGAGGCAGCGCGGCGGCATCGCGGATCATCTGCAGGATGGTCTCGCCGTCCTGGCGCACGGTCTTCGGGTGCATGTCCTCGATGCGTGCCAGGCTGACCAGATCGCTCGGCTGCTGGCGAGCCAGCGGCCACAGCGAGTGCTCACGCAGGATTCGGTTGCGCGGCTGATTGCGTGCCCGCGCCTGGCGCTCGCGCCAGATGCACAGCACGCGCAGCACGGCCAGTTGGGCACGCGACAGCTTCCATGCCAATTTGGCTTCGCGGTACGCCTCTTCAGCGGGAATCTCGCGACCCAGACCGGCGACCAGCTCGGCACCGTCCTCGAGAATCCAGGCATTCTTCTCGGCAGAGAGTTTGTCCTGCAGGCGGCGATAGAGCTCGGCCAGATGCACCACGTCCTCGGCAGCGTAACTGACCTGCGTGTCGGACAGCGGACGCTGCAGCCAGTCCGAACGGGTCTCGCCCTTGGGCAGTTCGATGCCCAGCACCGCCTGCACCAGCCGCGAATAGCCCATGGAGAAACCCAGATTGAGGTAACCGGCGGCCAGTTGCGAATCGAACAGCGGCGCGGGCAGGCTGCCGGTCAGGCGCAGGAGCACTTCCAGGTCCTCGCTGCAGGCGTGCACCACCTTGATGACCTGAGGATCCTCGAGCAACGCAGCGAACGGCGACCAGTCGTCGATCTGCAGCGGGTCGATCAGATAGGCCTGCTCGCCCTCGCTGACCTGCAGAAGGCCGGCAATCGGGTAAAAGGTATCGACGCGCATGAACTCGGTGTCCAGCGCCAGAAATGGCTGTTTGCGCCAGGCAGAGCAGTGCTCCGCCAGGCTGGCGTTGTCTCGAATCCAGGCAATTTCGATGCTCACGCGGCTCTCCCGTAAAGATTGCCGCGCAGTATATCCCGTGAGCCTCTGCCGTGTTGCACGCTCACAGCAGTTCACTGCGCATGCGCTCACGCAATCCGTCCGAACAGCGCAGCATGGGCTCACGCAACTCGTCGGCGATCAACCCCTGCATGGCCAGCAAGCTTTTCACCGGCGCCGGGTTGGGCTCGACGAAGGCCAGCCGGATCAGCGGCAACAACTGGCGAAACAGTGCGCGACCGGCCTGCAGATCGCCCTGTTGCAGATGCGCCACCACCTGCACGAAGTCGGCGGTACGGATATGCGCTGCCGCAGAAATGGCGCCACTCCCCCCGAGACACAGGGTGGCGAATATCTGCTCGTCTTCGCCGGTGAGCACGTCGAGCAATCCATCCTCGATCAGCATCTGAGTCTTGCGCACGTCACCGCCACAATCCTTGATCGCCATTATTCGCGGATGCCTGGCGAGCTGGCGGATGGTTTCCAGCTCCATGCTGACGGCGCTGCGGTAAGGAATGTCGTAAAGGATGATCGGCAACCGCGAAGCGTCGGCGATGGCCTCGAAGAATGCCAGCAGCCCCTGCTGCGACGGTCTGATGTAATAAGGTGCCGGCACCAGCAACCCCGCCAGCGGGCGGCCCTGGATGCGCTGCAAGCGGGCCAGTACCGCAGTCTGATTGTTGCCACTGAGCCCCATCACCACGCGGCTGGCAGGCACCACTTCGAGCACGGCGTCGAGCACCGCCAGCTGTTCCTGCTCATCCAGCGCCGCCGCTTCGCCACTGGTACCGCAGACCACCAGACCTGCCGCGCCAGCATCCAGCAGATGCACGGCCAGCGAACGCAAGGCCGGTAGATCCACCTGACCATCGCGAAACGGCGTGACCAGGGCGACCCAGATTCCGGAAAATGTAGACATGCATGCAACTCCTCGGTGTAGACCGTGTGGTCACCGTCGATGGAGTGCGGGAAGGGAGTCTGACGAAGGGATGCTTCGACCTCGCGCCTCTGTCCTGTCAGCCCATCTGACGGGACAGCGCGCCCCGGTCAAATGAGCGACTGTTTCTTCGACTTACCAGCTTCCAGACAAACGTTCTGCGACGCAGCGGCGGGGCTGCGGACAGAAGGCATGGGCTGGAAGATGGAGAACATGTAATGCTCGGGCAAGACGACTAGAGGTCGATATTGCCGAACGCAGCGCAATGGTGTCAATACAGCTCGCTACAGTTCCAATTCGGCATATGCAGGCTGGTGTAAATCCTCAATCGATTTAAAAACAGCTCTTTACGGTATGAATATCCCACTAAGCTTGAATTTGAGCAGCTAACCCCTGCTTCCGGTGGGATTTACGGTCGGTGGGTCGCGTCGAAAAGCCACCACCAGATCAAGACGACGTTGCCAGCGCCCTCCTCCACCGGCCATTTCTGCGTAGAGGCTCGTATGGGAATCGCTGCCTGTGATCTGAACCAGCAGGTCATCCGCCCCACCCTGCTGTATCTGGATAAACAATCCATCGCCGCCGAAGCGCTACTGCTGGGCGTCGCCGCTTGCCAGTCATCTCTGGGCGCAGCGCTGGACAACCACAGCGGTTACGGCCTGTACCGGATCTCGGCATACCACCACCAGCACCTCTGGGATGATCACCTGGCTGGCGACCCCGAACTGGCCAGCCGGGTACGAGGTCTGGCCAGCCAGCATGCCTTTCTTGGCGCGCCACACCTGGAGCTGACCGTCAATTTGCGCTATGCCACCGCCATTGCCTGGTTGCTCATCGAAAGCCATGGCAAGGCATTACCCATCGCCGACGACCTCGGTGCACAGGCGCTGATCTGGCAGCAGGTCTTCGCGCCCCATCGCAAGCCGGACGAATTCGTTTCAGCCTGGCAGCGCTGCATTTTCGGACGGTCGGTTGCAGCCTGAGCAACTGACTACCGGGTCACGGGTGCCAAGCACCGCAAGGCTCTATATCCTGCCCGAACGGACAGCTTCACCTCGACGGATCGTGTTTAACCCTGAACTTTCCGAATTGACGTTGAGTCAGCAAAGCGAGAGTTCCCCCGACCCTGCCAAGGAGCACCCCGTGAGTACAAGAATCCTAAGAACCGGTCTGGCAATCGCCATCGCATCCACCTCCAGCTACAGCTTGGCCAGTGGCTTTGCGCTCAACGAGCAAAGCGTCTCGGGCATGGGCATGTCGTTCGCTGGCCGCTCGTCGTCGGCGGAAGACGCCAGCACCGTGTTCGGCAACCCGGCTGGCATGGCGCGAATCAAGCGCGAACAGGTCAATTTCGGTGTGGCGGCCATCCATGCCAAGAGCAGGATCAGCAGCAACGGCAGTACGACCGCTGCCGGCACAGCCAATGGTGGCAGTAACGATGGTGACATGGTGCCGACCACGGGCGTCCCCATGGGTTACTACGTCAAACCGCTGGATGAAAAAGTCGCTTTCGGTATCGGCGTCTACGCGCCCTTCGGCCTGGCAACCGAGTACGAGAGTGGCTTCCAGGGCCGCTACTTCGCGGACAAGAGTTATGTACGCGTCATCACGGTACAGCCAACGCTCAGCTACCGCTTCAATGACCAGCTGTCGGTCGGCTTCGGCCCCACCTTCAACCACATAGAAGGTGAACTCACTTCGTCGCTGACCAACCCGATCGGCCCTCCTGGCAGCAATGATGGCAAGGTCAAGATCAAGGGCGACGACGTGGCCGTAGGCTTCAACGTCGGTGTCCTGTACGAGTTCACGCCACAAACACGCGTAGGCCTGGCCTACCACTCGCGGGTCAAGTACGAGCTGGAAGGCGACACCCGCGTATCGGGTCCTGGGGCGGTGATCGGCACTTCCGCAGGCAAGTACGATGCATCCCTCGACGTGACCACCCCCGAGTCCGTGGACCTGTCGATCACCCACGCCCTCAATGATGACTGGACCTTGTATGCCGGCAGCACCTGGACACGCTGGAGCCGCTTCAAGGAGATTCGCGTGGAGAACGAAGGTGTCGGTGGCCTTCTGGCCGGTGGCCTGAACACCATCGTCGAAGATCAGGACTGGCACGACACCTGGGCTCATGCGGTTGGCGTGTCTTACAAGCTGAACCCGCAATGGGTCCTGCGTACCGGTGTGGCCATCGACCAGACACCCACCAAAAACGAACATCGCTCGCCGCGCATCCCATCGGGTGACCGGACGATTTTCAGCGTCGGCGCAGGCTGGAGCCCAAGCGACGACATGACCATCGACCTGGCCTACACCTATCTCAAGGAAGAAGAAGTCGATATCAATCGCAGCAGCGCGACACGCGGCACTTACAATGCCACGTATAAGAACAGCGCCCACGGCCTGGGCGCCTCGCTGACCTACCGTTTCTGAGCCGATCTCGAGCACGCACGGCCCTCGGGGCGGCGTGCTCATCAGACGATGATCGGAAACAAAAATCGCGGCTCATGCCGCGATTTTTCATTGTTGCCTCGACTCAGGGCTGTGAGGCGATCGCCTTCTCCACAGCGGCGATCAGCTCGGGGTCATCGGGCTTGGTCATGCTGGAAAACCGCGCCACCACCTGGCCCTTGCGATCGACCACGTATTTGAAGAAGTTCCAGCGTGGCGCTGCCGTCTGCGCAGCCAATTCCTTGAACAAGGGAATGGCCTGGTCACCGGTCACCGGCTGGGTTTCACTCATGGTGAAGGTCACGCCGTAATTCACGTAACAGACCTTGGCGGTCTCTTCGGCGTCGTCCGACTCCTGCTTGAACGAATCGGACGGTACGCCGAGAATTTCCAAGCCCTGCCCCCGGTAGCGCTGATTGAGCGCTTCCAGCCCTTCGAACTGCGAGGTGAAACCGCAGAAGCTGGCGGTATTGACCACCACCAGCGGCTTGCCGGCGAACTGCTCACACAGGTCGATCTTGTCCTTGGAGCGCAACTTGGGCAGCTCCCCCTCCAGCAGCGCCGGGCATTCGGCAGCCTGTACGGAGACATTGAACGCCAGCAGAACCAGCGGCAGAGCAAACAGTCGCACGCGCATCAGGTGGTTTCCTTCTCGGTGAATCCGCTCAGCAGAGGCTCATCCCCAGCTGCATGATCGCCAGTCCACCCTGATGCCAGCCCCAGAAGATCAACGCCAGCAGCGACAGCCCTGCGGCGCCGAGAGCGGTTGCGATCCAGGGTCTGAGCGTCATGCATGGGCTCCTTGCAGGCGGGCGACGGGCTGTTCGCGAACCGGCCAGTTGAGCGCTGCGGCCAGTACGCTGAGCAGGATGGAAATCTGCCATACCAGATCATAGCTGCCCGTGTGGTCGTAGAGGTAGCCGCCCAGCCAGCCACCGAGGAAAGAACCCAGTTGGTGGAACAGAAAGACGATGCCGCCGAGCATGGACAGGTTGCGTACCCCGAACAGGGTCGCCACCGTGCCATTGGTCAGCGGTACGGTAGACAGCCACAACAGCCCCATGACGATACCGAACGCATAAGCCGTCCATACGCTCAGTGGCACCGTGATGAACAGAGCGATCACCACGCCACGGGCCAGATACAGCGCACTGAGCAGCCGCGGCTTGGAGCGCCGCCCGCCGAGCCAACCGGCGATATAGGTACCGAACACGTTGAACAGCCCGACCAGAGCCAGCACGGTGGTGCCGACGATGGCCGGCAGGTGCTGATCGACCAGATAGGCCGGCAAGTGGACACCGATGAACACCACCTGAAACCCGCATACGAAAAAGCCCAGCGCCAGCAGCCAGAAGCCGGAATGGCCGCAGGCTTCGCGCAGCGCCTCGCCAAGCGTCTGCTGAGGGCCCTGTGACACCTGCGGGCGATCCTTGACCATGGCTGCCAGCGGTGCGATCAACGCCACCATGATGCCCAGGGCTATCAGTGCCGCCGACCAACCGAGCCAGCCGATCAGACCGAGCGTACCCGGCAGCATGGCGAACTGGCCGAACGACCCCGCCGCCGCCGCGATGCCCATGGCCATGCTGCGTTTCTCCACCGGCACCGCACGGCCGACCACGCCGAGAATCACCGAGAACGACGTGCCCGACAGGCCGATGCCGATCAGCAAACCGGCACTCAGCGACAGCGATAGCGGCGAGTCCGACAGCCCCATGAAGATCAGCCCGGTCGCGTACAACAGACCGCCGACGATGATCGCCCGCTGCGCGCCGAAACGATCCGCCAGGGCACCGGTGAAGGGCTGAGCGATGCCCCAGATGAGGTTCTGCAAGGCGATGGCGAACGCGAACACACCGCGCCCCCAGCCAAAATCATCGCTCATCGGCGACAGGAAAAGACCGAACCCGTGGCGCGTGCCAAGGGACAGGGCGAGGATCAGAGAGGCTCCCAGCATCAGCCAGAAACTCGTGCGCCATACCGAACTCATTGCATGTCCTTCTGTTGTCAGGTCGAAACGCAAGCTGGGAAGAGGCGATCCACGCCCGCTCCCCTCAATCCAGGCTGGCGAGCAACTCGTCCAGCGCTTCCATGTGTTGCGGGGGCAATCGTTGCTGCAGTTGCACTTGCGCCGTCTGCCAGGCGCCCAAAGCCTGGGCGAGCAGCTGCTCACCAGACTCGCTCAACGCTACCAGGCGATTGCGCTGGTCCACGCCCCCCTGCAGCATCACCAGGCCACGCCCCTCGAGAACACGCAGGTTGCGCCCCAGGGTACTGCGTTCGAGCCCCATGGCATCGGCCAGATCGGTGATGCTCGGCTGACCGAGGCGCTGCAGATGCCGGAGCAGAGAATACTGGGCGACATTGAGGCCGACACCGCTCAGGGCGTCGTCATAGAGTTTGCTGACGCCACGGCTGGCGCGACGCAAGCGGGTGCAGAGGCATTCGGTAGGCAACATGGAATGCATGTATATACCCGCTTCTCCCGCCAGACAACCCCCGATGCAACACTTTCCGTGCGCTCTCAGGACAGGAGAACGGGCCACATGCAATGCATGCGCTGGCAAACGCGGGTATCGCCCGCTCTACCCAGCCATGGGCCAGGTGGTCAGCCGGCCACGTGCAAAGCCATCACCAGCAGCACCCCGCACTCGAGCACCTCCAGCAGCGCTCCGGCGGTGTCGCCAGTGGTGCCGCCCAGGCGCTGCTGCATCATGCGCCGCAAGCAGAAGAAAATTGCCACCGCCGCCAGCATCACCCAGATACCACCGGCCAGCAGACAGGTCAGCGACGTCACCACCAGCACCGCGATGGCGGACGACCTTGGCAGGTGCCGAGCCAACACCTCGCCCAGACCTCCCGCGCGGACATAGGGCGTGCAGAGAAACAGGGCCAACAGCGCGCCACGTCCCAGCACCGGGACCAGCAGCAGCGCGAGGTGATCACCCCGCTCGAGCAGAGTCAGCAAGGCGACGAACTTGAGCAGCAGCACCATCACCAGCACCACCACGGCGATCGGCCCGCTGCGCGGGTCCTTCATGATCGCCAGGGTGCGCTCGCGATCACCGAAACCGCCCATCCAGGCATCCGCGCTGTCGGCCAGGCCATCCAGATGCAGCGCACCGCTCAGTGCCACCCACAGGCTCAGCAACAGCGCCGCCTGTAGGGGCACCGCTGCCGCTTCGAGCAGGTGCGCGGCAGCCAGCAGCAGCAGACCGATCACCCCACCAACCAGCGGGTAGCAGAGCAGCGAGCATCCCGTTTGCTCAGGCGTGGGCATGCCGGCCAGGCGTACCGGCAAGCGCGTGAGAAACTGCAATGCGATCCAGAAAGGTGTCATGGGATTTCCCGCACGCCCAAGCCATCGAATTGCAGGTGCACCCGCTGACCATGGGTCACACTGACCTGCAGCAGTTGCTCTCGGGGCAACCCCCGCGCCCGCGCCAGCAACAGACGCATCACCCCGCCATGGGTGACCACCAGCAACCGCCGCCCCTGATAGCTGTCCTGCAGACGCCGCACTGCATCCAGTACCCGCGCCTCGAAGTCCAGCAGTGGCTCGCCGGCGGGCGGCGTGAAGGCATAGGGATCGGCCCAGAAGCGACCAAGATCGTCGGCGTCGGTCTCCATCAACTGGGCGGCGCTACGTCCTTCCCAGTCACCGAAATGCAGCTCCTGCAAACCAGCCTCGAACTGCAACGGCAGATCGCGGGCGGCGGCCAGTTCCTCGGCGAAGCGCGCGCAGCGCTGCAGCGGCGAGCTGATCAGCGCATCCCAGTGTTCATCGGCGCGCACCGCTGACCGCAATTGTGCCCAGCCGGTCTCGGTCAGCGCGTCGTCCAGGCTGCCACGCAAGCCGCCGCCCTGCTCGGTTTCGCCATGGCGCAGCAGATGCAGGATCACGGCGCGCGATCCGCCACCGCCGCCTCGGCGAAGGTGGCCATTTCATTGTGCAGCGCACAGGCCAGACGCAGCATCGGCACCACCAGTGCAGCCCCACTGCCCTCGCCCAGGCGCAGGCCCAGGCTGACGATCGGCGTGGCCTGCAGGGCGGCGAGCAGACGCTGATGACCGGGCTCGGCGCTCTGATGAGAAAACAGCAGCCAGTCGCGACACGCCGGGTTCAGACGCACCGCCAGCAAGGCGGCGACGCTGCAGATGAAGCCGTCGACCAGCGCCACCACGCCCTGCTGGGCGCACGCCAGGTAGGCGCCGGTGAGTGCAGCGATCTCGAAACCGCCCAGACGACGCAAGGCTTCCATCGGCTCGCTGGCAGCTGCGCGGTGCAGCGCCAGGGCCGTTTCGATCACCTGTGCCTTGTGGGCCACGCCGGCAGCGGCAAGCCCGGTACCCGGCCCCACCAGCTCGGCCACCGGACAATCCAGCAGCAGGCAGGCCAGCGCCGTGGCCGCGGTGGTGTTGCCGATGCCCATCTCACCGCCAATGAACAGCTCGCGGCCATCCCGTGCAGCACGAGCGACGCTGTCGCGGCCGGCCTGCAGGGCGATCAGAGCCTGGGCAGGCGTCATCGCCGCTTCGCGCATGAGGTTGGCGGTGCCAGCGCCGACCTGCAAATGGCGCACGCCTGGCAGTGGTTCGAGCGGCAGCGCGGTGCCCAGATCGGTCACTTCCAGCGATGCGTTCAACTGCCGGGCCAGCACGCTGATCGCTGCGCCGCCAGCGACGAAGTTGCGCAGCATCTGCCCCGTGACAGCCTGCGGGTAGGCCGAGACACCTTCAGCCACGACGCCGTGATCAGCGGCGAAAATGGCGATCCACACCTTGTCGACGCCCGGGCACTCACGGCCCTGCAGCCCGGCCAGGCGAATCGCCAGGCGCTCCAGTTCGCCGAGCGAACCGGCCGGTTTGGTCAACTGCCCCTGCCGCGCCTCGGCCTTGTCACGCGCCACCTGGTCGATAGGCTGGGGGGGATTGAGCCACCAGTCGAGGTTCATAACGGATCTCCCTTGAGAATCATGGGCAGGCCAGCGACCGTGAACACCACGCGCTGGCAGCGTTCGGCGATGGCCTGGTGCAGCAGGCCGGCTTCATCGACATAACGGCGGGTCAACTCGCCCATCGGCACCACGCCAAGCCCGGTTTCGTTGCTGACCAGAATCAGCCGCCCTGACAGATTCGCCAGGCAGGCCAGCAGCGCATCGCGCTCGCGTACCAGGCGTGCGTCATCTTCCAGCAGCAGCAGGTTGGTCAGCCAAAGGGTCAGGCAATCGACCAGCAGGCAGCGCTGTGCCGATGCATGCTCGCCAAGCACCCGGGCCAGTTCCAGCGGCTCTTCGATCAGCCCCCAGTGCGCCGGCCGACGATCGCGATGGGAGCGGATACGGGCGTTCATCTCGCCATCGAGCGCCTGGCTGGTGGCGATGTATGTCACCTCGAGGCCCGACTCCTGGGCCAGGCGCTCGGCCAACCGACTCTTGCCGGAGCGAGCACCACCGAGAATCAACTCCTGCATCTATTCGCTCTCCATTGGGGCCGCCAGACCGCATAGCGCGCGCAGGGCCGAGCGATCCAGGTGCGCTTCGACCAGATCCGCCAGGCGCTCGATATCGCGCTCGCGCAGGGCGTGGTAATCCACCTCCTGCACCTCCCCCAGGCCAGCCCAGCGCAGCAGCGCCGAACAGGCTTGCGACGACTCGAACAGGCCGTGCAGGTAAGTACCCATGACCTGGCCATCGGCGCTCAGCGCACCGTCCGCACGGCCATCATCGAGGCGAACCGCGGCGCGCTGCAGATCGGCGCCCGAGGTCACCCCGGCATGAATCTCGTAACCGCTGATAGAGGCATCTTCCAGACACAGATGCCCACGCACATTACGTAGCTGCTTGTGGGGCTCCAGCACCGTGTCGATCTGCAAGAGTCCCAGGCCCTGGCTACCCCCGGCGGGCCCTTCGAGTCCGTCTGGATCCTCGACGCGACGCCCGAGCATCTGCAGCCCGCCGCAGATGCCGAGCAGCTTGCCGCCATAGCGCAGGTGTCGCTCGATGGCCTCGGCCCAACCCCCGCTGCGCAGAAAGGCAAGGTCGGCGCGTACGCTCTTGGAGCCGGGCAGAATGATCAGGTCGGCGGGCGGGATCGCTTCGCCGGGGCCGACGAAGGTCAGCTCGACCTGAGGGTGCAGGCGCAGCGGGTCGAAATCGGTGTGGTTGCTGATCCGTGGCAGCACCGGAACCACCACCCGGAGCACCTGTTCGGTCTTGCTCACCTGGCGACGGTCGATGGCGTCTTCGGCCTCCAGATGGAAATCCATCAGATAGGGCAGCACGCCAAGCACCGGCTTGCCGGTGCGTTTCTCGAGCCAGTCCAGGCCAGGCTGCAGCAAGGCGATATCGCCGCGAAAGCGATTGATCACGAAGCCCTTGAGCCGTGCCTGTTCACTGGGCGAGAGCAATTCCAGGGTGCCGACCAGGTGGGCGAAGACGCCGCCCTTGTCGATATCGGCGACCAGAATCACCGGACAATCGACCGCCTCGGCAAAGCCCATGTTGGCGATGTCGTTGGCGCGCAGGTTGATCTCTGCAGGCGAGCCTGCACCTTCCACCATCACCACCTGATGAATCGCCTGCAGCCGCTGGTGGGACGCCAGCACCGCCTGGCGGGCGACCTGCTTGTAATCGTGATAGGCCACGGCATTCATGTTGCCGACGGCCTGGCCGTGGATGATCACCTGAGCGCCGGTGTCGCTGTTGGGTTTGAGCAGCACCGGGTTCATGTCGGTATGGGGCGCCAGACCGCAGGCCTGGGCTTGCACGGCCTGAGCACGGCCGATCTCGCCGCCGTCGGCGGTTACCGCACTGTTGAGTGCCATGTTCTGCGGCTTGAAAGGCGCTACGCTGACGCCCTGGCGACGCAGCCAGCGGCACAGCGCGGTGACCAGGGTGCTCTTGCCGGCATCCGACGTGGTGCCTTGCACCATTAACGTAGCGCCCTGCTGAACAAGAGCGGCGCCTGATTCAGAACGGCTCATCGCGATTCCTCGGCGAATACGCTCAGCGCCCGGTCCAGGCGCTGCCAGCCTTCTTCGTCCGGCGGCAGGCCGAAACGAATGCTTGCCGGCCGCTCGAACAGCCGGGTGAAAATGCCATTGCAGGCGAGGAATTCGTGCAGCAGGGCCGCGCGCTCGCAGGCGATCCACTGGAACAGCGAGCAGCCGCCGGTGGGAGCCAGGCCATGCTCGCGCAGCAGGTCGGCCAGACGCTGGCCATCCCTGACCAGACGCTGCTGCTGCGCCTGCTGGCCAGAGCGGTCTTCGAGCAGGTGGGCACCCAGCCAGCGTGTCGGCCCGCTGAGAGTCCAGGGACCGAGCATTTCTTCCAGCTCACCTAGCAGCTTGGCGTCGGCCAGCACGAAACCCAGCCGGGCACCGGCCATGCCGAAGAACTTGCCGAACGAGCGCAGCACGATCAGCCCGGGCAGGTGACTATGAGCCGCCAGACTCTGTTCCGGGGTGCAATCGATGAAGGCCTCATCGACGATCAGCCACCCCCCTCGCTCGGCCAGGCGCGCATGCCAGGCGAACAGTTGCTGCGGCGAAAATCGCCGACCGGTAGGGTTGTTGGGATTGACCAGCAGCAGCACGTCGAGCCGCTCCAGCGCCCGGTTGACGCTCGCCTCGCAGAGCTCCAGCACCCGATGCCCTTCACGCTGCCAAGCCGCCGCATGCTCGGCATACGCTGGCGATACGATGCCCACCCGCGCCTCGCTTCGCAGCCGTGGCAGGCACTGGATGGCCGCCTGGGAGCCGGCCACTGGCAGCAGGTGGTCGACGCCGTAGTAGGCGCAGGCAGCAGCCTCCAGCCCATCATCCTGCTCGGGCAGACGCACCCAGGCCTGCTCCGGAATCGCTGGCAGGGGTAGTCCATAAGGCGCCACGCCGGTTGACAGATCCAGCCAGTCACTCAGGGGAATGCCGTATTGCTGGGCCGCTCGCCGCAAACGTCCGCCATGTTCAAGCAACGCACACCCCCACGATCAGCATGAGCAACAGCCACAACGAGACGCCCCCCCAGACCAGATTCATCGCCCGCTCGATGTCTCGTGCCCGGGGCTGCGGGCCCTCGCCCAGCTCGGGCCGCTGGTGCACCTGGCCATGATAGACGGCAGCACCGCCGAGGCTGACACCCAGCGCCCCGGCACCAGCGGCCATCACCGGTCCGGCATTGGGGCTGTCCCACTGCGGCGCCTGGCGCTGCCAGCAACGCATTGCCGTGGTGGTGCGCCCGAGCAGCGCGTAGGTCAGCGCGACCAGGCGCGCCGGCACGTAGTTGAGCAGGTCGTCGATCTTCGCGGCGGCCCAGCCGAAGCGCTCGAAACGTTCGTTGCGGTAGCCCCACATGGCATCCAGCGTATTGCTCAGGCGGTACAGCACCACACCCGGCGCGCCAGCCACGAGAAACCAGAACAGCGCGGCGAATACCGCGTCACTGCCGTTTTCCAGCACCGACTCAGTACCGGCACGGGCCACACCGGTGGCGTCCAGGTCATCGGTGCGGCGGCTGACCATATAGCCGACCCTTTGGCGGGCCAGGGCCAGATCGCCAAGGCGCAGGGCCTGAGCCACCGGCTGAGCATGCTGATCGAGGCTGCGCAAGCCGAGGGCCGCATACAGGGCGATGATCTGCACCAGCCAGCCGATCCAGGGCACCTGCACCAGCAGCACGGTTAGCAGCGTGAGCGGCAATACCGCCAGGCACCAGGCCGTCACGCCGTGGCTACGCCAGCCGCCTCCGGACGGGTTGAAGCGCTGCTCCAGACGATTGGCCAGCTTGCCGAAGCCCACCAGCGGGTGCCAACGCCTCGGTTCACCAAGCGCGGCATCCAGCGCCACGCCCACGGCAGCACTGAGGATCATGCTCATAAACGTACTGCGCTATTCATGTGGCTCCCCGTCATGTGATGCCCAGCGATCCTGAAACAGCAATTCACTCAATGGTCGCACTTCGGCCCAGCCCTCCTGGGCCAGCATCGGTACCGGGTAGAACGCCTGCACCGGCCCCAGGCACAGCACCGCCACCGGCTTGCTGCCGGCTGGCATGCCCAGCAGCTCGGCCAGTGCGAGAGGATCGAACAGCGACACCCAGCCCATGCCCAGCCCCTCGGCCCTGGCGGCCAGCCAGAGATTCTGAATTGCGCAGGACAATGACGCCATATCCATTTCTGGCAGGGTGCGCCGGCCGAAGACATGAGCGTCACGGCCGTCCATCAGCGCCGCGACCAGCAACTCGGCGCACTCACGAACGCCCTCGACCTTGAGGCGCATGAACGCGTCGGAGCGTTCGCCCAACGCCTCGGCGGTCAGCCGGCGCTCGGCTTCGACCAACTGATAGATGTCTTCACGCAGTGCTGGCCGGGTGATGCGGATGAAGCGCCAGGGCTGCATCAGCCCCACACTGGGCGCCTGGTGCGCAGCTTCGAGCAACTTGGCGAGCAGTTCAGGCGCCACCTCGCCACCACTGAAATGACGCATATCGCGGCGCTCGGAAATGGCCCGATAGACAGCGGCACGCTCCTCGGCGCTGAAGGCGTGGTCGCTCATGGCCTGAACAATGCCGCTGCGGCCGCAGGATCGGATGGCAGGTAAAAGTGGATATAGGACGCGGTGAGCCGGCCGAGACGAAACACCGCCTCGCTGACCGGTTTGTCATTGGGGCACTCGCCGCGAGCCAGCGGCTGCAGCTCGGATTCGAGCCGCGAATGATGATAGCTGTGACCGCGCAACAGCCCTTCGGGCAACGTGACCGCCTGCAGCGCGAGGGCGACCAGGCGCTTCTGCATCTGGGCATGGCCAGGCACCAAGCCGGCCAGCTCCGCCCGTTCGCCTGCCGCGTCGCTCAGTGTGTCGAGCAGGTAGAGCATGCCACCGCACTCGGCGAGAATCGGCTTGCCAGCTCGCTGATGGGCGGTGATGGCCTCGATCATCGAACGGTTGGTGGCCAGCGCCTGCAGATGCAGCTCCGGGTAGCCGCCGGGCAGATAAAGGCTGTCCACCTCGGGCAGGCTCTGATCTGCCAGCGGACTGAAGAACGTCAGGGCCGCGCCCATTCGCTCCAGCAGATCGAGATTGGCCTGATAGGTGAACGCGAAGGATGCGTCGCGGGCCACGCCGATGCGCACGCCCTCCAGCAGCGGCAATGGCGCTGCAATCGACGGCGCAGCGAAGGTCACTGGTGGCGGCAGGGTAACCGTTGCGGTCTGTGCCAGAGCATCGGCAGCGGTATCCAGACGCACATCGAGGTCGGCGAGTTCGGCGGCCTGCACCAGGCCCAGGTGGCGGCTCGGCAATTCGATCGCGGCGCTACGCGGCAAAGAGCCGTACCAGCGGATCGAGGCTGGCAGGCTGTCGCGGATCAGATCGTTATGGCGCCCGGGATTGACGCGATTGCCGAGCACACCGGAGAACGGCAGATCCGGCTGATAGCTGGCCAGGCCGACGGCCAGTGCCCCGAAGGTCTGGGCCATGGCGGAGCCATCGATCACCCCCAGCACCGGAACCCCGAAGCGGCGGGCCAGGTCGGCGGCGGATGGCGAGCCGTCGAACAGCCCCATCACACCTTCGATGAGGATCAGGTCCGCCTCGCCAGCGGCTTCCCACAGCAGGCGGCGGCTCTCGGCCTCGCCAACCATCCACAGATCCAACTGATAAACCGGGTGGCCGCTGGCACGGGAGAGGATCATTGGATCGAGAAAGTCAGGCCCGCACTTGAACACCCGCACCCGCTTGCCCTGCCGGGTGTGCAGGCGTGCCAGGGCCGCAGTGACGGTGGTCTTGCCCTGCCCCGAGGCCGGCGCAGCGATCAACAGTGCCGGACAGTGGCGCGACGCGCGCTCACCCGCATCGGATACAGACGCTGTAACGCTCAAAACTCCACGCCTTTCTGTGCTTTCACGCCGGACTTGAAGGCATGCTTCACGAGCGTCATTTCGGTAACGGTATCCGCGGCCTCTAGCAGCGCCGGTGGCGCGCCACGGCCGGTAGCCACGACGTGCTGCAGCTCGGGGCGCGACTCGATGTCACGCAGCACCACATCCACGTCCAGGTAACCGTGCTTGAGGGCGATGTTCAGCTCGTCCAGTACCACCAGGGCGATCTGCGGGTCGTTCAGCAGTTGCCGGGCGACCTCCCAGGCCTGAACGGCCTTCTCGATGTCCCGCTGACGATCCTGGGTGTCCCAGGTGTAGCCCTCGCCCATCACGTGGTAGCTGACTTCATCGGGAAAGCGGCGGAAAAAGTGCTCCTCACCGGTGGCCATGCCGCCCTTGATGAACTGCACCACGCCGACCTTGAGACCATGCCCCAGCGCGCGGGCGACCATGCCGAAGGCCGAGCTGCTCTTGCCCTTGCCATTGCCGCTGTGCACCAGCAGCAGGCCGTACTCGTCCTGAGCCTGGGCGATCTTTTCGTCCATCAGGGCTTTCTTGCGCGCCATGCGGGCGTTGTGCCGCGCGTCGCGCTCTGCTGATTCTCGGCTTGGGGATGGGGTCATGGGATCTCCTTTGCGCGAGGCCGCGCGGCACACGCCAGTGAAACGGTCGGGCAGGAAACCGGGTTCAGGCCAGACGATGAAGGAATCACACAGGAGCAGGCAGGAGCTGACCGGGTCGGCCGCGCACCGGCCGCGCCCACCGCGCAAACCTGGAAAAGCGACAGGCCGGTCTCCGGGCTTGCGAGCACCGCACTCAGCAGAATGCGGACACCGACGCGACCTTCCCGTATCGACGATACAGTGGCGAGAAGCGTGGTTGGACTCGTTTACCGTTGCGGGGGCAGCGTCGGCCTTGCCTGCCTATTGAAACAGCGGCGCACCGACTTCCCAGTTTCACCCCCGGCCGAAACCGGGGACACCTGAAGCAAGCCGCGAAGGGTAAGGATTGGCCGCCTCAGCGTCAATCGAAGACTCAGAATCCGCCTCCCTGGCAGGCGAGCCAGAGCCACGCAGGGTCCCAGGGCGGTCTCAAAGGAGCATGGCCGAGCTGCAGCGGACGCTGGCCTGGCGCTCAGGGATGGCTGGCCAGCTCGACCGGAAACACCCGCTTCGCTTCGATATAGGTACGCTGCCAATAGCTGTTGCCGAGACTGTCCAGACGCACGGTGCCGCCCGAAGAAGGTGCATGCACGAAGCGCCCTTCGCCGACGTAGATACCGGCATGGCTGACCTGCCGGCCACCGTTGGTGGCGAAGAACACCAGATCGCCACTGCGCAGGGCGTCGCGGCCAACCACTGGGGCGCGCATGCTGATCAGCTCCCGGGTGGAGCGAGGCAACTGGATGCCTGCGGCATCACGGTACACATAGCCGATCAGCCCACTGCAGTCGAAACCACTGGCCGGTGTGTTGCCGCCGTAGCGGTATGGCGTACCGACGAGCCCCAGGGCACGGAACAGCACGTCGTCGGCGCCGCCCTGATAATTGCCAGGAGCGGGCGCGATCACCACAGGCTGCGGAGCGGGTACGGGGGCGCGACTGGAACATGCACTGAGCAGTGCAGCGAGCAGCAGGAAGGCGATGCGGATGGTGGCAGTCATGGACGGACGATCCTGGAGCCTGAATGCGCCCTACTCTGCCCCGTTCACAACTGCAGTGCAAGCTTTAGCTTTATGCTGCAGTCGCTTGAAAACTATCAAGATGTTGCCCGATCCGGACAGCTCGGGCATTCAGGCCTCAGTGCTGGGACGCCAGGTGCTCGGTCGGCGCCAGAGCCAGGACGCGCTTGGCCTCGATGAACGTGCGCTTCCAGTAGCGATCGTCCAGGCTGTCGATACGCACCCCACCGCTGCGGCTGCTGGAGGAATGGATGAACTGATCATCGCCCAGATAGATGCCGGCATGGCTGACACGACCGCGACCGTTGGTGCTGAAGAACACCAGATCGCCCGGCTCCAGGGCCTTGCGCTCGACCAGCGGGGCGTCGATGTTGATCATTTCCCGCGTCGAGCGCGGCAGTTCCATGCCCAGCTCTTCGCGGAACAGATAGCCGATGAAACCACTGCAGTCGAAACCGGTTTTCACCGAATTGCCACCGAAACGGTAACGGGTGCCGATCAGCGAGAGGCCTTTTTCGAGGACGCTGTCCGCCAGTTGTGGCAGCTCGTAAGGTGCGTGGTCGGCGAAGTCGGCAACCGCATCGTCTTCGACGACATCGTTGCGATCCAGAACAGGCGCTGCAACCACTGGCCTGGCAGGCAAAGAAGCCTGGGCCGGGGCATCGATCTGGGATTGTGGAGCATGGTTAGCGCAGGCGGCGAGAACCATCGTAAGTGCGAGAGGCACGAGGGGTGCGAAGCGTTTGCGCATGGGCACGACCGTGGCGTGAAAAATGAACAGCCGCGACTATGCCCACTAACGGGATCATTTGCAAATATTATGAGTAACGATGTGACTCAGTAGTTCCGGAAAAACATCTAAGGCCCTTTCTTCCAGCCTGAAGTCAACCAGATCGCTGACCTCGCTCTGCGACAAATTGACCTCCACCGTCACCCCGCCCGCCTGTCGTGTGCGCAGCAGCGGCTCGACTATATAAGGAAAGCTGGCACTGGTGCCGACGCTGATCACCAGATCGAAACCCTTCTCCAGTTGCGCATAAAGGCGACCGACGGCGTCTTCCGGCAGCATCTCGCCAAACAGCGTCACCGGCGGACGCAGTACGCCACCGCAATTGCCGCACAGCGGAGGCAACGGCTGCAGCAGATGCTCGGCGAGCCGCTCATCCACGCCAGCGCATTGTTGGCAGTGCAGTGGCGCCAACTCACCATGAATTTCGATCAACCGCTGCGCCGGGCTGCCTGCCAGACGATGGTAACCGTCGATATTCTGGGTGAGTACCCAGCACTCGGGCTTCAAGGCCTGCAAGTCGGCAATCGCCTTGTGACCCGCATTCGGCTGGGCCGCCAGGCAGGCGGTGCCGAGCTGTGCCAGGTACTTCCAGCACAGCGCCGGGTCGCGACGCAGCATCTCGCCTGACAGCGCCACTTCGATCGGCACGCCCTCTTCGGTATGGCCGTTGTACAGACCACCGAGGCCACGATAGGTAGGCAACCCGGAGTCGGCAGACAAGCCCGCTCCGGTAATGATCAGGATCCGCTGTGCATCGGCGATAGCGGAGGCGATTCGCGGCAGAAGCGGATGCATCAGTGATTGACCGTATGGACCAGCATCACCGACAGCTGGCACATGGGCCGGCCACTTTCCGCATGCCATTGGTTGAAGGCAGCTTGAACCGCCGCGCGGTCGCGCTGACTGCTCGGCACCTTGTCGACAATCTTCTGGGCCTTGAGCGCGGCGACCATGTCATCGGACGGAATGAAGGTGTCTTTGCCAACCATGCGCAGAAAGCGCGGCGCAGAAAGGCCGCCGAGCTGAGTACCCTGCTTGGCCAGCCAGTGCCAGAGCCCGACGATATCGGTCACGGGCCAATCGGCGATCAGCGCACCGAAGGCGAAGCCGGGTCGCGGGGTGGTGGCTTGCACGGCGGCAGCCGGCCCGCTCAGCGCACCACGCTCCACGTCGAGAATGAACTGCGCGTTGCGCGGCACGCTCTTGAGCTTGCCCAGGTGACGGATCAGGCGAGTGTCCTGCATCAAACGCTCGAGGCGTTCGCCGCCCATCAGCACGACCTTTTCCGGATCGAAACCGAAGAAAACCTCCTCGAAGGCCGGCCACTTGGCGTCCACCAGGCTGTGCTTGAGACCCGCCCGGAAGATGCGCAGGCTCATGATCGACAGATAGCGATCATCACCCAGGGCCCGCAGCTTCTTGTCAGAAGCCGGTTGTGGCAAGCGCGCCTCGAGAGCTGCCAGCGAGCCGAAGCGGTTCACGCAATATTCATGCATCCATCGATAATCGTGCATCGTTTGCCTTGGGATCTACTGGAGTTTGAACGGTGCAGCGAAGCGACCCTCGCTCACCTCGATGAAACCTTCGCCGCCGAGGCGCTTGAGGCGACCGTCGAAGCTGCCACGCACGCCCCAATCGTCGATGCTGTCGATCCTGAGATTGAATGCGGCGCCATCCTCATCACTGAGCGCCGACCAGATTTCCGTGCCGCCCTCATGCTGTATGGCATAACGACTGACCAGCCTGGAGCCTGACAGGCTGTATGTACCTGGCGTGATCTCACCGCCCAGCGCCCACAACTCGAAATCGTAACTGTCGCTCAAGGCCCCATCGTCGAGACGACCGCCAATGACCAGATGTTCGCGGCTCTCGGCCAACTGGGCCACCAGCCGCGAATCGAAATGCATGGCCTTGCCACCCAGCTCGAGCGTCAGCTGACCCTGCTCGTCACTGCCGCCACAGCCACCCAGCAACAGACAGAACATCACCAGCATGGCCTTGTACATGACTCGCCCCCTTACAGGTTCATCACGTTCAGGAAGCGTGGCGTGGCCTGGTCATCGATCTTCAGGCTGGCGAAGTCGAACAGGTTGCGGTCGGCAAGCTGCGATGGCACCACGTTCTGCAGGGCGCGGAACATGATTTCCGTGCGGCCTGGCGATTTGCGCTCCCAATCCTGAAGCATGTCCTTGACCACCTGACGCTGCAGGTTTTCCTGGGAGCCGCAGAGGTTGCACGGGATGATGGGGAATTCCTTGAGCGTGCTGTAGGCCTCGATATCGGCCTCGTTGCAATAGGCCAGCGGGCGAATCACCACGTTGCGCCCGTCGTCGGCACGCAGCTTGGGTGGCATGGCCTTGAGGGTGCCGCCATAGAACATGTTGAGAAAGAAGGTCTCGAGGATGTCGTCACGGTGGTGACCGAGGGCCATCTTGGTCGCGCCGATCTCGTCGGCGAAGGTGTACAGGGTGCCGCGACGCAGGCGCGAACACAGCGAGCAGGTGGTCTTGCCTTCCGGGATCTTCTCCTTGACCACCGAATAGGTATCCTTTTCGACGATGTGGTACGGCACACCGATGGATTCCAGGTAAGCCGGCAGCACGTGCTCGGGGAAGCCTGGCTGCTTCTGGTCCATGTTCACCGCGACGATCTCGAAGTGAATGGGCGCGACCTTCTGCAGGTAAAGCAGGATGTCGAGCATGGTGTAGCTGTCCTTGCCACCGGACAGGCAGACCATCACCTTGTCGCCCTCCTCGATCATGTTGAAGTCGGCAATGGCTTCGCCAGCCTGACGACGCAGGCGTTTTTGCAGCTTGTTCTGATTGACCGAGAGGGTGCCCATGGCGCGCGTAAATCCGGTAGAAGTACTGAGGCCGCGCATTTTACCCGGAAACCGAAGCGTACCCCAGCCACAAAACGACCAACCATCGCCGATTCGCCTGATGGCTGATCGTGCAAGGCGGCAATCCTTCGTCTAAGGTGAGCCGATGAACGAAGAAACCTGCCCCAACACACGCCTTTTCGAATTGCTCCAGGCCGCGCCCGAAGGCCTATCCGAGTATGAACTGCTGCTGCGCCTGAGCCGCTGGCAAGGCGCCGAAGAGCGCCTGCCCACGGATACTCTGGAGCTGTTTCGCACCCATTTTCTGCTGTTCCACACGCTTTACCGGCTGCGCGACCAGCTGCATGCCGAGCAACTTGCCGTGCTGCAGATCAGCCCGCTGTGCATTCGCCTGTTGCCCTACCAGGCAGGCGAAAGCGCATTGAGCGAAAAGGACCCGCTACGCGAGTACTATCTCGACCTGAGCCATTTGCGCGATACGGACGCCGACGATGTGCAGAAACTGCTTGGCGCGTTCTGGGTACGTCTGCAGGGCGGGGACGAAAAACAATCCGCCCTCGCCGTTTTCGAGCTGGAGGCACACAACGGCAATCTCGACTTGACGATCATCAGGCAGCGCTACCGACAACTGGTCAGCATCCATCACCCCGACCGTGGTGGCAGCACGCAACAGTTGCAGAGCATCAATCAGGCCATGGAAACGCTGCAGCGTTATTACCGCTGAAGGCAGTTGCCGTTCAGCCTGCAAACGCTGCGTGGCAGGATGATCTGCGGCATAATCGGTTGCAGTCACCTGCCTCCGATGCCCACATGCCAGACCAGATCCACGCCCGCGTCGAAGCCTGCTATCAGCAGGCGGAACACTTCTTCAAGCAGCCCTTCAAGCGCCCCGAGGTGAGTTTCAAACTGCGCGGCCAAAAGGCCGGTGTGGCTCATCTCACGGAAAACAAGCTGCGCTTCAATCCCCAGCTGTACCGTGAGAATCAGGAAGATTTTCTGCGCCAGACGGTTCCCCACGAAGTGGCGCACCTGGTCGCTCATCAACTCTTTGGTCTGAGCATCCAGCCCCATGGCGAGGAATGGCAACTGATCATGCGCGGGGTCTACGAGCTGCCGCCGCACCGCTGCCACAGTTACGACGTGAAACGCCGCCAGGTCAGCCGCTTCATCTATCGCTGCCAATGCCCGCAGGGCGAGTTTCCGTTCTCGGCACAGCGCCATGCCCTGGTCGCCAAGGGCCGTCGCTACTACTGCCGACGCTGCAAGATCACCCTGCAGTTCACCGGCGAACAACGAATCGAATAGACGCGCCGCGCCTCAGTCGTCGAGGCGCTGAAACGCGCGCAGCAGCGCCTTGCTCAGATCGACGCTGGAGAACTTGGTGAGTACGTCGTTGGCCCCCACCGCACGCGCCTTCTCGGTGTTCATGGTGCTGTCCAGAGAGGTGTGCAGCAGCACGTAGGTCTCGCCGAGAACGGGGTCCTTGCGAATCTGTTGAACCAGGGTATAGCCGTCCATCTCCGGCATTTCGATGTCCGAAACCAGCACCTCGATGGGCTGCCCCTCCTGCTGCGCCCCATGCAGCAGCTCCAGCGCGGCGGCGGCGCTGCGCACGGCCTGGCAATCGAGGTCGAGCTTGCGCAGGGTGATCAGGGTCTGCTGCAGCGCCACCTGGGAATCGTCGACGACCAGTACGCGACGCCCCTGCAAAAGTTGCCGCTCGCTCGAGCTGAGCAATTCATCGACCACCTCTTCGGCCGGAGCCGGGGCGATTTCATGCAACACCTTTTCGATATCGAGAATCTGCACGATGGTGCCGTCGATCTGCGTCACCCCGGTGATGAACGCACGCACGCCTGCACCGGCCGGTGGCGGCCGCACATCGCGGGTCGAGCATTGCACGATACGCTCCACGCTGTGCACGTGCAGGCCCTGACGCGAGCGACTCAGTTCGGTGACGATCAGACAGCCATCCTGACTGTCACCACCGCCCCGCTCGCCGATTGCCCGGGCCAGGTCGATGACCGTCAGCGCCGAACCGCGCAGGGTCGCCACGCCGCGCACGTGAGGGTGTCGACTGGGCATCTTGGTCAGCGGCGGGCAGGGAATGATCTCGTTGACCTTGAGCAGATTGATGCCCAGCAAACGGCCACTGTGCAAACGGAACAGCAGCAGCGATAGCGCATCGCCCAGCACCATACTCATGGAAGTCACTCCCCTTCAAACCTGAAAAAAGCAAAACCTGGCCCGACTTCAGATGCGTCAGGCTCGTTGTGTGCAGACGGCGAATCAGCCGAGAAAAGCGGCGACTTGCGGGGCATCGAATGGCCAGGGCAACTCGGCGCCCGTATCGGTGCGTTTCAGCACGGGTATCAGCGGTGCATAGCGTTCCAGGCAGTCGTCATGCTCGGCGATATCGACCAACTCGACCAGCAGGCCGTGCTCGACGAAGGGCATCAGCACCGCTTCGGCGTATTCGCACAGGTGACAGCCGAGGGTTCCCAGCAACTGGCACTCAGGGAGCATGGGTCAGCCTCCACGGTGAGAAAGGTGGCAGTCTACCACCCCGCCCCGGCAATCAGGCGCTCGCGGCTCCGTCGTCCGCTTTCGGCGCAAGGGTCGAGCCCAGCAGCCCCTGCAGACCGTCCAACAAGCGACCGTTGAGTTGCTCTGCCTTGTCCAGCCGTGCGCTATCAAAACGCTCATCCAGCGAGAACCCGCCCTTGAGCAGGTCCTGCAACAGGCCTTTGCCATCGCTCACCCAATCATTGGCATTACGCAACGCGTCGAGCAGGCCTTGCGCATAGTCGTTGAGCGCGCCATTCACCGCGCTGGCAGGCTGCCCGCCCTGACTGGCCACCGAGCCGTAGGTGTCGGTGGCCTGACGCACACTGGTCTGGGTCAGTTTCAGCGACATGGAGGCCAGCTGCGAGCCGTCCATTTCCAGCGACATCGCTCGATCGAAGGCACCGGCCACATCACCGGAATAGAAGGAGTTGGAAAGATCCTGGACCTGGGTGAACAGCTTTTCCAGGGCGGCCTTTTCCTGATCGTCCAGATCACCCTCGACCTGCACCTGCCAACCGCCGATCTGCAGGCTGCCGGACTCACTGCCGGAGCCCTCGGTACGTGACCAGGCGGCGGACGCCTGCGCGATCGATACGCGCAGGCGGTCACCGTCGCGGGTGGTGATATCCAGCTCGAAACTTTCCGCCACTGCCGCGAAACGGTCGCTCGAAGTCGGCACGACACCCGTGTTGCCGCCCGTCGCCGGCGCTGCGCCGTACTGCTTGTCGAGGCCGGCGAAACCCTGTTGGATACGCTGGAAGGTATCATCTATATCGGTGGCGACCTTGTCCTTGAGCAGGCCCATGCCGTCGAGAATCTTGCGAGCCTCGTCGAACCCCTTCTCAACGCCGGAGCGCGCCTGATCCAGCAGCTTCTGCAGCTTTTCCGGATTGGCCCCCGAAGCCGCTTCGCTCTTCAGCCGCTGTTCGATGAAACCGAGCACGCGATCCGCCACCTTCTCCGGGGAGAAATCATCCTGCTTGGCCGTCAGCGAGCCGGCAGGCAGGCCGAGACGCTCGGCGAGCCGGTTGGACAGCGCGACCTGGGCGTCGGCCGCATTGCGGATGGTGGTCTGGCCGCCGATCTGAGGCGAACGGCCTGTCGTTGGTGTCGACAGCGGAAGGGAAACAGTCATGGCAAGTCACCGAAACGGAGCATGTCCAAGGTTGACGGCAGCTTCCGGCAAAAGTTTAGGGCGAGCAGACGCCGAATCGACCAGAGGACCTGATCGACCCGGCAACCGCCTCAATCCTGGCTGACCGCACCGATTTTGTGTATCGACAGGTCCGCGCCGTAATACTCCTGCTCCTGGCTCAGACGAATGCCTACGGCCCCTTTAAGCACGCCATACACCAGAAAACCGCCGACCAGCGCCACCCCTACCCCGAGTGCGCTGCCGAGCAACTGGCTGACCAGGCTGACACCACCCAGGCCGCCCCAGGCCTGCTGACCGAAAATGCCGCAGGCGATACCGCCCCAGACACCGCACAGACCGTGCAGCGGCCAGACGCCGAGCACGTCGTCGATCTTCCATTTCACCTGGGTCGCGGTGAACGCCCAGACGAACAGCGCACCGGCAATGGCGCCAGTGACCAGTGCGCCGACCGGATGCATCAGGTCGGAGCCTGCGCAAATGGCCACCAGCCCGGCGAGCGGGCCGTTATGCAGGAAGCCCGGATCGTTGCGACCGACGATCAGCGCCGCCAGGGTGCCGCCGACCATGGCCATCAGGGTATTCACCGCGACCAGCCCACTGATGCTGCCCAGGGTCTGGGCACTCATCACGTTGAAACCGAACCAGCCGATGATCAGGATCCACGAACCCAGCGCCAGGAACGGAATGCTCGACGGCGCCATGGCGACCAGACGGCCATCGCGGTAACGGCCATCCCGGCGACCGAGCAGCAGCACCGCGGTGAATGCCAGCCAGCCACCGACGCCATGCACCACCACCGAACCGGCGAAGTCGTGGAATGGCGCGCCGAATTGCGCCTGCAGCCAGCTCTGCAGGCCGAAGTTGCCGTTCCAGATCATGCCTTCGAAGAACGGATAGACGAAGGCGACGATCAGTGCCGTGGCGCAGAGCTGCGGACCGAACCGTGCGCGCTCGGCGATACCACCGGAAATGATCGCCGGAATCGCCGCAGCGAAGGTCAGTAGAAAGAAGAACTTCACCAAGGCGTAACCGTTGCCTTCCACCAGCACGCTGGCGGGGTGCAGAAAGGTCACGCCATAGGCGATCCAGTAACCGACGAAGAAGTAGGCCATGGCGGAGATCGCGAAGTCGGAGAGGATCTTCGACAAGGCGTTGACCTGATTCTTCTGCCTTACCGTGCCCACTTCCAGAAAGGCGAAGCCGGCGTGCATGGCCAGCACCATGATCGCGCCGATCAGGATGAACAATGTATTGGAGCCGTGAATCAGCGTTTGCACGGCACTGTTGAGGTTTTCCATCGAGGCAGAGGCTCCGCAAAGAAATGCACCAGAAAAGAACATCCAGCCATCAGAAGGCACCACCAGGAGGCATATTTGATCGCCCCGCACGGATTCCTGCTGAAAGCGAGCGCCATCCTGGTGCTCAACGATGCACTCGACTCAATGCTTATTCATTAATTATCAATTAGTTAAGAACGCACCAGATAATTGCTTCCCTAGCAGTACAGGCACCATAAACATGCATTTCAGGCACGAACGCACCACGCCAATGCAATGCTTATGCCTTTCAGGCCCGCTTCATTCCCGGCGATTCGCAGATAGACTGAACCTGGCCAATGGCAGCCACTCGAACCCCTTACACCGCATCACACCTACAGGAGAACGATCCATGGCCCGCCCACTTCCTTCACGCCCTGCTGCACCTGCCAATAAAGAAGAGCTGCTCGAAGAGTTTCAGGCTCTGGTGCGCGACACCGAAGTTCTGCTGCAACACTCGGCCAGCCTGGTCGGCGATCAGGCCGAAGAGCTGCGCGCTCAGATCCGTGACAGCCTCGGCCGTGCGCGCTCGACGCTGAAGAACACCGAAGAGAACGTCGTGCTGCGCGGCAAGGCTGCGGTCGGCGCGACCGAAGACTATGTGCAGACCCACCCATGGCAGACCATCGGTATCGCCGCTGGCATTGGTATACTGATCGGCATGCTCATTAGCCGACGTTGATCAGGACAGCACATGGATGACAGCCAGACAGCAGCACCTCCCAGCCGCGGCCCTTCGCCGCGGCGTCTGGCCGGTGCCCTGCTCGGGCTGATCCACGGCCATGTGGCACTGTTCAGCGAAGAGTTCAAGGAGCAGCAGGCGCGTACCGTCACCCTGCTGATCCTGACCGGCCTGTGCATCTTGTTCGGGCTGCTGCTGATCGTCGGCCTGTCTGCCGCGCTGCTGATCGCGTTTTGGGAAAGCCATCGCATTCTGGTGATTTCCCTGCTCTGCCTCTTCTACACCCTGGGTCTGCTTGCCTGTGCAGCGAGCCTCGTCCAGCGCATGCGCAACGCCCCCGCTCCATTCAGCGCCAGCCTCGAAGAGCTGGCCCGCGACCGGGAGCAACTGCTGCCATGACCCGTGCACGCGACAAAGCCTCCACCCAGGAACTGCGCAAAACCATGCTGCGCCTGCGCCTGGAAATGCATCGCCAGGAAATTCGCCACGAAACCATGGTCATCCTGCAGCCCCTGCAGAAAGCCAAGGACTTCGGTAACCACTGGCGCCAGGAACTCAAGGGCAGCAATGCACCAATCTGGATCACTGGCGGCGCCTTCGCATTGACCCTGCTCGGCATGCGCGGGGGTCAATGGCGGCGCTGGCTGCGCATGGCCCTGGAGGCGTTCCCCAACCTGAGAAAACGCCCTGCGGGGCCTGAAGGCAAAAAGCCAGCAAAAGAGCCCGATCAGGTCTGATGCTGGCCACATTCTTGCTAGTGTCATGGGTATGAGCCGGATATTTCTCGGCATTACCTTTCCCTTCGCTAAGGATGTCCTCGGTGCTCGACGGTCAACCGCTCGCCGTCTTCCAACCCTTCATCGATACGGCTACCGGCCAGATTGCCGGTGTCGAAGCGCTGGCCCGGCTGCGTGACGCAGAAGGTCGCCTGCACTCGGCAGGGCCGCTGTTCGCCGATCCCAAGACACCGCCAACCGCCCTGCGCCGCCTCGACCGGCAGGTACGCGAACAGGCGTTGATGCGTTTTCATGACGCCCCGTCGCAATGGTTCCTGAGCCTGAACATATCGCCACGCTGGATCAGCCGCCTGCGGCCCGATCAGGCGCTACCGAGCCTGCGGCAACTCGAACGCAGCGGCATCGATCCCAGGCGCGTGGTGTTCGAGATCACCGAACTGGGCGGCGCGAGCCAGCGCCTGCCTGGGGTGGTGGCCCGCTATCGGGAAGCCGGAGCGCGTATCGCCATCGACGATTTCGGAGCCGGCTACTCGCAGCTAGACCGGGTACTGGCCTTGCGGCCCGATATCCTCAAGCTGGACATGCGCCTGTTCCAGGAAGCGGCCCGCGGCGGTCCCAGTGGCGAGGTGGTCAAGGCACTGGCGATGATGGCCGAGAAAACCGGTTGCTGGATCATCGCCGAAGGCGTGGAGACCAACGCCGAGCTGGACTTCGCTCTGGAATGCGGGGCTCGCTATGTCCAGGGCTATCTGTTCGCACGACCCGAACCGGGATTCTTCGAGAACGATGCGTTCGTCGAGCGTTTCGCCTTGCTGCGCGACGGCTACGTTCAACAGAAGCTGGCCGAACGCGCGCGCCTGATGAGCCTGCGCCGGCAACTCGCCGAGCTGTTCGCCGCCCTCAAGGACAATCTGGAAAGCGATTCGCCAACGACGCTCGCCGCACCGCTCGCCTACCCCTGGCTGCTACGCCTGTACCAGTGTGACCGGCATGGCACCCAGACGACCCCCAACCTGGAATGGCGCGACGGCGCCTGGCAGGCCGATGACCGATACATCGGCCACAACTGGTCGTGGCGGCCGTATTTCTACCAGTTGCTCGCCGAGGGCTGGGAAGAACGCAGGCTGATTCTGTCCAGCACCTATCGCGATGCGACCAGCAACCAGTACTGCCTCACGGCCGGGCAGTTCATCGACAACGGCAACCGTCTGTTGCTGGTCGATATCGATGCCCATGGACTTTAGTGGATGCGGCCTTGCAGTTGCTCCAGCGAACAGGGAAGCTAACGGACAATTGGCGTGCGCGCAGCCTTCGGCAAAACGCATGCACCTGACCGACGAAGGCCGCGCCGTCGTCTCCGGCAAAGGAAGCACGCTTGGACTGGCAAACCCTGCTTACCCGTGAACGACTCGGCAAACCGTCGCCCAGCGCCGACGAACTGGGCCGCAGCCCCTTCCACAAGGACCATGACCGGATCATCTTCTCCGGTGCCTTTCGGCGCCTGGGCCGCAAGACCCAGGTGCACCCGGTGTCCAGCAACGACCACATCCACACGCGTCTGACCCACTCGCTGGAGGTCAGCTGCGTCGGCCGCTCCCTGGGCATGCGCGTCGGCGAGATACTGCGCAGCGAACTGCCCTCCTGGTGCGAGCCGAGCGACCTGGGCATGGTGGTGCAGTCGTCCTGCCTGGCTCACGACATTGGCAACCCGCCGTTCGGTCATTCCGGCGAAGACGCCATTCGCCACTGGTTCCAACAGGCGGCCGGACGGGGCTGGCTGGACGCCATGAGCGATGCCGAACGCGGCGACTTCCTCAGTTTCGAGGGGAACGCCCAGGGCTTTCGGGTGCTCACTCAACTGGAGTACCACCAGTTCGACGGCGGCACACGGCTGACCTACGCGACCCTCGGCGCTTACCTCAAGTACCCCTGGACGTCCCGCCATGCGGAAGCCCTGGGTTACAAGAAGCACAAGTTCGGCTGCTACCAGAGCGAGCTGCCATTGCTCGAACAGATCGCCAGCAAGCTCGGCCTGCCGCAACTCGAGGAACAGCGCTGGGCGCGTCATCCCCTGGTCTACTTGATGGAGGCGGCAGACGACATCTGCTACGGCCTGATCGACCTCGAAGACGGCCTGGAAATGGAGCTGCTCGACTACGCCGAAGTGGAGTCGCTGCTGCTCGATCTGGTCGGCGATGATCTGCCGGAAACCTATCGCCAGCTGGGGCCCCACGACTCACGCCGCCGCAAGCTGGCGATCCTGCGCGGCAAGGCCATCGAGCACCTCACCAACTCGGCGGCCCACGCCTTCGTCGAACAGCAGTCGGCACTGCTGGCCGGCACTCTGGAAGGCGATCTGGTCGAGCACATGCACGGCACGGCCAAGGATTGCGTGCAAGCTGCCAAGGCCATGGCCCGGGAGAAGATCTTTCAGGACAAACGCAAGACGCTCCACGAGATCGGCGCCTACACCACCCTGGAAATCCTCCTCAACGCCTTCTGCGGCGCGGCGCTGGAACAACATGGCGGGCGCACGCCGTCGTTCAAGAACCGGCGCATCCTCGACCTGCTTGGCCACAACGCGCCGGATCCGCACTGGCCTCTGTACCGCTCCTTCCTGCGGATGATCGACTTCATTGCCGGCATGACCGATAGCTACGCCACCGAAATGGCGCGCGAAATGACCGGTCGCTCGAGCCCGGTCTGAGCATGCGCCAGGTATTGCGACAGCTGTTCAGCTGGCACGCCGGGCCACCCGCCTGGGGGCCGGCCGTGGTGGCGGGCCTGGGCTGTGCGCTGCCATTACTGCTGGGGCTGTTCAGCGCTCATCCTGGCTTCCTGTGGGCCTCGGTCGGCGCCTTTCAGGCTGCCCAGGCCAATCCGCTGCATCGCTTCGGGATGCTGCGCATGCTCCTGCTCACCGGGCTGGGCGCCTGCAGCGCCGGGCTGGGCTTCTGGTCGGCCACGCACCCACTGATCAGCCTGTCGCTGTTCGCCGCCTTCGGCCTGCTGCTGGCCTGGCTGCAGCGTTACGGCACCGAGGCGGGCAAGCTGGGTATCGGCCTCACCGTGTGCCTGTGCCTGGGGCAAGGCCAATACGGCAGCAGCAGCCTGAACAATCCCTACGCCATCGCCATGCTGTTCATTCTCGGCGGGCTCTGGGTGATGCTCCTGGCGTTCGGCCTGCGCGGCGTCCACGGCCTGCGCATGTGGCCGTACATGCCGCGCCTGGTGAGCCTGCTCAAGGTGCTGCGCCGCCACGCACGTCGCCAGTCGCGCCAGCAATGGTGGTTGTACGCCACGGGCTGCACGCTGGCGGTATCGCTGGCTGGTCTGATCGTCAACCTCGCGCACCTGCAGCGCGGCTACTGGCTGACCCTCGCGGTGGTCACCACGCTGCAGCTGGAGTTCAGGGGGAGCCTGGTGCGCGCCCTGCAGGCGAGCATGGCCAGCCTGAGCGCTGCCGGGCTGCTGATCCTGTTCGGCAACAGCCTGCAGAGCCCACCGCTGATGGTGGCCATCATGCTGCCGCTGATCACCCTCAGTCGTGCGCTGCAGGCCCACAACTACGGTCTGTTCGTGCTGCAGACCACGGTGTGCTTCGTGCTGCTCGCGGAGAGCCTGGCCAGGGACTGGCACCTGCCACAGGTCCGCCTGTTCAACGTCACCCTCGGCATCCTGCTGGCGCTGTTCATCGCCCTGCTGATGCATGGCCTGCGGCAATGGCTGGACAATCGAGCCGAAGCAAAACGGCGACCAGTCGGCAATAACGACCCAGCGCATTCACATGAGTCGACAGGATCCTGAACGCTTGACTATGCTGGCCAGTTAATAGCGCAACCATGGAGCGAGGCGCGATGCCCGGCAGTTTCCGCCCCGCAGAACGCAGATTACCCCTGCACGTCCACATCAGCGTGCTGTTCATGCTCATGCTGCTGCTCGCCGGCGGCGCACTGGGCCTGTTCAACTACCGCCAGACCACCGCGATCATCTTTTCCAGCAGCGCGACCCTGTTCGAACACATCCAGCAGGATGTGCACCGCGATATCAGTGCCACCTACCAGCCCATTCGGCATCTGCTCGGTGTACTGGCCTACGCGCAAGGCGCTCGCAGTGATGACCTGCAAACGCGCATGACGCTGCTCGCCCCCTTCGCCCAGGCCCTGCGTGACAATCCCAAGCTGGCTTCGCTGTATCTCGGTTACCGCAGCGGCGACTTTTTCATGGTTCGAGCCCTGCGTACCCGAGCCATCCAGCGACAGTTCCAGGCGCCTGACGGTGCATCCCTGCAAATCTGGTCGGTCGAGCAGCACGATGCTGGCAGAATCGGCGAGTATCTGTTCTTCGACGACGCGCTGAATCTGCTGGAGAGGCGCACGCTGGGCAGTCAGGATTACGACCCGCGCATGCGCGAGTGGTACAGCCGTGCCCGCAGTCAGAAAGGCAGCGTCACCACCACGCCCTACGTATTCTTCTCCTCGGGCGCGATCGGCACCACCCTCGCCAATGCCGCCGGTGAGGAGGCGGTAATTGCCGCGGATCTGACCCTGGAAGATCTCTCCGCCACCCTGATCAAGCACAAGGTCACTCCCAGTAGCGAAGTGGTGCTGTTCGATGCCCGAGGCCTGGCCGTGGCCTATCCCGATAGCCAGCGCCTGCTCAGCCACACGCCCGAGCCACGACTGCGGCCAGTGACCGAGCTGCTACCGGAGCTGGCCGGCACGCTGGACGAACTGGCTCCGGGACACAACCAGCAGGGTATCGAGACGCTGAACAAGCGCCGCTGGGTGGTCTCACGCAGCCACGTCAGCGAAGGTGGGCCCGATGGCCTGTACCTGGCACTGCTGGTGCCCGAGGACGAACTGCTCGCCGACGCCTACCGGATTCGCTGGCAAGGCGCGCTGATCACCCTGACCACGCTGCTGCTGTGTCTGCCGATCGCCTGGCTGGTGTCGCGTTGCATCACCCGTCCGCTGGCCGCCCTGCAGGATCAAACCGAAGCCATGGGGCGTTTCGACTTCGCCGCGGCAGGCGGCATACGCTCCTCGGTACTGGAAGTGGATTGCCTGGCCCAGGCCATGGCACGGATGAATCGGGCCCTCATCCATTACCAGCAGATCATCGCCGAACTGGGACATCAACCGAGCGTTCAGGCGCTGCTGAAATGGATAACCCGGCAGACCCTGCAGGCCATCGATGCCCAGGCTGGCATCGTCTATCTGGTCGAGGATGGGCGTCTGCGAGCGCAAACGCTGGAGTTGGAACACAGTGGTGACAGGCTGCGCGTCAGCGACCTGCAGACCCAGCCGCTGGATGGCGGCGATTCGCCGGTCTGGTTGGCCCAGGCTCTGGATCAGGGCACCGCAGCACTGTCACTGGGCTTCGACAAGGCTGGCGATCTTCAGCCGCTGCTCAATGTGCTCGGGACACCGCGTGTGAACGTACTGGCCATTGCCTTGCGTGATCGACAGGGCAAGCTGCTCGGCCTCTTCGTGCTGCTTCAAGGCGAGCTGCTGGACGGCCATCGCGGCATCCGTCATGAACAATGCGTGGCATTCAGTGAAGCCGTGGCAGCGATTACCGCGCGGCATCTGGAAAGTCGTCAGGCCGAAGAGCCCGAGAGCGGAGCTGGATGAAGGCTGCTGCGCCGGCTCAGGTTGTCTAGACCGTCATCGTCCTGCGCAAATGAGAAGGGCCTCGAACGAGGCCCTTGCAGGAATCAGGAAGCCGAGTTGATCTCGTTTTCCGGATACCAGACGTCGAGCAGCGGGCTGACGCTGAAATCGACCAGTTCCGAACGCCCCTTCAGCCAGGCTTCGACAGCGGCGCGCTGCTCTTCGCTGACCGAGCCGCGCTTGGACAGGCACACCAGGCCGTAGTCGTCACCGCCCACATAGCCAAGGCCGTTGGCAGTCATGGCGTCGCTCAGGAAGGCATCGAGAAAGGCGTCGACGGCTTCGTCGCTCAGGTCTTCCTTGAAGTTCAGGTTCAGTTCGAAACCCAGCTCCTGGAATTCGTCGACACAGAGTTTCTTGCGCAGACGACGGGAACGATTGGTAGCCATGGGTAAAAATCCTTCAGAGTGATAACGCGCGGCACTCTACCAGCTTCACGGCCACGATGCCCGTCAGCTGATGAAAAACCCGGCGATTGCAGCCCTGATAGCGCAGCCATGGGGCATAATGCGCGGCATTGTCCCAAACCGCTGTGGGAGCTCGTAATGCGATTTTCCGTTGTACCCGTCGTCCGGAGGCTGCGCATCCTCCGCCCTCTGGCCCTCGCCTGCCTCGTACTGCCCACTGCCCTGCCCGCCCATGCGGCGACCAGCGCCAACCTCCCGGAAAGCGTGGCCAAGAGCCTCAAGGCCAACAAGATCGGCCAGCAATCGTTGTCGGTGGTCACCCTGCCGCTCACTGGTCCAGGCAACGGCACCATCTTCAATGCCGATGTGTCGGTGAATCCGGCTTCGACCATGAAGCTGCTGACCACCTTCGCCGCACTGGAACTGCTCGGCCCGACCTATCAGTGGAAGACCGAGTTCTATACCGACGGCCAGCTCAAGGACGGCGTACTCAACGGCAACCTGTACCTCAAGGGGGGCGGTGACCCCAAGCTGAACATGGAAAAGCTCTGGCTGCTGCTGCGCGATCTGAGGGCCAACGGCGTGCGTCAGGTGACTGGTGACCTGGTGCTCGATCGCAGCTATTTCTCGCAACCGGACCTGCCCGCCTTCGACGACGACGGCGGCGATGCCAACAAGCCCTATCTGGTCACCCCCGACTCGCTGCTGGTCAACCTCAAGGCGCTGCGCTTCATCGCCCGCGCCGAAAATGGCAAGGTCACTGTCGCTGCCGAGCCACCGCTGGCGGGGTTGACGCTGGATAATCAGGTCAAGGTGCTCAAGGCTGGCAAATGCCCCGCCTGGCCGGACGTGCGCTACAACCCGGTCAAGGAGTTCGACGGCACCCGGGTGATCGTCACCGGCCAGTTGACCGATGGCTGCAGCGCCCAGACCTACCTGTCGCTACTCGACCATCCCGGCTATGCAGCGGGTGCCGTGCGCGCCATCTTCCAGGAACTGGGCGGCAGCATCATGGGCAAGAACCGCCAAGCCGATGTGCCGAAGAGCGCGAGCCTGCTGGCGCGAGCCTTTTCCCCGGATCTGGTGGAAATCATCCGCGACATCAACAAGTACAGCAACAACACCATGGCCCGGCAGCTGTTCCTCAGCATCGGCGCGCAGAATCGCACCAATGCGGACGTCGACGACGCCCACGCTGCGCAGCGGGTGATTCGCGCCTGGTTGGCCCGCAAGGGCATTACCGCGCCGCAGTTGGTAATGGAGAACGGCTCCGGGCTGTCCCGGGCGGAGCGCCTGAGCGCGCGAGAAATGGGCCGTATTCTGGAGGCTGCCTGGAAGAGCCCTTATGCCGCCGAATTCATAAGCTCGATGCCGATCGTCGCGCTGGACGGCACCATGCGCAAACGCCTGCGTAACACGCCGATGGCCGGCCAGGCGCACATCAAGACCGGCACCCTGAACAACGTGCGCGCCATCGCCGGCTTCAGCCGCGACAGCAATGGCAACAGCTGGGCCGTGGTGGCGATCCTCAACGACCCAAAACCCTGGGGCGCTTCGGTGATTCTCGATCAGGTGCTGCTCGACCTCTACAAGCAGCCGAAGAGCGCTGCCAGATAAAAGCATGACGTCGCAGCGACACCCGGGAGAACGCCCTGGGTATCGCTGCGCTCGACCCGGGCTACGGTCCGTTGGTTACTTGGCCGTCAACTTCCACGCGCGGTGGATCTTGGCGTTACGGGCGAAGTCCGGATCGAGGGTCGCTGCGCTGATTTCTTCCACCTGATAACGCGATGGCAACTGCTCGTCGAGCAGGAACTTGCGGAAGTTGTTGGAGAAGTACAAAACCCCAGCCGGGGCCAGACGCGCCATCGCCAGATCCAGCAGCTGCACATGATCACGCTGGACGTCGAACACCCCTTCCATGCGCTTGGAGTTCGAGAAGGTCGGCGGATCGATGAAGATCAGGTCGTACTCGCTGCGGTCATCGGCCAGCCAGCTCATCACATCGCCCTGTTCCAGGCGGTTCTTGTCGGAAAAACCGTTGAGCGACAGGTTGCGCCGCGCCCAATCCAGATAGGTCTTCGACAAGTCGACGCTGGTGGTGCTGCGCGCGCCCCCCTTGGCCGCATGCACGCTGGCCGTAGCGGTGTAGCAGAACAGGTTGAGGAAACGCTTGCCCGCGGCCTCCTTCTGGATGCGCAGGCGCAAGGGACGGTGGTCGAGAAACAGCCCGGTATCCAGATAGTCGGTCAGGTTGACCAGCAGCTTGATGCCGCCCTCCTTCACCTCCATGAACTGGCCCTGAGCGGCCTGGCGCTCGTACTGCTTGGTACCGCTCTGCCGCTCGCGGCGCTTGATCACCACCTTGCTCTTGTCGATGCCCAGCGCCTGGGGAATGGCGGCCAGCGCATCGAACAGACGGGCCTGGGCCTTTTCCGGATCGATGGAACGTGGCGCGGCATACTCCTGCACGTGCACCCAGTCGTGATAGAGGTCGATAGCGAGGGCGTACTCGGGCATATCGGCATCGTACAGACGGTAGCAGTCGACGCCCTCGCGGCGCGCCCACTTGCCGAGCTGCTTGAGATTCTTCTGCAGACGGTTGGCGAACATCTGTCCACCTTCGCTCAGGCGCGCCTGCTCCACGGGAGCCGGTGCCGGCTTGATCGGGTTGCCGTTGCGGTTGAGTTTCGGTTCTTCGGCCTGCAGCTCGCTCTGCTCTCGTTCGCGCTCGCGCTGCTCGGGAGTGCGACGTTCGCCGGTGACGAACTGCTCGGGCTGAACCTTGATCAGCAGCAGCTTGCAGGGCAACGCGCCGTTCCAGAACGCATACTGCTTGTGGCTACGGATGCCCATCCGCTTGCCCAGATCGGGCGCACCGGTGAATACCGCCGCTTCCCAACCCATGCAGGCCTGACGCAGGCGCTCGCCAAGGTTCTGGTAGAGGTACAGCAGGCTCGCTTCGTCACCCAGGCGCTCGCCGTAGGGTGGGTTGCTGATCACCAGGCCTTTCTGATTCTGGTCAGGGCGCGGCTCGAAGGTCGCCACTTCGCCCTGATAAACCTTGATCCAGTCACTCAGCCCAGCCCGGTCGATGTTGTTGCGGGCAGGCTGAATCAGTCGCGGATCGGCTTCGTAGCCACGAATCCACAGCGGTGGCTTGGCCAGGCCGGCAGCGGCACGCTCTTCGGCTTCAACGCGCAAGCGGTTCCAGGTGGCTGGCACATGGCCGAGCCAGTTGCTGAAGCCCCATTGTTCGCGGGTCAGGTTCGGCGCGATATCGGCAGCGATCATCGCGGCCTCGACCAGAAAGGTGCCCACACCGCACATCGGGTCGGCCAGGGCGCCGCCTTCAGCGGCGATACGTGGCCAGCCAGCGCGGATCAGCACCGCGGCCGCGAGGTTTTCCTTCAGCGGCGCAGCACCCTGCTGCAGGCGATAACCACGCTGGTGAAGACTGTGGCCGGACAGATCCAGCGACAGGATCGCTTCGCCACGATCCAGGCGCAGGTGCACGCGCAGATCCGGATTGACCTTGTCCACCGACGGCCGGGTGCCATCGGCCTGACGCAGCTTGTCGACGATGGCGTCCTTGACCTTCAGGGCGCCGAAATGGGTGTTGTCGATGCCCGAGCCATTGCCGCTGAACTCGACAGCCAGGCTACCGCTCGGCTCCAGGTGTTCGAACCAATCGACATCGAGTACTCCCTGATACAGGGTCTCCGCATCGCGCACCGGAAAACGCGCCAGCACCAGCAGCACCCGGTTGGCCAGGCGTGACCACAGGCACAGGCGATAGGCCGTCTCCATGCTGGCTACGCCACGAATGGCCGAGGTGTGCTCACGGGCCTGCTCCAGGCCCAGCGCCTTGGCTTCCTCCAGCAACAGGCCTTCGAGCCCCTTGGGGCACGTGAGGAAGAGTTCGTTATCGTCCGACATCAGAGATCCAGTGCCCGAAGGCAGTAATGGGTTGGGCGCAACAGAAGGCACAACCAAAATAAGTGACAAAAAGTCGCAAAGCGACCCTTCGTCGGAATAAATAGCAGGTGTAATCGATAGCCATTCACGATGGCAAAACACCAGCAAGCAATGCGCAAAGCCCCAGCTAGCGCGACTTTCGCTCAAGGGCGGCAGAAAAATACGCCGACCTTATGGCCTCACCCGCAAAACCGTTACGTCCTTATGACAAATCGATCATTCACACGGGTTCATGCATTCGATAGAAATCTACCCAGGCCATCGTCGCAATGACGGTGGCACAGGAGGCTCGCGACGCCGGCAGCGAACTCCACGGCAGAACCTTCTGCCTGACCTCCCAGAGGTCTATGGGACATAAACAGTCAACAAGTGAGGGCAACACCCTATGAGAAGACTTAAGCGTGATCCTTTAGAAAAAGCTTTTCTGCGCGGCTATCAGTACGGCATCAGTGGTAAATCCCGCGAGCTTTGTCCTTTCACTCTTCCGTCCGTGCGTCAGGCCTGGCTCAATGGCTGGCGTGAAGGCCGCGGTGACAACTGGGACGGTTTGACCGGCACCGCCGGTATCCATCGACTCAACGAACTTCGAGCTGTCGGCTAAACCAGGGACCTACCGACTTCACCAAGCACGCTCCATCCGAGCGGCGGGCGAGAGCCCAGGGGCTCCCTTGAGGGAGCCCTTTTTATTTCCCCTTCTCAGCGGCGCGCCGCGGCAATTGCATCCACCGCCTCGCGAATCAGTGCCGGCCCTTTGTAGATGAACCCGGAATAGATCTGCACCAGGCTCGCACCCGCCGCGATCTTCTCTGCGGCATGGCGACCTTCGGTGATACCGCCAGCAGCGATGATCGGCAGACGCCCACCCAGCTCCCCCGCCAACACGCTGACCGTGTGAGTGCTCTTGTCGCGTACCGGCGCACCCGACAGGCCACCCGCCTCGTTGGCGAACGCCAGGTTCTCGACACCCTCACGACTCAGCGTGGTGTTGGTGGCGATGACGGCATCCATACCGCTTTCCAGCAGCGCAGCGGCAACCTGAACGGTCTCCTCATCGGTCATGTCCGGGGCGATCTTGATCGCCAGGGGGACGCGACGACCCTGGCTCAGGGCCAGCTCGTTCTGGCGCTTGTGCAGGGCATCGAGCAATTGCTTGAGCGAATCGCCGAACTGCAGGCTACGCAGCCCCGGCGTGTTCGGCGAGCTGACGTTGACCGTGATGTAACTGGCGTGGGCATAGACCTTGTCCAGACAGATCAGGTAATCGTCTACCGCTCGTTCGACCGGGGTATCGAAGTTCTTGCCGATGTTGATCCCCAGTACACCGCGGAACTTGGCGGCCTGCACACGGGCGAGCAGGTGATCGACGCCGTGGTTGTTGAACCCCATGCGGTTGATGATCGCTTCGGCTTCGGGCAGGCGAAACAGTCGAGGTTTGGGATTGCCTGGCTGCGGACGCGGCGTGACAGTGCCGATTTCAACGAAGCCGAAGCCCAGCTGCGCGAAACCGTCGATGGCATCGCCATTCTTGTCCAGCCCTGCGGCCAGGCCAACCGGGTTGGGGAACTGCAGGCCCATCACCGTAACCGGCAGGCTGCTCGGCGCCTTGCACAGACGTCCGGCGAGGCCCAGCCGGCCGGCTGCACCGATCAGGTCGATGGACAGCTCGTGGGAGGTTTCCGGGGACAGTTTGAACAGCAGCTCGCGGGCCAGGTTGTACATGGGCAGGCTCAGCTCGTCAGTGGCGAAATCGAAAGGCGCGAATTATAGCCGCCCAACGCCCCGCCTAGCGAGGCCTAAGGCAGGCGGCGCAGGCTGAGCAACTCGCCTTCCTCGTTGAATTGCAGCTCGAAGGAACCATAGATGCCCTCATGGGTCAGAAATGGCCGAAAATGATGGGACGGAATGCTCACCCGCCGGCCATCACGGCTGAGGGCCTGGATGCGATTGGCCCGCCCCTGATAGACCACCCGCAGACGTTCTGCCGATAACGCGATATCCAGAACCAGGCTGGGCATGGAGGCTCCTTGCAAATGAATGAACGGATTCTGCCACAAGGCCGCCAGCCACGTGCACTGGCGCTTGGCATTGCGGTGCCAGCTCTGCCACACTGCCTCGGGCATACAGACGTACGCGAGTTGCCATGAGCCTGCCTGAACAGCCCAGCCCCATCACCTCACGCCTGACCGCCCTGGCTCAGCGTGTGGGTCTGCTCGGCCGTGGCAGCAGGCCGATCTTCGAACGCGCCAGCCAGCTGTGCCTGCCGTTCGCCGCGATTCCCACCTTCACCGACAATATCTCCTGGCTTGGCGGCCCGCCGCTGCATCGCCTCAAGGATCTGCCGCGTAGCGCACTGTCCGGCCCCGTGCAGGAAGACAAGGCAGACGCTCATGCTGCGCTGACCCATCTCATCGAGGTCGAGCACCGGCAGATCGAGCAGCTCGACCTGCGCAAGGTAGACAGTCTGGTTCATTGCGATGAGCGACACGCCAGCTTCGAAGACTATGCAGCCAGCGACGCCTGCCGAAAAATCCGCATCATCAGCTATCGGGATTTCCTCAAGACGCTCGGTCAGGCGCTGCCCGGATTCCCCAATCAGCGCCTCGATCTCCTCCAGGCCGAATGGCGCGGTGAGCGGCTGTTCTGGGCCGGGGAGTCACACCCGCAGGCATTCGCGAGCGCCGTGGCCTATGCGCGGCTGCGTGGGCTGGAAATCAGCCTGCCGGCGGACATCACCCGATACCGCGTCAGCGCGCAAGGCCTGCATGATCTGGATCAGCATTACCATGCCCTGGCCATGCCCTGCGCCGCCTGGAGCGATGCCGCTTTCATGCAACTGCTGATGGATCACGACGTGCCCTACGCCCGCCTGAGCCTATTGCGCACCCCGGGCTCGCCGGAATTTCTGCTGTTGCCCAAGCATTCCCCCCAAGCCTCCGCACTGGGCGAAGGCCTGTGCCAGGCTGGTGCCCCGGATATGCTGCACTACGTTCGCGAACTGGGCTGAAACCCGCCACTCGGACAGGTTTTGTAAACACTTGCCGGCAATGCCAGCCATGCATTGCTGTCAGTCTTTGCTCCCCCAACGTCTGGAGCATTCCCCGTGCGCATTGCCCTCGCCACCCTGCTGATCGCTGGCAGCCTGCCAGCCCTGGCTACCGAAACGCCCAGTTACGGCCCCGAACTGCAAGGTTTCGATTACCCACATGAAATCAAGCGATTCACCTTCGACTCCCAGGGCAGCTCGCTGCAGATGGCCTACATGGACGTGCAACCGAAGAAAGCCAATGGCCGAACCATCGTGCTGATGCACGGCAAGAATTTCTGCGGCGCGACCTGGGAAGGCAGCATCGCAGCGCTGAGCGAGGCCGGTTACCGTGTGGTGGTGCCGGACCAAGTGGGCTTCTGCAAGTCCAGCAAGCCGGCTCATTACCAGTACAGCTTTCAGCAACTGGCCAGCAACACCCATGCGCTGCTGGAACAGTTGAAGATCGAGCGCGTGACGGTCATGGGTCACTCCATGGGCGGCATGCTCGCCACCCGTTATGCCCTGCTCTACCCCGAACAGGTCGAGCAATTGGCGATGGTCAACCCGATCGGCCTGGAAGACTGGAAGACCCTTGGCGTTCCCTACCTGAGCGTGGATCAGTGGTACCAGCGCGAACTGAAGACCACTGCAGAAGCCAGCCGCAACTACCAGAAGAACACCTACTACGCGGGTCAGTGGCGCCCCGAGTTCGACCGCTGGGTAGATATGCAGGCAGGCATGTTCAAGGGCGATGGCAAGGAAATCGTGGCATGGAACTCGGCGCTGACCTACGACATGGTCTACACCCAGCCGGTGGTCTACGAATTCGCCAACCTGAAAATGCCAGTGCTGCTACTGATCGGCGAAAAGGACAACACCGCGGTCGGCAAGGACGCAGCGCCTGAAGCGATGCGCAGCAAACTCGGCGACTACAAGGCACTGGGTCCGGCGACCGCTAAACGTATTCCCGATGCGACCCTGGTGACCTTTGCGGATCTCGGCCATTCGCCGCAGATTCAGGAGCCGGAGCGCTTCCACAAGGCATTGCTCGAAGGCCTCCAGCAGAAACCTTGAGACAGCGACCTCACCAAGCGAAGCAAAGGCTCGCGTAGCGATGTGCAGGCGGCCTCTGCACGGGATTGCGGCACAGTCACCCATCGCCCACACGTCAGCTCCTACGTAGGCATCTCGGCATCCATAGGAGCCCGCTTGCGGGCGAATCGTTTGGCCGACGCGATGCTGCGGTGTGACCGCTATCCATCGCCCGCAAGCGGGCTCCTACACCATCCGAGTCAACACCGCCCCAGCAGCAGGCACCTCGATAATCTGTAGGAGCCCGCTTGCGGGCGAATCGTGTGGCTGACGCGATGCTGCGGTGTGACCGCTATCCATCGCCCGCAAGCGGGCTCCTACACCATCCGAGTCAACACCGCCCCAGCAGCAGGCACCTCGATA
>NZ_JARVSV010000027.1:0-66964 GCF_030209025.1 Pseudomonas sp. MEJ086
TCAAGGACGAAGCCGAAGTGATCGCCATGGCCAACGACACCGAGTTCGGTCTGGCCTCCTACTTCTACGCCCGTGACCTAAGCCGCGTGTTCCGTGTGGCCGAGGCCTTGGAATACGGTATGGTCGGCATCAACACCGGGCTGATCTCCAACGAAGTGGCGCCGTTCGGCGGCATCAAGGCCTCGGGCCTGGGTCGTGAAGGCTCCAAGTACGGCATCGAGGACTACCTGGAAATCAAGTACCTCTGCCTGAGCATCTAGGCGCTCGCACGGTTGCTGTCCACATTACCAGCCGTGACTTCAGGGGGAGCGATTTGCCACGCGCCAAGCACTTTTGAATACCTGGCGGAAGCGACGGCTTTGGTGACCAGTAGGAACGACTACCTGGCAGGTTGGCTTGCGCACGGTCGAACAAGCGCTCTATTGCGGATGCGAGGGCGCCCAGACCGGATCAGCAGGCCGCGCTAGGTTGAATAGGCGATTCGATTCAGGTAGGAGTTGCCGATTGGTCAGGGCGCGAGTTTCTTGCGGAGGTTCGATGGTCGTGGCGCCATTGTCCGGGCGCTACACCAGTCGCTGCCTTGAAGGCACGGCTGAGCGCGATATCGGTGCCGTATCCCGTCTTTTCGGCAGCGACCGCGATGGAATGGCCTGCTGCAAGAATGAGCTTGGCCCGATAGATACGCCACGTTGCGATATAGCTCAGCGGCGGCACGCCGACAACCGACTTGAACAGGGCGGCGAAACTGGAGCGTGACATTCCGGCGTCGCGGGCGAGTTGCTCCAGCGTCCAGCGGTGCGCCAGATCGGCGTGGATGCGGTTCAGGGTCTGTGCCAGTTGGCGATGGGTCAGCCCGGCTAGCCAACCCTCGTGCATATTGCCCTCAGAGCTGGCCCAGGTGCGGATTGCCTGGATGAACAGAACGTCGAGCAGCCGACCGACAACGTAGGAGCCCCCGAGCGAGGCCTGCGCTTCCTCGGTGCCGATCTGTTCGAGTATGGACACCATCCGCCCGGCGTCTGACTCCGGCATCGCGATATGTACTACGTCAGGCAAGAGTGCCGATAGCGGCTCGCCGGCAGCGTGGTCAAAAGTGAACAAGGTCGAAAAGAACTCACACGCTTCACCATCCCCACCGAACGAGACTTTCTGGCCTGTCACGTGGTCAGCGATCTGCCAGCAGGGCACGGCGACGCGCTCCGGTGCATCGCCCAATATGCCCATGACTCCCTGCTTGATGATGAGGCAATCGCCTTGCTGAACCACGACCGGCGGGTGACCGATATGGGTAAACCAGCAGTTGCCCTTCGCGACGACGACAAGACGCGCCTGAGCTCCGCTGTCGAACGAGATCGCCCATGGCGCCTGGGCGTGTAGCCGGACGAAGAGCGAGCTTTCGAGCTGCATGGCGCTGAGCACGGAGTCGAATGGATGCATGACGATCTCGGACGATAGGTTATGAATTAAAGACTCCATGTAATGGATGATCCGGTCAAGCTCCGAGATACTTTTCCCACCAACATGGGGATACGTATGAAGATCTATCGTTTGCAGAAAATCGGCTCGATCAATGGCCTGGCTTTATGTGAGGAGCCCACGCCGCAGCCCGGCCCTGGAGAAGTGCTGATAAATATCAAGGCAACCTCGCTCAACTTCCGCGACCTCTCGATCATCAGCGGTCAGTCGCCGTTCCCTCTCGAAGAAGGGCGTGTGCAGTTGTCTGATGCAGCCGGGATCGTCGAGGCAGTCGGTACGGGTGTAACCCGCTTCGCGGTCGGCGACCGGGTGGTGAACAACTTCATGCCTGGCTGGCATTCAGGGTCGTTTCGCGAGTTCACACCGCAATATGGCACGCAGCTCGATGGCTGGATGGCCGAATATCGCGCTGTCGACCAGAACGAGTTGGTCGCTATTCCCGATTCGATCAGTTTCGAAGATGCAGCGACACTGCCATGTGCTGCCGTCACCGGTTGGAACGCCGTTGCCGGTGTCGGGCCGCAGCACAGCGTGCTGACCCAGGGCTCCGGTGGCGTATCACTATTTGCGCTGCAATTCGCCAAGGCGCGTGGCGCCAAAGTGATCGCGACGACCTCTTCGGCTGAGAAGGCGCAGCGGCTACTGGCATTGGGTGCCGACCATGTCATCAATTACGCCGAAAACCCCAACTGGGGCGAGCAGGCGAAAGCGCTTACCGATGGGCGTGGTGTTGATCGCGTCGTCGAGGTCGGTGGCCCCGGCACTTTCGCTCAGTCGCTCAAGGCGGTCGCGCTCAGCGGCCAGGTATCGATGGTCGGTGTGCTGGCCCAGGGCGAGATGCCCAGTTACCTCGAGATGTTCCTCACCTTCGCGCGGTTCCAGACGATCGTGACGGGCAACCGCCAGGATCTGCAGGATGTGATCGCGGCCGTGGCGCAGAACCGTATCCGCCCGGTGATAGACAGCCGCTTCAGCTTCGACGACGGCAAGGCCGCGTTCGAGCATTTCGGCAAGCGCAATCTGTTCGGCAAGGTCGTCATCACCAACGAACGCTGAGACCGAGCTTCCCAAGCTTTCAATAGCGCGCAGCAAGGCGGGTATCGACGCGTCGGTGCTGCGCGTTTATCGCGCTTTTCTCATTACATGGAGCATGCAACATGGCAAAACTGACGGGTAAAGTCGCGGTGATCACCGGTGGCGGAAGCGGCATCGGTCTGGCCTCCGCGAAGCTGTTCGCGGAGGAGGGGGCACAGGTTGTCATCGTTGGCCGCAGCAAAGCCGCCCTTGAGGCGGCCGCGGTTGAGATCGGTGAGCGTGCCGTGGCCATCGTTGCGGACGTTTCCGATCTGGCTGCGCTCGATGCGCTGTATGCCGAAGTTGGCAAGCGCTTTGGCAGGGTCGACGTGCTGTTCGCCAATGCGGGCGTGAACAATCTCGCGCCATTCGAAGCGGTCACCCCGGAAGACTTCGACAGGCAGTTCAACGCCAATGTCCGTGGGCTTTTCTTCTCCGTACAAAAGGCGCTGCCGCTACTCAGCGAGGGTGCATCGGTGATCCTCAACGCCTCGGTGGCACATAAGAAGGGCAGCCCGCTTCATTCGGTGTACGCCGCCACGAAAGCGGCGACCCGTTCGTTTGCCCGAAGCTGGACGACCGATCTCAAGCACCGCAAGATCCGCGTCAACTCGATCAGCCCCGGCCTGGTCGAAACGCCTATTTTCGGTAAGCTTGGCGTTCCAGCCGAGGCCATTGAGCAAGCACTGCCGACGCTACTCGAGGCGATGCCCATGGGCAGGGTAGGGCGGGTGGAAGAGGCCGCAACCGTTGCGTTGTTTCTGGCCAGCGGTGACAGCTCTTTCGTGACTGGAATCGATCTACCTGTCGATGGTGGCCTTGGGCAGGTATAAGGCCATGCTGGATAGGGTTCGAAACGGCAGCCGCGAGTAGTCGAGGCTCGTTTCGGCGGGTGCGGTCAACCAACAGGGTGAGTGGCGCTTCGAAGTGGCAACGCCCACAGACTCAGAGACAAGAACCGGATCGATCAGAATGCAGCTCGATATTTTCCAGGTGGATGCGTTTTCTTCCGAGGCGTTCGGTGGCAATCCTGCGGCAGTTTGTCCGCTTCAGGCCTGGCTGCCTGATGAAGCACTGCAACGAATCGCCGCAGAGAACAACCTGTCCGAGACGGCCTACTTCGTTCGTAGCGGTGAGGTGTTCGAGCTACGTTGGTTTACGCCTGCGGTGGAAGTCGACCTGTGTGGCCACGCCACCCTGGCAGCCGCCTGGGTGTTGTTCGAGCAGCTTGGTGAAAGCCGTGATACGGTGCGCTTCTCCACCCGCAGCGGTGAATTACGGGTACGCCGCGACAGCGGGCGCTTGGCGATGGACTTCCCGGCCAAACAACCCGAAGCCGCAGCTGTTCCGCCCGGCCTTTTGCAAGCGCTGGGGCTGGAGCGAATCGATGCGCTTTATCGCACAGATGATTACCTGGTCGTTGTCGAGAATGAAGCCATCGTTGCCGCTTTGAATCCCGACTTCGTTGCTCTGACCGAATTCGACGTGCGTGGCATCGCGGTCACCGCGCCGAGTCATCGCTTCGATTTTGTCTCTCGCTGGTTCGGGCCGAGGGTGGGCGTGAATGAAGACCCGGTCACGGGCTCCGCTCACACTTCTCTGGCGCCCTATTGGGCCGGGCGCCTGGGCAAACGCCGCCTGAGTGCTGAACAGGGTGGGGCGCGCAAGGGCCGTTTGCACTGTGAGGTTCTGGACAGCGGCAGGGTGATAATCAGTGGGCACGGTGCACTGTACTTGCGCGGCACTATTTTCATCTGAGGTCAGTGCATGCAGAGTCAGTCATACTCTGAGTAGTTAGTCGGCTGCAAAGATAAGAGCTTGAGGCGACCAAGCTCAATGCTTGCAGTGAGGCCTATTTGCGTGATGAGGCAAAATATCCAAGCTCTCTTGCTGATAGAGAACGGGCAAAAACTAATTCCCGAGAGGTCTTCGAACTCAAGAAGTTTGGCTTTGCCGTATGGTCGGATGTGCAAGCAGGCGCTGCTATAACAGGAGCGATATTTTCGGGGAATTTCGTCGCGCTGGGCTTGGGTTCGCACAGTGAAATTCCAGAAATTATTGATGAAGTTCGTTAACTGGACTACATCAAGGTCTTGGCGCCGAGCTCAATGCCACGGCATTCCAGGTCGACGGTCATGAGCGCCTGACGACTTCTGAGCTTGGACAGGTTCTGCCACGGACGTGCGATGCGATGCGCACGTAACAGGATAAAGTCACATGCTCTAGTTGCGGTCTTTGCTACGAGCTGGCGTCAATCTTTGCTGCGCGGGCAGGGCGTCTTGATAGCCTTGTTTATCGGTAAGCAGCAGCCTGGCTTGTGTGCCCCAGCCGCCAATGAAGATGTCGGTCTTGCCGTCGCCATCGAGGTCGCCAGAGCCCATGCTCCAGCTTCGGCCAACGGTAATGCCAGGTACCGCGTCAAGCGTGACATCCTTGAAGAAGCCCTTGCCATCATTCTGCCAAGCCCTCAACTGCAGCGGCACGAACCCAGGTACCTGAATCGCGCCGGCGAGAATATCCGGGGCACCGTCGTTGTTGAAGTCGACTATCTTGCCCGCCCAGCTCGAGAAGCGGTGCGCTGGCAGGCGTTCGGCGGTTTCGTCAATGAAGCGGCCTTTACCGTCATTGATCAGAAGCCGTGTCTGAGGATCTTTGTCCCAGCCGAAGTTATTGCTCGTGATGTTGAAGAACAGAATGTCATTGAGGCCATCTCCGTTCGCATCGAAAACCTGCACTTCGCGGGTTTCCATCGGCACTTGCAGATCAAGCCGATCAGATGCGTCGGTGAACCGGCCTTGTCCATCGTTGATCAGCAATCGGTTTGGATGGGCCGGGCTCGCGATCACCATGTCCAGATGGCCGTCGCCGGTCATATCGGCAAGTGCAATGCTTTCCGTCTGATCATTGCTATCGGGGAGGTGTGTTTTCGTGGCGTCGATGAAGTGCCCTGGGCGCTTCGGATCGTTGAGGAAGAGCAGGTTGCTAGCCGGAATGATCTGCGCATCTGGCGTGTGCCCCGTTTCGCCTGTACTGCCCACCACGATATCAGGCAATCCGTCGCCGTTTACGTCGCCGACTGCCAATCCATTACCTTGGCTATGTGCCGGGAGACGCTCGCTGGCATCTATAAAACCACCTTTGCCATCACCCAGAAACAGTTGGTGTACCTCATCGGATTCAGCGACGAAAACCACATCCATATTGCCGTCGCCGTCGAAGTCGGCAGCTCTCACATGCTCGTTGTCATGAGGCTCTGTCCCAAAGGCATCGGGCACGTAAGTCAGTCGCCCGGTGCCATCGTTCAAATAAAGCCTGTTAACCCCGTACTCGACGGAAACCACCACGTCCAAATGCCCGTCATTGTCGACGTCGATAAATACCGAGTCGGTAGCGTGAAGACTGGGGGCGATGGGAACATGAGTTGCCGTGGCGTCGACATAAGCGGAGGAGGGGCTCTCGGGAATCAGTATGAACGCGTCGGAAGCGGGGTTTCTTGTTCCGTCCTGAGCTCCCGCAGCTCCCGCCATTACGGTGACTGATGCGAGGAGCGTAATGGGTGATTTTAGAAAGCGTCTCATCATCGTGATCGATCCTCCGCAGGCCATGGCATTGGCACATAGTGAGCAAAGACTCTAACCCGCATGAGCCGCTGTGATTAGCCGCTTGAACACACTTGGACTTATGACGGTAAGTCATAAATTTTTGCTGGGAGCTATCATCCGTTCTTCGGTTCTGGCCGTGGATGACTCGCGGTTTGAGTGGTGGGGTATGACGGGGAGTCATTAATCATGCAGGACGAACTTGGCAGCCTGGCTGCCTTCGTGGCGGTGGCGCAATTGAACAGTTTTACCCGGGCCGCTGGGCGCCTCGGGACGTCTCAGTCCGCGTTGAGTCATAAAATCCGTCGCCTCGAAGGTAGACTCGGCATCCGCCTGCTAAGCCGAACCACTCGCAGTGTTGCACCCACTGAAGCTGGCGCTCGTCTGCTGGAAACGCTTGGTCCGGCGCTGGAGGATATACATCGGCAACTGGGTGCGTTGACGGGGGCTGCTGACCAGCCGGCAGGTACGGTGAGGATCACCTCCGCGGATCATGCTGCAGAGACCATTGTCTGGCCTGCTGTACACACGCTGCTTTCTGATTACCCCGATCTCAACATCGAGCTCGATGTGGACAATGGTTTTGTCGACATAGTCGCGGAGCGCTACGACGCCGGTATTCGCCTTGGCGCCAACCTGGACAAGGACATGGTTGCCGTTCCGATTGGCCCACCGGAGCAGTTGGTGGTGGTGGGTGCGCCTTCTTATTTCTCCACATGCCCCAAGCCCGAAACTCCTTTCGAGCTTTCGTCCCACCGATGCATCAATCGTCGCCTGCCCACCTTGGGCGGCGCATCAATGTGGGAGTTCGCGCGGGACGGTCAGCCGCTGAAGGTCAGAGTATCCGGCCAGCTGTCGTTGAACAGGCCTGAGTTGATAATTCAAGCCGCCATGTCAGGGCTCGGTTTGGCTTGCTTGTTGAGATCGCAAGTTGAGGCGCAGATCAAGGCGGGGAGTCTGCTACCGATTCTGCAGCAGTGGTGCCCATCATTTGCTGGGTATCATCTCTACTACCCGAGCCGGAGGCAGAATACAGCTGCTTTCCAGCTTCTTGTCGCAGCCCTGCGATACCACGAAAATTAGCGGCTGCAGAAGGACATTGGTGCTAACACGAGGCTGTGATTGAGAGGTGATCGTTGCAGCAACATGCAGCGCTTGAGCGATTAATTCGCGAGTCACGGCGCTTGGTGATAACGCAGCGCGTTGATTACCAGAGTGAGTGCCGGCGAGACCTGTCGCCTGCTAGCGTAGTAAATGTGGTAGCCGGGGAACGTGGCGCACCAGTCTTCGAGTAGCGGCTCTAGCTCCCCGGACTTGAAATGCTGCTCCAGAATATCGAATGGCGCATAGACCAGCCCCCGGCCATCAATAGCTGCTTTGATCATGAGAAACGCGTTATTGAAGATGACCTGCCCTTCCACGCGAACACTGAGCTCGTTGCCATCTTTTTCAAACTCCCAGGCATAGAGGCCGCCGTAGGTAGGCAGCCGCAGGTTAATGCAATCGAACTCGGTCAGCTCATGGGGGGAGGCCGGTGGACGTTTCCCCTCCAAGTATTTAGGCGCCGCGCCTATTGCCATCCGCATGTCCGGCGCGATGCGCGTAGCGATCATGTCTTTATCTACGCTGTCGCCAAGCCTGACGCCGGCGTTGAAACGTTGGGCCGCGATATCGGTAAAGCCGTAGTCCGCGCTGAACTCGATCTGGATGTCCGGGTATTCTTCCAGCAACGGCAGCAGCCTGGGCCACAGCACGGTTTGGATTGAATGGTCATTTGCCGTGATGCGCACCATCCCGGCGGGCTTCTCGCGCAAAGCGGTCAGGCTCGCGAGCTCCTCTTCAATCTCACTGATTCTCGGCGCGACAGCACTCAATAAGCGCGCGCCCGCTTCAGTGGTCGAAACGCTGCGCGTGGTGCGTGTCAGCAATTGCATGCCGAGCAGTTCTTCCAGCGCGCGCATTTTGTGGCTCAAGGCGGAGCGCGATATACCCAGCTGCGCCGCTGCCCTTGTGAAGCTCCGCTCCCGCGCCGTAGTCGCGAACGCTAACAAATCATTGAGATTGGGCTTTGCCATTGGTGAGCTCAGTGCACTAGTGCGTTCCGTTTTTACCATCTTATCAGCAAGTGCATTAAGCCCTAGTGTGATTAGGCAGCATTACGCTTGGCGGTAGAGGTTGTATCCAGGGTTCTTTAGGAGTGGTTGCCGCCGCCGCCAGACTGCCATTTGCCGAAGCACCAGAACGCATCACGGTGCCCCATTCCAAGCAGGTTAGGCGATGTTTACAGGAGAGTTGTCATGTCCACCCCCTTAGTAAGATTTGCCTTATGCGCTGCAGCGCTTCATGTCGGCGCGTCGAACGCTGCGGGTGAAGAACCTGCAAGCGATTCGAGCCAGCAGATAGTCAGAGCCGGCAGCGAAGCATCGATCGTTGGGCCTGCGGAGTATTTCACCGGCCCGGTTCGTATCGACATGATCTGGCCGGCCGAGGGCGGCATCAATGTGTCGGGAGCGCTGGTGACGTTCGAGCCTGGATCTCGCTCTGCCTGGCATACCCATCCCGTTGGCCAGCGTTTGTCAGTGGTCTCGGGTGTCGGACTCACTCAGGAGTGGGGTAAGCCGATCCAGGAGATTCGCCCGGGTGATGTCGTGTATTGCCCACCAGGCGTGAAGCACTGGCATGGAGCCTCACCGAAAACGGCCATGACGCATTTGGCTGTTACCGGTGTGCAGGCGGATGGAAAAAATGTCGAATGGATGGAGAAAGTCAGCGATGACCAATACCACGCTCACTAAGTGCAGCAGCATCTGCATGCTGGCTGTTGGCGGCTTGTTAAGCCTGGCCACGGCCGTCAGCCAAGCCGCTCCCGCAACAAACTCGGATCGCGCCCGAAGCAGCACGCAATCCACTTCCGAGACACTTTCCGCCCAGCAGCAGGCGATCATTCCCATCGCGGCCTTCGCGGCAGCAGGCAACATCCCTAAGTTGGAAGAAGCGTTAAACCAGGGGCTGGACGATGGGCTCTCGGTTAGCGATATCAAAGAAGTACTGGTGCAGTCATACGCCTACGCTGGATTTCCCCGCAGTCTGAATGCGTTGGGCAAGCTGATGGAGGTTGTGGAGTCACGCAAAGAGCGTGGCATTAAGGACAACCCGGGGCGTGAGCCAAGTCGCGAGATCCCCACCGGTGACGCGTTGCTGGAAGCCGGTACTGCAAACCAGACCAAGTTGGTAGGCCAGCGGGTAGAAGGGGCATTGTTCGAGTTTGCGCCTGCCGCTGATACCTACCTGAAGACCCACCTGTTTGGTGACATCTTCGAGCGGGACAACCTGGACTGGCAAAGCCGCGAACTGGCAACCGTCAGCTTTTTATCTGCACTTCCTGGCGTGGAGTCCCAGCTTCAATCCCACATCCGCATCAGCCGGAATGTTGGCCTTACCACAGGTCAGCTGAGTCAGGCGGCGCAGGTATTGACCGAGCGCGTAGGCGCCGACAACGGGCAGCGTACTCGCGATGCCATAGCAGCAACGCTAGATAATTCCGCGGGTTGATCCGCGGTTGCTATCTCGCCGCGAATCTTCATTAGAACGAGCGGTTAAGGCCCAACCTTGGTACGAACCACGGTTGGGCCTCTATCAGCTGTGGCGGTGAATCCAGCGCCATCGTACTTGGATCCCGACCTGGCGATACCTTAAATACTCAAGGATTCACATGCATAACCTGATTTCGCGGCGTTGCCTTTTGGCCACCTTCGCGCTTGTCGGAGGGCTTTGCGCCACTCTTCCAAGTCAAGCCGATGAGCGTCTTGCTATCGACTTAACATCTGGCCCCATCATTGGAACAGCAGCCGGGGGCATCGAGTCCTGGCAAGGGATTCCATATGCCGAGCCACCGGTGGCGGATTTGCGCTGGCAGCCGCCGCAGCCTGTCAAACACTGGACGGCTCCCATCAAGGCTAACGCATTGGCAAGCAGCTGCGTGCAGAATGCGGACTTGGGCGTTTTCGCCAAAGCGGGTGGAAGTGAGGATTGCCTTTATCTCAACGTCTATCGAGATGCGAATACCAGCAACGATGGCCAGAAACTGCCTGTTTTCGTTTGGATACATGGCGGTGCTCTTCAAGTCGGCCAAGGCGGCGATTACGACCCGAGCAAACTTGCCAAGCAGGGTAACGCGGTGGTGGTAACGCTCAACTACCGCTTGGGTGTATTCGGCTTCCTCGCACACCCTGCACTCGATAGTGAAGGGCATGACTTCGGCAATTACGGTCTGATGGATCAGCAAGCTGCCCTGCAGTGGGTGCAAAGCAATATTGCAGCCTTTGGCGGAGATCCTTCCAACGTAACGATTGCTGGTGAGTCATCTGGCGGCAATAGCGTAATGGTGCATATGGCCTCCCCGCAGTCGGCCGGGCTGTTTCAACACGCGATTGCGATGAGCGGCGGCGGTGTAATGACCCGGCATCCGGCGTTCGGTGCCCCGCGGCCGTTGGCGGTTGCGCGAGAAGTCGGCGCAGCCTTTGCGAAAGAGGCCGGTTGCGACACCGGTGGAGCCAATTGCCTGCGCGCGTTACCGAGCAAGCGAATCCTCGACATTCAGGCTCCATTCGCGCTCAACGAATTCATCGTTGATGGGAAGTCGCTGCCGATGCATCCATCCGATGCCTACCGTACAGGGAAAATCAACCGTGCCACGTTGGTCAACGGGAGCACCCGCGATGAGGGGCGATTTTTCGTCGCACTGCCAGAGCTGATGACCGGCAAGGTTATGAAGGAGGCGGACTACCCCGTAGAGGTCGAGCGCATGTATGGGAAGGCGCTGGCACCAAAGGTCATGCTCGAGTATCCCTTCGAAAATTATGACAGCCCAAGTGAGGCGTTCGCCGCAGCTGCCACTGACAGCATGTTCGCTTGCACCGGCCTTGAGATGAGTCGAGTTCTGGCAGACAAGATCCCCGTATACGCCTATGAGTTTGGTGATCGAACCGCGCCGTCATATGTCGGGCCTACCTCGTTCCCGATGCTTGCAGCCCATACCTACGAGCTGCCTTACCTATTCCCCGGTTTTCGCGGTGGCGGTGACGTGCAGGTCAAGCTCAATCCCTTGCAGGAGAAGCTCTCCGACCAGATGGTCGCTCACTTCTCAAACGTCGCTGCGCTTGCTGGCAAGCAGAGCGACTGGCCACGCTTCGATCCCAGGCAGGACAACGTCATGACCTTTGCACTGCCTACTGCCAAGGTGGTATCCGGCCGCTTCGCAGACACGCACCACTGTGAGTTCTGGGATCAGACCGGGGTGTACTGATCGCCTAAAGCGACTGTTGTAACTAGTAATAGAGACAGATTATGAAAAAGCGAGCTCTAGGTATCGACAAACTCGACGTCTCGGAAATCGGCTTGGGTTGCATGGGCCTGACCTTTGGATACGGCCCTGCGACCGCGAAGAATGACTCCATCAAGCTCATTCGTTCGGCGCATGATCTTGGCGTCACGTTCTTTGATACTGCAGAAGCCTATGGCGCGGAAAACGAGGAGTGGCTCGGAAAAGCCGTTGCTCCATTTCGTGACAAGGTCGTGTTGGCAACCAAGTTCGGCTGGAAGGATGGCAATGCTGCTACCGGTGAGCTGGACAGCCGCCCTGAACGCATCCGTCTAGTCGCCGAGCAATCGCTGAAGCGTCTTCGGACAGATCGTATTGATCTGTTCTACCAACACAGGGTTGATCCGCAGGTTCCAATCGAAGAGGTGGCTGGCGCAGTCAGAGACCTGATCGAAGAGGGCAAGGTTGGCCATTTCGGGCTATCCGAAGCCGGGAGCGCGACGATCCGCCGTGCGCACGCGGTGCAACCTGTGGCAGCACTCCAAAGCGAGTACTCCATGTTCACCAGAGACCCAGAGGCAGTGATCCTTCCGACGCTAATTGAGCTGGGAATAGGATTCGTACCTTTCAGCCCTTTGGGCAAAGGATTTCTCAGCGCGAAGATCACCGCGGAGACTCAATTTGGAAGTGGCGACATCCGCAATACGCTGCCACGTTTTCAGGGTGATGCACGTCTTGCCAATCAACAGATCGCTGAAGCAATTAGCGTCATTGCGCAGCGAAAGAAGGCAACACCCGCTCAAGTGGCACTGGCATGGCTTCTCGCTCAGCAACCGTCGATTGTGCCTATTCCTGGAACGACTAAACTGCATCGTTTGCAGGAGAACGTAGGGGCGACCCAGGTACATCTCAGCGAAGCAGAGATGCTGGAAATCGGCAGCATTCTCGAAAGGCACCCTGTTCAGGGTGAACGCTATACAGAACAAGGTATGCAGCTAGTTGATACTACGTCCGCCTAAACCTCCCTGCTGACGATAGGGCCACTGACATAACCGCCGGTGATGACTGTGATGCCTGTTGGTGAAGGTTTCGGGGCTTTAGCACGATGACCTAGCCGAACCGTACAAACGTATTCGCCGACGGAAGTGGGGCATGGTCCGAATGCCGTGGCGATTACCGTGGATGGGGAGGGGCGCGACATTGCCTCTAAACATGCCCACTGCCTCCCTGCGCCTCGCACAGCGCCTGGCGATAGAGCACCACCATTTCTTCGAGCAGGTCCTTTGCGAATAGCGCTGCGGCGTGCACTAGCAGGCCTTCGGGGTGTTCGCCTTTCTTGCGGATCAGTTCGTCGAATATGTCGGCCAGCAAGCTGGCACGCAGTTCGGCGTCACCCTGGGTATCGCGAGGGGGTGGTGGGCAGGTTTTCGGAATGGGGCTTTGCCGTCTGGGGAAACGAACGACCGGGCTGCGTGGTTCAGCCATGGCGCACCTCCTGGCTGGAGGCGAAGGGTGTCAGTGTGCAGGTAGGGTGGTGCCCTGGCGTAAAAGCTGGATGGCGCATTTTCCTTATGCTCCCTGGTTTGCTTAAGGAGCTGCCACCGATCGTTCTGACTCGATTTGGGTGGCAGACCGTACGGGGGTCAGAAACCGGAAACCAGGGGAACCGGCCAGGCCGAAGCCTGCCCCGCACGGCCTGCCATAAAGACGCAAGCGAGCATGTACATGCCCACTAGGCTATAGCGCTAGTGCGTTCCTGATTTCTCGGGTTCTGACGCCCGGTCGCGGGATAGACCGTGACCGGCGCACTCTAGCTCGCAGGTTTGGCGATGGCAACCTTGCGGCCTCACCAGTGCGCTCGCTTTCCTTTGCATGAGCAGGGCCCTCGAGGGTGTTGATCAGCGCAAGCGTTGATGGCGCAGCGCGAGGGACCAGATGCGGTGCTCGCAGCGCGGGCAGGTTGCCTGCTGCTGGTTTTCGATGCGTTGCGCATGGCCGCAGCGGACACAGGCATAGACGTCATCACGCGGCACCTGCTCGTACTCGGGGCGGTGCTCGGGTGGCAGCACCGACAGTCCTGGCTTGATGGCCTCGGGTGGGTAGAAATACAGGCTGACATCGCCGTCGGTCTCCAGAATGCCAAGGCGAACCTGGCCGAGGTGCTCGACGCCTTGCTGGCGAAGCTCCATGAAAAACTCTTCGGGGGATATGTTCAGGTGATCCAGGCTGTTGAGCTCGTACAGCCCGCCCTGGATGATCGTTACCGGTTTGCCTTCCATCCAGTCCGAGAACCGCTCGCTATGGCTCATCACCAACACGGTGACGCGGTAGAGCAGCAGCAAGGTGACGAAGACCATCGCCACCGGCAGCAGGGGCACGTCGTCGTAGAACGACACGTCGCCCGCGGCCGAGCCCAGCGTCAGGATCACCACCAGCTCGAACAGCGAAAGCTGCCGAATGCCGCGCCGGCCACTGACCTTCAAGAACAGAAAAACCACCACGAAAGCGAACAGCGCGCGGAAGGCCACTTCCCCCAGAAACAGATAGGGGAAATCACCCAGCAGCATGCGCTGCCAATCGAATGCACTCATCAGCCGCTCCGTGAAGGTTTCTGTATGAGGTTGAGACCTGCAGGATGGGAAATGGGTCGGGTGGCGTTATGCGTTGCGCTGGAGGGCCTGGCCGAGCGGCTCCACTGGTCGCGGGGCCGTGGACAGAGCGAACCAGAGGTTTTTAGCGTGAAAACGTGGCCATTCGTCAGGATGCCGACGCCTGGGGCGCAGACCCTGTGAAAGGAATATTAAATGTTATGGTATAACGTTTTTAGCTTATGTCATGGCCATACACAATCAGGGAATTCTGCTTCATGTACGCATCTGCGAATCGCAGCAACGTTTGGGTTTTTAGTGGTGCAGCACTGGTCTGCGTGGTGTCGTGCGCATCGGTTGCAGCGGAAGGTGAAGCCGATGGGGTCACCGAGCTAGGTGCAATCGAAGTCGTAGGGGAGGGCGGTAATCTGGATCGTGCCAGACCACTGGCGCGTGGCAGGGTAAGCAACGCATCGCAAAGCCTTCCGGCTGCGGTCACCACGATCACGGATGAGGACATTCGCACGCTCAATGTCGACCGCGATATCTCCAACATCTACCGCCGTGTGCCGGGGGTGGTAGCCAACAACATCGACCAGGGCGACACCGGCAATGGCTTCCGTATGCGCGGCTTCACCACCAACGGTACCCATGGCGCCGACGTGGCGGTGTACGTCGACGGCGTACCGCAGAACATTCCGTCCAGCCAGGGTGGTGCCGGTCACGGCCCGGTTTTCCTCGAATGGCTGACACCTCAGATGATCAAGCGCGTCGATGTTATCAAGGGCCCGGTATCGGCGCTGTATGGCGACCAGAACCGTGCAGGTGCGGTGAATATCGAAACGCTCGATGGGGGGGACGTGGCGTCGAGCATTGGTGTGGACATCGCCAGCTTCGATGGTCGCCGAACCAACCTGGTGCTGGGCGGCGAGCATGAAGGTTTCCAATCGTTGTTCGTGGCGGATATCTACAAGACCAATGGTTATCGCAAGGCCGCTGAGACCAACCGCGACAACTACTTCTGGAAGCTTTCCAAGGTCTTTGGCGATGCGAAGTATTCGGCGCGCTTCAGCCACTACGAGTCGGATTTCAAGAACGATGGCTACCTCAATTTACCCGCGCTCAAGGCCGGAACGATCAGCCGCCGTGATACCGATAACCTGTATGGGTTCGGCAACGCCAACCGAAACACCTACGTCTTCAATCGCGCACCTGCTGAGGGAGAAGAGGGGCTTTACTACACGGCGTACTTCGAGGATTTCAAGCGTGTGCGCGGCATTTCCAATGGCACCAACACCCACAATTACGGCAAGGATGATCGTGACATCTACGGTGGTCGCCTGGCCTACAACTTCGTCTACGAAGACTCGGCATCGCTGATGGTCGGCGCCGACGTGCGCCGAGACAAGGGTGATGCCTACCGTCAGCAGTACCGCAACTTCGAGCCCACCCCCAATTTCTACTTCGACTTCGATCAGGATCTGATCACTTACGGCGTGTTTGCCCAAGGACAGTACAAGCCGCTCGATTCCCTGAAGGTGTTAGGCGGTATTCGCTATGACCGCTTCGATTACGACATCGAAAACCTCAAGTTCCGCAACGCCGATACCGGTTATCACAGTTCGGTGACCACACCGAAGCTGGGGCTGGTGTGGACGCCGACCGAGCAGTTCGAAGTGTTCACCAATGCTTCGCAGGGCTTCCGCTCGCCAGCTGCGGAGTACATCAGCTCCGGCAGCAGCGGCGCTCTGCCGCCCAGCGACACGGGTGGCCGAATCAATGGCAGCGTGCGACCCAGCAAGGTGACGTCCTATGACATCGGCTTCACCGTGCGTCCGACCGAGCGTTTCTCCAGCACCACCGAGTTCTATTACATTCAGAACGACAGCGAGACCTTGCAAACCTCGCCGGGAGTCTTCGAGCAGGTCAGCGACACCACGCGCAAAGGCGTGGAAACCAGCTTCAACTACCAGGCCACCTCCACAGTCAGCACCTACGCGAGTTATGGCCGGATCATCGATGCGGTGATAGACAACCCACCCAGTGGCACCGGTGACCGGCTCGTGGTGCCTGAACACACCTACAAGGCGGGGGTTCAGTATCGAGATGCTTTCATGGCGGGGCAGTTGACGCTCAATGCCGATGCGTACCACCTCACCGGCATCCCTTACTACGTGGGGAGCGAGAAGAAGGAAATGCCCGTCTATACCCGGTATGACCTGCGCGCGTCCTATGACTACAGCGACTACCAGTTCAGCGTGTACGGGACTTTCCAGCCCCACCGTTACGGCACCGAAGTCGCCTATGGCACCACCAGTGGATTGGTGATCGTCCCGCAGCCTTCTACAACGTTGGGTGCGTCGGTCAGGTACTTCTTCTGACCATCGGCACACTGGTGCACGTCGCGCCATGGCTGCATGTGGGCGCCGGTCCTCGAGCCGGCTGCCCACCTCGAGTCGACTCAGTCGATTGGCATAGCGCAAGGCTGGCCGCTCCCGGCACATCACTGCTTGCAGCGGTGGTCCGAGAGGTGCTGCGTGTGATGTCTGGCTTTTGCGGGCCGGCGGTTCGAGTGCGCTGATGGCCGCGAAGGTGATGGGCATAGTTGAGCTTGCAGGCGATCAGATCATTGCGTGGCGAGATTACTTCGATGTGAACTTCGCTCAGAAGATCTCCGATAGCCAGTAAGTAGGTCGTGCCGCGACCGTGCCTCCCGCGGATTACCGCTTTGCGTCGATCCTCGAAATGCCCTCCAATTCACCTGGTTGGCGATGGCGGGCACTTTCAGGTGTGGTTCCGCTCGCATCTCCTTCGCACGGTGCCCAGCAGATGACAACGCGTCGATTCGCTCGCGATGCCTCTCTGATGAGCGTCTTCGAATGCGTGACGCCAGCAGCTCGCCAATAACGCCAATCAGGACGTTACCGGTGCTTGAGCATCGATCAAGCTCTGGCTCTTCAGCTCGTCCCAGAAGGCTGCGGGAATACCGACCTTCATCGCCTGGACATTGGAAACTATCTGCCCCGGCGAGCGTGCACCGGGAATGATCGCGGACACTTGCGGGTGCGCCGCTGCGAACTGTAGGGCGGCGGTATGGATATCAATGCCATGTCGGCTGGCAACCGCCATGATCCGCGCGCGTTTTTCCACCGCCCCGGCAGGCAGATCCTGGCTGAAGTTGTAGCGGCTGCGACCGCCCAGAAACCCATCATTCAGCGGTGTTCCCACCATGACGCTGGTGCCTTTGCTTTGCAATGCCGGAAAGGTGTTTCGCAGTGCATCGCCGTGGTCCAGGAGTGAATACTGGCAGGCAAGCAATACGATGTCCGGTGTCGGGTCATCGCTGGTCATTGCCTGTACCACGGCGTTGGGTGTATTGACGCCGAAGCCCCATGCCTTGATGAGGCCCTCGTCACGCATCTTTTCAAGCTCGACCATCGCGCCCGTGCGGGCGATTCGATACGCCGCTTCCCAGCCGCCCTCCAGCTCGGTGTTATCGGGTGACACGTCATGAATGAAGACGATGTCGATACGGGGCAACCCCAAGCGCTGCAAGCTGTCCTCCACGGAGCGTCGTGTACCTGCTGCGGTGTAGTCGTAGCGGTAGTTGAACGGCGCGGGCGACTTCCAGATGGCATGATCCGCCCGCTGACCACCCGCCGCCGTGAGCACGCGACCGACCTTGGTGGACACCACGTAGTCGTCTGGCGACTTGCCACGCAGAAAGCGGCCCAGGCGGTATTCGCTCAAGCCAAACCCGTAGAAGGGCGAGGTATCGTAGAGCCTGACGCCAGCGCCCCAGGCCGCCTGCAGAACTGCGTCCGCCTGCTCGTCGCTGATCGGCGCGAAGATATTGCCGATCTGCGTCCCGCCCATACCAAAGCGCTGAGACGTCATGTATCTCATCGTGTGCGAAGGCGAATTGACGGGCAGGTCAGCACGCACGAGCTGCCCCTGCGTGCGCATCACGCTTCCGCGCTCGGTCAGGGAGGTGGGCACGGTTGCTGGAACCGCCGAGCTCGCGACGCTCGAGGCCGGCAGCAGAGCAGCCGCAACGGCGCCAGCCGCCGAATAGGTAAGAAAATCTCGTCTGTCCATCCAAATTTCCTTTCGCGACTGAGTGTCCACGGATTTATCGAAGCCGGTATTGGTGCTAGAAATTAGAGCAACGAGGGGTGCTCGGGTGACCCTAATGCGCCTCATCTTTTGCACAATCCTGCCGATATGCTTGTGCTGGCCACGCACTCTCAGCAGACTCGAACAATCCGTTAACAGGGGCGCATGTGATGACGAGCGGTTCCTTCTCGCAGTTCGGTTTCGGGCACGTGCATTCCCCTACCTCGAGCGATTCCGCTCAGCCCAACGAACGCGTCCAGGCACTGCGGGGGCTTATCGATAAAGTCACCCGGCAGATTGGCTTGAACGAGGTTTGCACGACATCGATTCCAGGCCTGACCTTTTATCGAATGGCCGAACTCGGTACGCCCACTTACTGCATTTACGAGCCCTGCGTGGCCATCATCCTGCAGGGCGCGAAGGAGATCACGTTCGGTGAGGAGGCCTGTGAGTTCAGTCAGGGGGTGTTTTTCGTTACCTCGGTGGACATACCGACGTTGGCTCGGGTAACTGCAGCCAGCGAGCGAACACCTTATCTGTCCGTTGTGTTGAAGCTCGATCTTTCCATGCTCAATGAGGTAATCCAGACCCTGGAGGCACCACGGCAGGAGGCGGCTTCCGAGGCGCGGGGGTTTGCATCGGGCGCAGCGTCGGGTGAGATGCTCGACGCCTTCTCGCGACTCTGCACACTGACCGAGCGGCCGCTCGAGGCCGGCTTGATGTCGGATCTCGTCAAGCGCGAGATCTGCGTTCGGCTGCTGCTCAGTGGCGCGGGGCAGTGGTTGCGCAGCGTCACTCGCGACGGTTATCGAGACAAGGGCATCGTCAGAGCCATTGAATGGCTTAAACATCACTACGACAAACCGCTGCACGTGGCCGATCTCGCCGAGCGATCGGGAATGGCCAGCTCTACGCTGCATCACAACTTTCGCAAGCTGACAGGCACCAGCCCGGTTCAGTATCAAAAATCTCTACGGCTGCAAGCCGCGCGCAGCCTGATGTTGACCGACAGGGTCGATGTGAACACCGCTGCGCTGAGGGTCGGCTACGAAAGCGTCGCGCAATTCAGCCGCGAGTATGCACGGCGTTTCGGGGCGCCACCCTCGAGAGACATCAGGCAGGCACGGGAGCAGGGGGACAGGCTGGACCAGCCCCATCACGCATGAGGCTCGTGTGCAGGACGACGCTGAAAATCGTCGGTCTACTCGCTCCCTCTCCATGAAGCGCCACGATCCTGAACGGCTGCAGCGCAGCGGCTGTTCCGAGCTGACTTTTCAAAACCGATCCTGCAACTCCGTCGCCCGCAATGCCTGCTCGAAGCGCTCGAGAAAGATCGCTTCGGCGTGGGTGCGTTTCTGGTCGCGGTTCCAGAGCAGGTAGACGTCCACGTCGATCACCCCTTCGGCAGGCGGCAGGCGCCAGACTTCGCCGGCTTGCACGTCCCTGGCGACGATATGTTCCGGCAGGCAGCCGATGCCATAGCCGGCGGCGACCAGGCGGCGTATTTCGTCGAGGCTGGGCGAGGAGGCCACGATGCGGCCGGTGAAGCCCTGCTGGTCCCTGAAGATGGTCAGTGGCGAGAGGTTGCCGCCGATCTGGTCGCTGGTGAAGCTGACGAAGTTCTCGCTTTGCAGGTCGCCGAGTTTCAGGTTCTTGCGCCCGAACAGGGGGTGGCGCCTGCCGCAGAAGAACGCATAGCGCTGCTTGAGCATCACGCGTTGTTCCAGGCGCGGCTGCGGCGTTCGGCACAGGCTCAGGCCGAAGGAGGCGGTTTTCTGCAGCAGCGCGCTCACCACGTCGGAGCTGCGCAGCACGTCGAATTCGAACTCGACCCTGGGGTAGTCGACATGGAAATTGGCCAGGAAGTCGTCGTAGAAGCTCGACTGGATGCGGCTGATCATCAGCATGCGGATCTTGCCGGCGACGGTTTCCTCCGGGGCATCCAGCGCCGGGCCGAGGCGCGAGACGGTGCCGTAGAGTTCGGCGGCGATCTGCATGACTTCTTCGCCGGCCTTGGACAGCGCGATGCGTGGGCCGCTGCGAATCACCAGGGCGCTTTCCAGCTGTTCCTCGAGGCGTTTGAGGGCCTGGCTGACGGCCGGCTGGCTCAGGTGCAGGCGGGCTGCGGCGCGGCTGATGCTACCTTCCTGGCCGATCACCAGGAAGGTGCGCAACAGGTTCCAGTCCAGCCGGTCGTTGAGGAAACGACGGGCCTCGGGGTTGCGGTGGCCGGGGTTCATGGGCGTTCGATTATCCGCTGTGCTTATACTTGAGTATTGATATTAGAAGCTTTGCTTAGCATAGGGGTGGGGGCATGATCTAGCAATGCACCGCCAGAGTGCGACCGATCCCGTACCTGGGATGTGCTTTTTCTCCTGCCTATAAAAACGAATCCGGGAGCTTGCGATGACTACACCCACCTCCACGCCGCGCCGTGCCGCGGCGGCCGCCTTCATTGGCACCACGATCGAGTTCTACGATTTCTATATCTATGCCTTCGCCGCCGCGCTGGTGCTGGGGCAGCTGTTCTTCCCCAGCGATAACGCGGTGTTGAGCACCATGGCGGCCTTCGCCACCTTCGCTGTCGGTTTCATCGCGCGGCCGTTCGCCGGGGTGGTATTCGGTCATCTCGGGGATCGTCTTGGGCGCAAGAAGATGCTGCTGTTCACCATGGTGCTGATGGGCGTGGCGACCACCTGCATCGGCTTGCTGCCAACCTACGCCCAGGCCGGTATCTGGGGCCCGATCGGTCTGGTCGCGCTGCGCTTCCTGCAGGGTATTTCGGTGGGCGGCGAGTGGGGCGGCGCGGTGCTGATGGCCAGCGAACACGCGCCCAAGGGCCGCAAGGTGTTCTTCGCTTCCTTCGCGCAACTGGGTAGCCCGGCTGGCCTGCTGCTGGCGCTGATCGCCTTTCGCGCGATCAGCGAGATGGATCAGGAGGCGCTGATGAGCTGGGGCTGGCGCGTGCCGTTCCTGCTGAGTGGCGTGCTGATGATGGTGGGTCTGTTCATCCGCTTCGGTGTTCCCGAGTCGCCGGAGTTCGCCAAGGTCAAGGAGCAGAAGCAGACCTCCAAGAGCCCGGTCAAGGATGTCATCCGCCATAGCTGGCGGCAGATTCTGTTCGCCGCCTTGGCGGTGACCATCGGTTCCGGTGGGTTCTTCTTCACCAACACCTTCATGATCACCTACGTGACGCAGTACCAGGGCATATCCAAGTCGACCATTCTCGACTGTCTGTTCCTGGTGACCATCCTGCAGTTTCTCTCTCAGCCGTGCTCGGCGCTGCTCGCCGAGCGCTTCGGTGAAGGGCGCTTCCTCAAGTGGGTGGCGGGGCTGTGCATGCTGGTGCCGTACCCGATGTTCCTGCTGGTGCAGACCGGCAACCTGATCTACATGACGGCAGGCATCGCCCTGGCCGTATTGCTGCTGGCGGCGCTGTATTCGGCGATCGCCGGCTACATGGCCGAGGCCTTTTCAGCGCAGGTGCGCTACTCGGGCATTTCCATCGCCTATCAGCTAGGCAGTGGCCTGACCGGTGGTTTGACGCCGCTGATCGGCACCTACCTGGCCGGCCAGTACGCCGGGCAGTGGTGGCCGCTGGCGCTGTTCTTCAGCGTCCTGGCGCTGATGTCGCTGGTTGGCGTCATCGGCCTGGCCCACCTGCGCGCCAGCGAGCGGCAAACCGTCAGCCTGTCCAACCCTGAGGCCGTTACCCCATGAGCAAACCCGATACCCTCACCGAGGTCGAATGGCAGGCCCGTTGCGACCTGGCCGCGCTGTACCGGCTGGTCGCCTACTACCGCATGACCGACCTGATCGACACGCACATCACCCTGCGCGTGCCAGGCCCCGAGCATCACTTTTTGATCAACCGCTACGGCGTTGCCTTCGAGAAGATGCGCGCCAGCGACCTGGTATTGATCGACCTGCACGGCAATGTCGTGGATCGTCTGGACGGCCAGGGCCGGGTCAACGCGGCCGGCTTTGTCATCCATTCGGCGATCCACGCTGCACGGCCGGACATGCAGTGCATCGTGCACACTCACACCGCCGCCGGAATGGCCGTGGCCGCTCAGCGTGACGGCCTGTTGCCGCTCACTCAGCACGCCCTGAAGTTCTACGGCAACCTGGCGTACCACACCTATGAAGGCATCGCGTTGTCGTTGGAAGAACGGGCTCGTCTGGTGGCGGACCTGGGTACGCATAACGCGATGATCCTGCGTAACCACGGCTTGCTGGCCGGTGGTCAGAGCGTGGCGCATGCCTTCCACGAGATCTATTTTCTCGAGCGCGCCTGCCAGGCGCAGATTCAGGCGATGGCGGCAGGCGTGGCGCTGAACATCCCCAGCGAGGAGGTCTGTCGGCATACCGCGGCGCAGTTCTCCCGCGATGGCATCGAAGGCATCATCGACCTGGCCTGGCAGGCCGCCCTGAGCCTGATCGATGACCAGCGCAACGATTGGTGCAGCTAGGCTCATGGCGCGCATCGTATTGCTCTGCAGAGAGCCGAAACTGGAAGACTGGCTGGCCGGTCTGTTCACCCGAAATGCCCCGCATCTGCAGGTGTTGCGCCCAGGCGAGGAGGGCGCCGAGCAGGCCGAGGTCGCGGTGTGCTGGTATCCCGCAGCCGGAAGCCTGGGCAGGCTGCCGGCGCTGCGGCTGATCCATTCGATCGGTTCCGGCGTGGATCATCTGGAGCATGACCCTTCGCGGCCAGGTTCGATTCCCGTCTGCCGCGTGGTGGACCCGGACCATAGCCAGGGCATGGCCGAATACGTGCATTGGGGCGTGCTGCATTTTCACCGCGGCTTCGACCAGGTGCTCAATGGTCGCCAGAGCCAGAAGTGGCTGCGGCCGGTGCAACGTACCGCGCGTGACTTCAAGGTTGGCGTCATGGGCCTGGGCTCCATCGGTACGCCGGTGGCCTCGCGGCTGGCGCAGGCTGGCTACACCGTTCGCGGCTGGGCTCGCACCGCGCGCGAGCTCCCAGCCGTCGCCACCTTCGCCGGTGATGCGTCGCTGCCCGAGTTTCTCGACGGCCTCGACCTGCTGGTCAATCTGCTCCCGCTGACCCCCGCGACCCGCGGTCTGCTCGACCACGTGGTGTTCGCACGTATGGCCGAAGGGGCTGCACTGATCAACTGCGGCCGCGGCGAGCACGTCGAAGAGAGCCATCTGCTCGAAGCGCTGGCCAGCGGTCAACTGCGCGGCGCGCTGTTGGATGTGTTCGCCGAGGAGCCACTGCACAGGTCGTCGCCACTGTGGCAAGCACCGGGTGTGTGGGTGACGCCGCACATGGCCTCGGCCGCCTCCGATGCCTGCATCGCCAGCCAGATCGCCGACAACCTCGAACGCCTGAATGCGGGCCTGCCTTTGAACAATCAGGTCGACGCTGAACTGGGCTACTGAAATGACAGGCGCTGCTGGCCGTCAGCCTCGGCGCTGGCCGCCGGCACCGCGAGACCAACGCTTTTGACGAGAATCGCCATGAAGACTTTCTTCCATCCACACCAACGTCTGCATCATCCACGCTCCTACCTGTCCCGCGGGCAGATGCGCGAGCCCCAGGAAGTGCCGGCGCGTATCGACCCGCTGCTGGCCATGGCGCGCCAGCTGGGCTTCGCGCTGATCGAACCCGAGGATCACGGCCTCGCGCCGCTGAGTGCCGTGCACAGCACCGCTTATCTGGAGTACCTGCGAGACGCCTACACGCAGTGGCACGAAGTGGACGAAGACTGGGGCGACGAGGTGATGTCGAACATCTTCATCCGCGAGAACAATCCGCTGCGCGGCATCCTTGGCAAGACCGCACGCTACCTGGCCGACGGCAGTTGCCCTATCGGTGAGCATACCTGGCAGGCCGCCTACTGGTCGGCGCAGGCGGCAGTCGCTGCCGCTGCGGCGGTGCGCGATGGCGAACCCCAGGCCTACGCCCTGTGCCGGCCGCCGGGCCACCATGCCCGTGCCGAAGGAGCCGGGGGCTTCTGCTTCCTCAACAACGCCGCCATCGCCGCCGAAGTGCTCAGGGCTCGTTTCGACAGGGTGACCATCCTCGATACCGACATGCACCACGGCCAGGGTATCCAGGAGATCTTCTACGAGCGTGACGAGGTGCAATACATCTCCATCCACGGCGACCCGACCAACTTCTACCCGGTGGTGGCAGGCTTCGATGACGAAACAGGCAGCGGCCGAGGCGAAGGCTACAACCTCAACCTGCCGATGCCCCATGGCGCGTCCGAGGCGGATTTCTTCGCCTACCTCGGCCAGGCCGAGCGGGCCCTTCGCGACTTCGCCCCGCAGGTGCTGGTGCTGTCGCTTGGCTTCGACATCTACGAGAACGACCCGCAGTCGAAGGTCTCGGTAAGCCATGCCGGCTTCGAGGAACTGGGTCGTCGCATCCGTGCCCTCGGCTTGCCTTGCGTGGTGGTGCAGGAAGGCGGCTACGACATCGCCACCCTCGACGAAAACGCCTCGCGTTTCTTCAAGGGGTTGCTGGGCTGATCATCGTTGTCTGGGCGGCCGGCAGTCGATCTGGAGGTCCCCGATTGCCGATTGTGCGATCTCCCGCTTGCGTGGTGCTGGTGCTGGAGGTGGTGAGGACCTCTGCCCTTACCCTCACGTAACGCGGTGGCTCGAGCAGGTGGAGAGCCTGCATGGGGATTTTTCCAAGCCTCGGGATCTGCACTGGGGTGCCGCTCAGCAGGCCTTTGCCATCCGCTCAGTGAACACTTGTGAACAATTGTCACGACTTCGCTTTCGATCAGGGGGGCGTTGTTACCGTCTCGCGCACTGGGCCATGCGTCTGCCCGAAAAAATGCCGAGGCTGCAATGCAAAACCTGATCACTGTGGTCAACAAGTCGACCCACGAGAAAGTTTCAACGGCCAGTCATGAGGTGGCGCTACAAGCCCCCTCGGTCGTCCAATTGGCGACCAAACGTTCCGACATGCAGAGTATCGAGCGTCAGGGTGGCACGCTGGTCGTCACCCTGACATCGGGCGTCGTGCTCAAGGTGCAGGGTTTCTTCCCTGTGCAGGGAGCCCCGCAGAATGATCTGGTCATCGACGATGGTCAGCAGCTCTGGCACGCCGAGTTCGCGGACGACATGCAGTTGCTCGGGCAATACACGCCTATTGATTCCATAGAGCCACTGCTCGGCAACGAAAGCTTCGACCTCTCGACGGTGGCCTGGGTGCTGGGCGGCGTCGCGCTTGCCGGCATCGCAGTAGCCAACAATCGCGGTGATGGCAGTAGCCGGTCGCAGGCAGAGGAGGCAGACACCACGCCGCCAGCAGCGCCCAGCGTGAATCTGGGCGTCAACGCGGACGGCAGTCTCACCGTGACCGGGCTCGCCGAGGCGGGCAGCACCGTTACCGTGACTTACCCGGATGGCACGTCCAGCCAGGTTCAGGCGGATGCCAACGGCGCTTATACGGTTCAGTCACCGGCTGATCAGCCAACCGGTGATGTGGTTGCGACAGCGACGGATGCTGCTGGCAATGTCAGCTCGGCAACGACCGCGCCCTATGTGGACGTCATCGCTCCGACCACCACGGCCATCATCGTCAATTTCGCCGATGATGTCGGCTCTGTTCAGAATGCTGAGCTGCCTTCAGGCAGCAGTACCGATGACACCACACCGACGCTCAATGGTTCGCTGAGCGCGGAGCTGGTCGCGGGTGAACGCGTCAACGTCTACCGCGACGGTACCCTGGCTGGTCAGGCAACGGTTACCGGAACCACTTGGACGTTCACCGATGCCAGTCTGGCGGATGCGACCTATCTCTACACCGTTCGGGTGGTGGATGCGTCGGGCAATCTGGGCGAGATTTCCAACAGCTTCGAGCTGACGGTGGATACCGTCGGCCCATCGGCCTCGACCACTCAGGTGACCATCGACGCGCTCACCGGTGACGACATCGTCAATGCCGCCGAGTCGGGCGGGGTGGTGACGGTTACCGGCACCATCACGGGTGATTACAGCGTTGGCGATGTAGTCACCTTGATCGCTACGGGTGGTACCTACACCGGATTGGCTGCAGCAGACGGTACCTGGAGCGTCGAGGTACCGGCAGGCGGCCTGGGTGGCAATGGTAACCATGTCGCGCAGGTGAGCATCCTGGCCCACGACAGCGTTGGTAATTCCGGCACCGTGACGGCCAGCCGTGCCTATGCGGTCGACGTCGAGGTTCCTGACAGTAGCTCGACCACCATCAGTTTCGACTCCGTTACCGACGACAATATCGTCAATGCGACCGAGGCCGAGACCACGCTGACGCTGACTGGCAACGTAACCGGTGATTATCAGGTGGGTGACATCATCACCCTGACCATCAACGACGTGCAGTACAGCGGCAGCGTAGCGGCCGGCGGTGTCTGGACGGTGGGCAACGTGGCCGGCAGCGATCTGGCCGCCGATGCCGATCGCGTCATCGACGCTTCCCTGGTGGCTCATGACGATGCTGGCAACGCAGGGATCATCACCGCAGCGCACGGCTACGCCGTACAAACCGAGCAGGTGATCACCGAGCTGTCGATCGATGCCATCGCTGGCGACAACGTCATCAACGATGCTGAAGCCCAGGCGGGTGTCATCTTCAGTGGTGCCGCCAGCGGGACGTTCACCGCGGGTGACGTGGTGACCCTGATCGTCAACGGCACCACCTACACCACGGGTGTCGATGTCAGCGGCACCTGGAGTGTCGAAGTCGCAGGCTCGGCGCTGGGGGCCGACGGCGCCTATACCGCCACAGCTTCCATCGTTTCGAGCGACGGCGCAGGCAATCTGGGCAATGCCCAGGCGCTGCGTGCTTACAGTATCGATACCGCTGCACCGTCGTCCGCCACCACGCAAGTAACCATCGATGCCATCACCGGTGACGACATCGTCAACGCCGTTGAGTCGAGCGGGGCGGTAACGATTACCGGGTCTGTCAGCGGCGATTACAGCGTTGGCGATGTAGTCACCTTGATCGCTACGGGTGGTACCTACACCGGATTGGCTGCAGCAGACGGTACCTGGAGTGTCGAGGTAGCGGCAGGTGCGCTGGGTGGTAATGGCGGTCAGAGCGTGCAAGTGAGTGTTCTGGCCCACGATGCTGCCGGTAACTCGGGCACCGTAACGGCGAGTCGCCCTTATCTGGTCAACCTCAATGCGCCTTCGGGAACCGCTCTGTCGATCGACATCGTGGCGGGTGACGATATCGTCAATGCCAGCGAGGCTTCGGCGAGCAACACGGAAGTCATCAGCGGCACCGTGACGGGGGAGTTCAGCGTCGGCGACGTGGTAACCCTGACCATCGGCAGCTTCATCACCACGACGACAGTGGCCGCGGGTGGCCTGTGGAGTGCGAGCGTTGCCGGCGATGTGCTGGCTGCCGCTTCGAGCATTGACGCCAGCCTGCTGGCCAGCAACGCCGCCGGCAACGAAGTGACCGTCACGGCCACCCGTGGCTATGTGGTCGACACCGAGGTGCCGAGCAATACCTCCACCACCATCAGCTTCGATGCGGTCACCGACGACAATATCGTCAACGCGACCGAGGCCGAGACCACGCTGACGCTGAGTGGCAGCGTGACCGGTGATTATCAGGTGGGTGACGTCATCACCCTGACCATCAACGGCGTTCAATACAGCGGCAGCGTGGGGGCTGGCGGAATCTGGGCAGTCGCCAACGTAGCCGGCAGCGACCTGGCTGCCGATGCCGATCGCGTCATCGATGCTTCCCTGGTCGCTCATGACAACGCCGGTAATCAGGGTACGGTCACCGCGTCGCACCATTACGCCGTACAGACCGATGGTGTGACCACCGCCCTGTCGATCGATGCCATTGCGGGCGACAACATCATCAACAACGCGGAAGCCCTGGCTGGCGTCACCTTCAGTGGCGTGGCCACCGGGACGTTCAGCGCAGGCGACGTGGTGACTCTGACCATCAATGGTACGGCCTACACCACTGGCGTCGATGCGGCTGGTATCTGGAGCGTTCAGGTCCCGGGTTCGGCGTTGGGGACCGACGGTGCCTACACGGCCTCGGCCTCGATCGTGTCGACTGACAGCGCGGGCAACCCCGGCAGTGCCCAGGCGCAGCGTGCCTACAGCATCGACACGGCCGTGCCGGATGCGTCCAGCACCAGCCTGGCGATCAATACCGTCGCGGGAGACGATCAGGTCAACCTGGCGGAAAGCTCCGCTGCCGTGTTGCACGCCATTTCCGGCACGGTCAGCGGCGATTTCACCCTGGGTGACGTGGTCACCGTGACCATTGGCAGCCAGAGTTACACCGCGAGCGTGGTTGCAGGCACCGGTGCGACCGGTGTATGGCAGGTGGATGTCGCGGGCGATGTGTTGGCGTCCGCCAATTCGGTCTATGCGAGCCTGGCCGCGAGCGATGCAGCAGGCAACGTCGGCACCATCCTGGCCCAGCACAACTACGTGGTGAGCATCGAACTTCCCAATGCGCCAACCCTGCAGGTCATCGATGATGTCGGCAGCGTAACCGGCGACGTTGCCGACAACGGCGGGGTGACCGATGACCAGACTCCAACTTATCAGGGCACGGGGGCGGCGGGTGCCACCATCAGCCTGGTGATCAACGGCGCCGCCGCAGTAAGCGTACTGGTCGATAGCGATGGCACCTGGAGCTATACGGCGCCCCTGGCGGTGGCCGACGGCGACTACACGGTGGTCGCCACGCAGACCGATATGGCAGGCAACATCAGCATGCCTGTCAGTACGACCTTCAGCGTGTTCACCGGCAATGTCGAGCTGCCGACACTGGTGATCTCCGATGACCTGCTGCCCGTGATTGGCGTGGTAGCCGATGGAGCCAGCACCAACGACGCCACCCCGACCTTCAGCGGTACTGGCGTGGCTGGCGCTATCATTCACCTGGTCATCAACGGCGCCACGCCTGTCGATGTGACGGTCGGCGCTTCGGGTGAGTGGAGCTACACGCCGTCCGAGTCGATAGGGACCGATGGCAGCTACACCGTGAGTGTCACCCAGACCACGGCAGTGGGTACCAGTGGCGTGGTCTCCAGCCAGTTCATTCTGGATACGCGCATGCCGAGCGCCGAAGACGGCTATGCGGTAGCCATCGACTCCTTCGTCGATGACGTCGACGCTCAGGTCGGCAACTTCCCAAGTGGCAGCAGCACCAATGACACCTCACCCTTGCTGCAGGGCAGCGTGGCGGGGCTGGTTGCGGGCGACTTCGTGGCCATCTACGAAGGCAGTATTCTGCTTGGAGCCGCCGTCGTTACGGGTGATAACTGGATATTCCAGCTGACGGATGTTACCGAAGGGGCCCACGAGTATGTGGCTGTCCTGACCGATGCCGCGGGTAACCTCGGACTGCAATCCGCTACGTTCACCCTGATTGTCGATACCAGGGCGCCTAGCGCCGAAGATGGTTATGCCGTCGCAATCATCGACTATGTCGACGACGTGGAGGAGCAGACCGGCACCTTCGGCAGTGGAACTACCACCAACGACACGTCGCCAGTACTGCAGGGCTCGGTTTTCGGATTGGTCACGGGGGATTTCGTCCGTATTTACGATGCTGGCGTCCTGCTTGGTGTCGCCACCGTATCGGGCAACACCTGGAGCTATGAAGTCGTCGATGCCAGTGAGGGAGGCCACAGCTACACGGCTGTGCTTACCGACGCGGCGGGCAATGAAGGGCTGGTATCGAGTGCCTTCGATCTGACCGTCGATACCAGAGCACCAAGCGCAGACGATGGTTATGCCGTGGCGATCGTTTCCTACACCGATGATGTGGAGGAGCAAACCGGGACTTTCGGCAGCGGCACCAGCACCAACGATCGCTCGCCGGTGCTCAACGGTACCGTGTCGGGGCTGACCAGCGGCGACATGGTTCGTATCTACGAAGGCACTACCCTGCTGGGTACCGCGGCGGTAACCGGGGGCGCCTGGACATTCGAGGTGGTGCAGGCCAGTGAAGGTCCGCATGACTACACGGCGGTCTTGGTGGATGCCGCCGGTAACCAGGGCCTGAGCTCTGAGGTGTTTTCCCTGATCGTCGACACCACAGCGCCAGATGCCGCCAGTGGCTACGCCGTGGCCATCGTTTCCTACACCGACGATGTGGAAGCGCAAACCGGCAACTTCGGCAGTGGCACCAGTACCAACGATCAGTCACCGGTATTGAACGGCACGGTATCGGCCCTGGCCGCAGGCGAAGCGGTGCGTATCTACGAAGGTACCAACCTGTTGGGTACCGCGATTGTCAGTGGTGGTAGCTGGTCGTTCGAATTGGCCACGGTCGCCGAGGGGCTCCACACCTACACCGCGGTGATCGTCGATGCCGCTGGTAATCGGGGCGTGGTGTCGAACCCCTTCGAGCTTACCGTGGATATCACCGCGCCAAGTGCCGAGCAGGGCTACGCGGTGGCGATCACCTCGTATGTGGATGATCAGCAGCCGCAAACGGGCGAGTTCGGCAGCGATACGTTCACCAACGACACCAACCCGCTTTTGCAGGGCACCGTTTCCGCGTTGGGCAGTGGTGAGCAGGTGCGCATCTACCAGGGGAGTACCGTGCTGGGTAATGCCGTGGTGTCGGGCGGCACCTGGAGCTACAGCCTGTCGGACCTGGCGGACGGTACCTACAACTACACCGCCAGGGTAGTGGACGCAGCGGGTAACGAAGGGGCGCTCTCCGATGTCTTCACCCTGACAGTGGATACATCCGCCCCGAGCGAGGACGATGGCTACGCCGTGGCGATCAGCGGTTACAACGACGATGTGGAAGCGCAAACGGGCAGCTTCCCCAGCGGTACCAGCACCAATGACACGTCACCCCAGCTTTTCGGCAGTGTCGTGGGGATGCAGGCCGGTGACAGTGTGCGCATCTATCAGGGCACTGTCCTGTTGGGCAGCGCCACTGTCACGGCTGACACCTGGGTCTATGACCTGTCCGGTCTGCTCGACGGTACTTACAGCTACACCGCTGTCGTCACCAGTGCCGCCGGCCTGGAAGGGCTGACCTCCAACCCCTTCACCCTGAGCGTCGATACCCGAGCGCCAAGCGCCGAGGATGGCTATGCGGTGGCAATCACCACCTTCATCGATGATCAGCAGCCCATGGTCGGTGAGTTCGGCAGCGGTAGCAGCACCAATGACACCTCACCGCTGCTCACCGGCACCGTCGCCGGTCTGGTTGGCGGGGATCAGGTGCGTATCTACGAGGCGGGCATACTGCTCGGCACTGCCACGGTGTCGGCGGGCAACTGGACCTATCAGGTCAGCGATGCCAGCGAAGGCAGCCATACCTATACCGCAGTACTGGTCGACGCGGCGGGAAATGAAGGCGTGACTTCCAGCCCCTTCACCCTGATCGTCGACATCACGGCACCGAGCGCCGAAGACGGCTATGCCGTGGCCATCGACTCCTTTGCCGATGACGTGGAAGCACAGGTCGGCGACTTCCCCAGCGGCAGCAGCACCAACGATACCTCGCCGCAGCTCAAGGGCACCGTGGCCGGGCTGTTGGCGGGTGAGATCGTCCGTTTGTACGAGGGTGCCAACCTGCTGGGCAGCGCCATCGTCACCGATGGCGAATGGGCCTATCAACTGCAGGATGTCCCCGAAGGCACTCACACCTATACGGCCGTGGTGGTCGATGCAGCCGGCAACGAGGGCCTTCGCTCGGATCCGTTCACGCTGACCGTCGATACCCGTGCGCCGAGTCTGGAAGACGGCTATGCCGTGGCCATCATCGATTACGTCGACGACGTGGAGGCACAGACCGGTACCTTCGGCAGTGGCACCAGCACCAACGACACCTCTCCGGTTCTGCAGGGCTCGGTCGCGGGGTTGGCCAGTGGCGATGTGGTACGCATCTACGAGGGCGACACATTGCTGGGCGTTGCCAGCGTAACGGGCAACAACTGGAGCTATGAGCTCGCCTCCGTCAGTGAAGGTTTGCATACCTACACGGCAGTGCTCGCCGATGCAGCGGGTAACGAAGGGCTGGTGTCCAACGCGTTCAGCCTGACCGTCGACACCACGGCACCCAGTGCCGAGGATGGTTACGCGGTAGCGATCGTCTCCTACACCGATGACGTGGAGGCGCAAGTCGGTAGTTTCGGCAGCGGTACCAGCACCAATGACATCTCACCGGTATTGAGCGGCACCGTGACGGGCCTTGCAGAGGGTGACCTGGTTCGTATCTACGAAGGCACGCAACTGCTTGGCGCAGCCACCGTCACCGGTGGTATATGGACGTTCGAGGTGGTGCAGGCGAGCGAAGGCAGCCACACCTACAGAGCGGTGCTGGCCGATGCAGCAGGCAACGAGGGCGTGGTATCCAACGACTTCATGCTGACCGTCGACACCCGGGCGCCGAGCATCGATGACGGCTACGACGTGGTGATAACGGCATTCACCGATGACGTCGAGACGCTGGTGGGTGACTTCCCCAGTGGAACCACCACCAATGACAATTCGCCGTTGCTCAAGGGAACCGTCACCGGCCTGCAGCCTGGGGATTTCATTCGCATCTATCAGGGGGGCACCGTACTCGGCGTGGCGGTGGTCAGCGATGGTCTGTGGACCTTTCAGGTGACCGATGCGAGCGACGGTAGCCAAAGCTATCTGGCGCGGCTTGTCGATGCAGCGGGCAACGAAGGGCTGGCGTCGAACGTCTTCGAGCTGATCATCGATACCGTGGCGCCCACGCAGACGGTGACCATCGACAGCTTTACCGATGACTTCGGCCCCCTCACCGGCGACCTGCCCACCGGCTCGACCACGGACGATGCCACGCCGGTCCTGAACGGCACGCTGTCTGCCGCCATCGAGGCCACCGACAGCGTCAATATCTACGAAGGCACCACCTTGCTGGGCACCGCCACGGTAACGGGGAATACCTGGTCGTTCGCGATTCCCGCAGAGAGCATCATCGGCGGCACCGTGCATACCTATACCGCCGTGATTGCCGATATGGCGGGTAACGAGGGTAGCCCGTCGGCCACGTTCAGCCTGACCAGCATCATCGAGGTCAATGCACTCACCACGCTGGATACCACGCCGATCATCACTGGCCGCATTCCCTATGCGCTGGTGGACGGCGCTCAGCTGGACGTCACCATCAACGGCAAGACCTACACATCCGTCGATGGCTCGGTGGTGGTCGATAGCCTCAATTCGACCTGGTACGTCCAGGTTCCGGACAGCGATGAGTTGCCGGTCGGCACCCACGCCATCGTCGCTCAGATCGTCAACGGCGACGGCAGCCTTGGCGCCAGCGGGTTGCAGACCAGCGAGTTGATCGTTGCGCCGGTACCCGAGGCGAACTTCGGTGCCGCCGGTGGCGACGGCAACAACAAGGGCACCACGGTCACCATGAGCACCAGCGGTACCTGGGAGTTCTTCAGCAACCAGGTGGTGTACCGCAGCACCGCCACTGACAACGCCACCATCGCCCAGTACAGCGGCACGACGTTGACCAGCAACACCGGTGGGGCCGGTTATGGCAACGACAACATGAACATGGTGCAGAACGCGACCTACATCGATATCAACCGTGATGGTCACATGGACATCATTGGTATCGACAGCCGTTACAGCAATGGTCAGCAGATGTTCATCAACAATGGCGACGGTACCTACACCGCCGTGCAGATGGCGGACACGAACTCATCTGGCGACGGCTTGGCCAACGTCTACAGCTGGTACGGCGGCGTGATTGCCATCGACTTCCGTGGAGACGGTTACGTCGACGTGGTGTTCGGTGATCAGACTCCCAATGATGCAGCCGCGCCCGGCGGCTACAACTCGCAGTTCGTGCAGAACAATGCAGGTGTGTTCATCAAGGACGCCGTCTACACCTACACCCAGGCCAACGGCGGCCTCAATACCGGCAATGGGCAGCCGAATCAGGAAGTGTCCGGTGTCGACCTCGATAACGACGGCACCGTCGACGTGGTATTCCATGGTTCGTTGGGTACCAACAAGATCGGCGCTGCCAATGCCACCGGTGCGGCCACCAGTGGCAATACCGCTCGCCTGGTGGTGGTGAAGAACGACGGTGCTGGCGGGTTCATCACCAGCCAGATCATCAACAACGCCCTGCACTACGCCGCGGCTCCCTACGTGGCCAACGAGCCATCCATGACCTGGGCCGACTACGATGGCGACGGTTACATGGACCTGTTCATGGGCAAGGTGTATGGCGCCAACACCGCTGCTCAGAACAACAGCACCATCTTCTTCAACGACGGAGCGGGCAACCTGGCCTCGACCAACACCTCGGGTGTGGGGACGGCTTCGGGCACCTACACCTTCAACGACACCGTGCCGGGTGGTGCTTCGCTGGCAGTGGACTGGGACGGCGACGGCCGCATGGACATCATCGAGGCACCGCAGATCGGCGTGGGCGCAGCCTCCGTCACCGGCACCGTCAACCTCTACGTCAATCAGACGTCGGGCGGTACGGTGAGCTTCGACACCTACTACCTGCAGTCCACTTCGACCTTCGCCAGCGACTCGGCCAGTGCCACCACGTTCAGCGGCGCCATCAGTCAGGCAGGCGTCGTCACGGGCAATCCGGTCACCGGGATGATCAGCGTCGACGTCGATTACGACGGCGCCAAGGACCTGTTGATCTTCACCAGCAACGGCACCACCACTTACGTACGCAACACCAATACGATCGCCGACGGCACCAGCATGCACGTGCGGATCCTCGACCCCCAGGGCATCACGACCTACTTCGGCAATACGGTGAAGCTGGTCAACTCGGCAGGTGAGGTGGTTTCGACGCAGATCATCAATCCGCAATCCGGTAGCCAGACCAACGACAGCACCAGCATCGTCGACTTCTACGGTCTCGATGCCAACGAAACCTACAGCATCATCCTGCTGCGCAACATCGGCGGTACCGCCAGCCATGTGGGCGCCAGCAGCGATGTGGCGGGTTACAGCGTCGACAACGTCAATTCGACATGGGGCGGGCTGAAGGCCGGTGCTGCCGACTCGGCCTACGTCCTGACGGCCCAGGGAGAGGCCCAGGCCTCCGATACCATTGGCGCCGGTGTGGTGGGTACGGGCTACAACGATACCTTCTTCGCCACGTTGGGAACCAAGCGTTACGAGGGTGGCGGCGGTACCAGCAATGAGTCGAACTACAAGTCGTGGAGCAACACGGGCGGTATGGATATCGTCGACTTCAAGCTGGCGGGCAGCACCGCGTTGACCATCGACCTGAGTCAGACCACGGCGCAGAACACCGGTTGGAACACCGTGACCCTGAGTGACATCGAAGGCATCGCCGGGGCAGGGGGCAATGACACCTTCACCGACGACGCAGGCGACAACCTTTTCGAAGGCCGCGGTGGCGACGATACCTTCAACCTGGTGAACGGCGGCCGTGACACCTTGCTCTACCGAGTGCTGGAAGGCTCGATGGCGGATGCCGCAGGCGGCAATGGCTCCGACACGGTCAACGGCTTCACCATCGGTACCTGGCAGGCCACACCGGATGCCGACCGTATCGACCTTGCCGACCTGTTGGTGGGCTACACCGCCGGTGGTGGGGCTCGTTACATCAACGGTGTCGCCACCATCGCCAGCGACGAGACCATCGGCCAGTTCCTGTCGGTGACCTCCAGTGGTGGCAACACCACGGTAAGCATCGACCGCGACGGTGATGGCTCCGCCTATGAGTCGGCGGTACTGTTGACCCTCAATGGGGTCAGCACGGATCTGGCGACCCTGCTGGCCAACCACCAACTGATCGTGGCATGAGTCTGCGGGCCCCTTGACTGACGGACGCGCCGTTAAGGGGCACGCTGTACGTCCCCATCGATCGCCTCATGTCAGTCGAAGGCCCGGATCATCCGGGCCTTCGACTTTCCAGAGAGCTTGCAGCACGCCGTGCTAGACGAACGGCTTGTGCACCGATTTATCCACTTTCACGAACACTGCTGCCAGCAGCAACAGCACCGTGGCCACGGCCAGCACCGCGACGAACGCGGTATCGAACGCCGAGCGCGCCAGGCTGGTCAGGGCGGCTGCCGCTTCCGGTGGCAGACGCTCGGCGATCAGCAGCGCTTCATCCAGGCTGTCGCGGGCCTGGGCTGGCACGGATAGCTCGGCAGGCACCACCAGCACGATGGTGTAGATCACCGACAGGATGCTGCCCAGCAAGGTAACCCCGATGGCGCCACCCAGTTCGAACGAGACCTCCTCCAGCGAGGCGGCCATGCCTGCCTGGTCGGCTGGCGCGCTGTGCATGATGGTGCTCGAGGCCGCCGTCATCGCTGCGCCGACTCCGAACCCCAGCACTGCCAGGCTGGCGATCTGTGCGGCGCTTGGTGCGTTGTGCAGCAGCAGGTAGGCGAACATGCCCAGTGCCGAAGCCAGCAGTGCCCAGAGCATCACCCGTGGCCCACCAAAGCGCGGCAGGTAGTGCCCGACCAGTGGCCCGGCGAAGAACGAAGCCAGAGGCAGGGGCAAGATGAACAGGGCTGCCTGCAGTGGCGAAAGCCCCAGCACCAGTTGCAGGCGCTGGCTGAACACCAGCTCCATGCCGATCAGTGCAGCGGCCACCGTCAGCGCCGCCACCACTGCGGCGCTGAAGCCCGGATTGCGGAAGATGACGAAGTCGAGCATGGGCTGAGCGATGCGCCGCTGGCGCCAGATGAAGATGGCCATGAACAGTGCGCCGATCAGGAATGCGATCAGTGCCGCCTGCAGGGAGGGTTCACGTTTACCCAGTTCCTTGATCGCGTAAGCGATACCGATCAGGCCAGCCATCACCTGCAGTGAACCGATCAGGTCCCAGCGCCGTTCGGCATTGCCGGGCCGTGAGGGGATCAGAATCACCGCCAGCACCAGCGCCACCAGCACGATGGGCACGTTGATCAGGAACACCGAGCCCCACCAGAAATACTCCAGCAGTATCCCGCCGACCACCGGACCGAAGGCCGCACCGCCGGAAGCGACGGACGCCCAGATGCCGATGGCCATGGCTCGTTCGCGTTCGTCGGTGAAGGTCAGGCGCACGATGGACAGCGTGGCTGGCATCATCATCGCCGCACCCACCGCCAGCGCCGCCCGGGCGCCGATCAGGAAACCCGCCGAAGGCGAGAAGGCCGCTGCCAGAGAGGCCAGGCCGAACACGCACAGCCCCGCGACGAACAGGCGCTTGTGGCCCAGGCGGTCACCCAGGGTGCCAGCCCCGAGCAACAGCCCGGCCGCCACCAGTGAGTAGGCGTTGATGATCCACAGCTTTTCCGACGCGGTGGCCTGCAGGTCGTGGGTCAGGGTTGGCAGCGCGGTATACAACACCGTCATGTCGATGACGATCAGCAGCAGGGCGCTGGAAATGATCGCCAGAATCAGCCAGCGTTTCGGGGATTGCATGATTCACCTGTGTAAGGGCACGTCCGCCTGGGTCGGAACATTGTCGCCGCGGATAATGAACATTAAAATACGATCGTATTTTAACAGGAGATAACCCGCATGAGCAGGCCAGTGGTGATCGACCGCAACCGCATCCTCGACAGTGCCGAGACGCTGGTGCGCAGTGGTGGTATCGCGCGCCTCACCATCGGTGCAGTGGCCCAGGCGGCGGGCATCTCCAAGGGGGCCGTGCAGGGCGCTTTCGGCACCAAGGCCCAGCTTATCGACGCGATCTACCAGCGTTGGAGCGATGAGTACGACACGCAAGTGATCGAACTGACCGGTGAGCGACCCACTGCCAGCCAGGCGCTGCGCGCTCACCTCGATCTCACCCGGCGTACCGACGAGGCCGAAGCCGACCGCGCCGCGGGCCTGATGAGCGCCTTGCTCGGCAGCAATCAGCGCCAGGGCAGCGACGCCTGGTACCGCCAGCGCCTCGACCTGATCGACACCTCAACCCCTCAAGGTCGCAGAGCACGTCTGGCCTTCCTGGCGGCCGAAGGCGCCTTCATGCTGCGCTGCTTCGGTTTTTTGCAGATGCCCGATAGCGAGTGGCAAGCCATCTTCGAGGATGTGAGTACGCAGTTGCTGGAGGGCGACGACGAGCAGAAGCGCTGAGCGATCAGACCAATCAGGCCGCGATATCGGCGATCACCGTCAGACCGATCGCCGGCAAGCCGGCTCCTACAATGGCGATCGCCACGCTACGACCCACTCCGTAGGAGCCCGCTTGCGGGCGATATTCATAGGCCCCAGGCTGGGGGGCATTATTGCGAGCGTTCAATGTTCGAGCGCTTGCTGGCCGCCGCTGTACGACCCGTAGGAGCCCGCTTGCGGGCGATTCCTCTCAGGCCACCGCAGCGAACAGGGAGTGTGCCCGATCACCTGGCCGCAGCGGCCGGAATACGCTGCAGCACGTCATCGTAGGGCACCAGATCGAGGAATGCGGTGACCTCTACGGCCTTGCCGTTCTGCATGTGGAAGATCCATGCATAGCTGTTCTCATAGGCCTTGCCGTCGCTGGCAACGCCGGCGCCATCCCAGTTGATGATCACGTGATCGCCATCTGCCCAGACCTGTTTGCTGGTGGGCCTGACTGGCGTGGACAGTCGCGATACGAAGGGGCGAACGGCGCGTTCGACGAAATGCTCGCGCCCCTGGAAGACGCCAGCACTGGGGCCGGAACCCTTGATCGTCCACGTCACGTCGGGCGTCAGTACGTCGCTGAAAAAGGTCGTACCGCCGGCTGCCCAGCGGTCGAACGCCTCGCAGACGATCTGCTTGTTGCGTGTTTCGACGTCGTTTTCCACGCTCGCAGAGACAGCGCTCGAGCACAAAACGAGGCTGATCAGCAGACCGGAGGCCAGCATGGCAGGGCGGATGGGGTGCAGGGTCGTTGAGTGCATGGTGAGAGCTCCTCTGTCTCATCGTCGTCGTTGGGATGAGCCGATTGGTTCCATCCCGGTCGCAACGAGTCTGCCGCCATGACGACGTCTGCCCGTAGCCGCATCGTCCTGCTTCCTTGTACGATCGTCCGAGTTGATAGGGGCTGTTGACGTTTCACGCCGCAACCCGGCTCGTGCTGGAACGTCCACAGCCCCCAGCGTGCGTACACGCGGATTATGCAAGGAGGAGGCATGAGCCCTCTTGAAACGCTGATCGACATCATCAGTCGCCATATGCCGTGCGACGGCATGCAGCGCACGCCGATTCCGGGTGTCAGCCTGGTTCGTTCGGGTACACCGACGGTACCGATGCCCGTGGTCTATGAGCCGACCCTGTGCCTTATCGTGCAGGGGCGCAAACGCGTGATGCTGGGCACCACGGCTTATGTGTACGACGCTGCCAACTACCTGGTCGCGTCCGTGCACCTGCCGGTGTTCGGCGCGGTGATCGAGGCCAGTGAGCAGGCTCCCTATCTGTGTCTGGTGCTCGATCTGGACATGGCCGCCTTGAGCGATCTGGCGCTGCGCTACCCGTCTGCGGACAGCATCGAAGGCGTTCCCGCCGCGGGCATCGCACTCAACGATACCAGCCCCGAACTGCTGGATGCGGCGGCTCGGCTGGCCAGTCTGCTGGATAAACCGGGTGACATAGAAGCGCTGACCCCGCTGGTGACGCGCGAGATGCTGTACCGGCTGCTGACCGGTAGTGGCAACGGCGTGATTCGACAAATGGCCCAGGCCGACAGTCGCCTGAACCAGATCGCCAAGGCCATCGTCTGGTTACGCAGCCATTACAGCGAGCCCTGCCGAATCGAAGAAATTGCCGATATCGCTGGCATGAGTCGCTCGACTTTCCATGCCCACTTCAAGGCTGTCACCGCGATGAGCCCGCTGGAGTTCCGTAGCCAGCTGCGGTTGCAGGAGGCACGCCGCTTGATGGTCGCCGAAGCGGTCGACGCGGCTGGCGCCGGATTCCGCGTGGGCTATGAAAGCCCGTCGCAGTTCAGCCGCCATTACGCCCGCATGTTCGGCCTGCCGCCAGCCAAGGATGCTGTTCGCTTGCGCCGGGCGGCGGAACTGCCCGCAGATTGATCGACGGCAGCCAGCCACCTGAGGCGTTCATAGGAGCCCGCTTGCGGGCGATTTTCTCGAACTGCCGATCCGGCGCGTAGCCCGCGGTCGAGCGCAGCAACTGCGAGAAGGCGATCTGACTATCGCTTCGCGCTACCAAGGCCAGGGTGCTGCCAATCCCGGCACTCATTGGTGGCGGATTCTGCGTTGAATATCGCCACCGATCTTTCAAAATATTTCGGTCGGGAAATGGAGGTGAACTAACTTTCCGGCAGCGCGATCCTTTCCTATGCGCAGTCAGCGCGAGCCTGACGGGCCGGTGCATTCGTACCGAGCCTCGATCCAGTTTCGCTGAACGATAAGGAGCCGCCGTGACCGTTACCACCCACCCCGTCTATCGACGCACGCCAAGCCCGCTACACGCGATACTGCTTGCCGGAGCCGTACCCCTGTTTCTCGGCGCCTTGCTGAGCGACGTCGCCTACTACAAGACCTTCCAGATCCAGTGGAGCAACTTCGCCGCCTGGCTTATCGCCGGTGGGTTGTTGTTCTCCGGTTTGGCGTTGCTGTTCGCGCTGGCCAATCTGATCCGCGCCGACCGCAAGGCCGGGCGCCCGGTCATGTACTTCCTGCTGTTGCTGATCACCTGGGTGCTCGGGCTGGTCAATGCCTTCGAGCACGCCAAGGACGCGTGGGCCATCATGCCGGCGAGTCTGGTGCTGTCGGTGATAGTGACCTTGTTGATCAGCATTACGGCGTGGATCGGTCTCAGCGGCCTGCGTTCGGGAGGTGCCGAATGAGAACTGCATGTTCACTGACTGTCCTGAGCATGGCGCTGTTGCTGAGTGCATGCGGCGGCGAAGCCGATAGCGCCATGGATCGTGGCCCGGATCCCAAACTGCCTGAACCACAACGTGGTCTGTTGCCGAGCATGAAGATCGCCGAACCGGCGGAGTGGGGCGATCAGAAACCGACCGTACCCGAGGGCTTCAGCGTCACGGCGATCGCCACCGACCTGCGCATTCCGCGGCAGACTCTGGTCCTGCCCAATGGCGATATCCTCGTCGCCGAAGGCCGCGGCGGCAACGCCGCGAAGCTCAAGCCCAAGGACGTGATCGCCGGTTACATCAAGGCCCAGGGCAACACCAAGGTCAAAGGTGGCAATCGCCTGACGCTGCTGCGTGACGCCGATGGCGACGGCACCTACGAGGTGCAGACGGTATTCGCCGAAAACCTCAATGCGCCTTACGGCCTGGCCTTCTTCGAGGGCAAGTTGTACGTCGCCAATCAGGATGCGCTGGTCAGTTTCGATTATGAAGATGGCCAGACCAAGGCGGGCGGCCCACCGACCAAGGTCACCGACCTGCCATCCGAGATCAATCACCACTGGACCAAGGCACTGACCATCAGCCCGGACGGGCGCTACCTGTACGTGGGCATCGGCTCCAACAGCAATATCGGCGAGCGCGGCATGGAAGTCGAAGCCGACCGCGCGCTGGTCTGGCAGGTCGACGCCGAGACGGGCGCTCACAAGCCTTATGCCACCGGCTTGCGCAACCCCACGGCACTGACCATTCAACCTGAAACCGGCCAGCTCTGGGCGGTGGTCAACGAGCGCGATGAACTGGGCCCCGACCTGGTGCCGGATTACCTGACCTCGGTGCGTGAAGGCGAGTTCTACGGCTGGCCTTATAGCTACTGGGGCCAGAACGCCGACACGCGGGTGAAACCGGACAAGCCGGAGAAAGTCGCCGCGGCGATCAAGCCGGACTACAGCCTGGGTTCCCACGTTGCCGCGCTGGGTGTCGACTTCTCCATTGCGGAGATGGGCGAGCAGTTCGCCAACGGCGTTTTCGTCGGTGAGCACGGCAGCTGGAACCGCGACAACCCGGTGGGCTACAAGGTGATCTTCGTGCCGTTCAATGACGGGCGTCCGGCGGGGGAGCCAATCGACTTCGCCACGGGCTTCCGCACCGACGAGGGCAAGACCCGCGGCCGGCCGGTGGGTGTCACCGTCGACCCGAAAGGCGCACTGATCATCGCCGACGACCTGGCCAATACCATCTGGCGCGTGACGCGTAATCAGTAAGTCGTGAACCCCGGGGCGGGCAAGCCGTCCCGGGGTGTTCCCATGCACGCGGTTCGCGACCCAGACACTTCGTGTTGAACGGTGGATTGCCCGCCGCAGAGCATGCCTTGCTGGGCAAGGCCTGCGTCGAGTCGCTTTCCGCTCTGTCTTCATCCCTCGCGCTGCACTTGCAGACACCCCGAAAAGTGGCCGTCAACGCATGGCTCGTGCGGCTGTCCATTCCTTTCAGAATTGTAATTTCCCCATCACCTTGCCGTTAGCTCCCGGGCGGAAGATAGCGTTTGGCCAACGTTTCACGAACTACAAAAGTGCCACCTATCTATAAGAAAACTGCCTTAACGTCTGGAGCAACCATGAAGAAAAAAGCCGCACTGTCGCTTGCCGTCATGTCAGCGATCGTTGGAAGCAATTGTGCAATTGCGGATGAGCGGAAGGAGGGGTTCATCGAAGGCAGTAGTTTGAGCATCCTCAACCGTAATTTCTATTTCAACCGTGATCACCGCAACGGCGATACCGCGCCGGGTGGTGCCGGTTATTCCGAGGCTTGGGCACACGGCATCATTGGCAAGTTCGAGTCCGGGTTCACCGAGGGCACCGTGGGTTTTGGCGTCGATGCCTTCGCCATGCTCGGCATCAAGCTCGACACCGGCGGCGGCCGCAATGGTGGGCGCAGCTCGTTCGATGTTCTGCCGGTGGATCGTGCAGGAGAGGCCCGCGACGACTACAGCAAGGTCGGTGGCGCACTGAAGGCGCGGGCATTCGACACCACGGTGAACGTCGGCGATGTATTTCCCGCCACACCCGTCGTTCATTACGGTGATTCGCGACTGTTACCCGAGTCTTTCCGCGGCGTCACCTTCGTCAATAACAGCCTGGATGGACTGACCCTGCAGGGTGGTCGTCTGCACTCGATGAGCCAGCCGGTGTCGAGCAACATGCGTGACAACTTCGTGACCTTTTACGCTGGCGGCGTGGATTCGCCGTGGGTCGGCTACTTCGGTGGTGATTACAGCCTCAATGAAAACGTCAGCTTCAGCGCTTACAGCAGTCGGCTCAAAGACGCCTGGGATCAGTACTACGTGGGCACGTCGCTGCGCTATCCGATCAGCGATGACGTGGCACTGATCGGTGGCTTCAATTACTACAAGGCGGTGGACGAAGGCTCCCGGCAACTGGGTCAATTCAACAACAGCATCTGGAGCGGCAAGCTTGGCGTGCAGTTCGGTGCTCACACACTGGCGCTGACGCACCAGCGCAACAACGGTGACGACGACTTCGATTACCTGCGCCAGTCCGACTCCATCTACCTCGACAACTCGATCCAGTACAGCGACTTCAACTCGCCCAAGGAAAAGTCCTGGATGCTCCGTTACGACCTCAGCATGGCGCCCTACGGCGTGCCAGGTCTGTCGTTCATGGCGCGTTACGGCAAGGGTACGGACGCCGACTACACCAATGCCAACAGCGTCTACATGCGCCGGGATGCAGATGGCAATCCGTTGACCGACCAGAAACGATGGGAGAGGGACTTCGAAGCCAAATACATCGTGCAGACCGGATCACTCAAGGATATGAGCTTGCGTATTCGTCAGGCCAATACACGGGCGACCCAGTTCGAGTCGGATCTTGATGAAGTTCGCTTGATCGTCGAATACCCACTTAGCGTTCTCTGACGGCGAACTCTGCAACTAACGGGACATGATGGTTGGTGACAGGATTGTAATGTGCCTACCACGCTCTCGTTATCTTCGGTGGATATAGTCATTGCATGTCTCTTACCGCGTTCGGAACGTTTCGAACGCTTACCCCATTCACCTTTGAAGCATTCGTGCTCCTTTGGAAGAGGTGAATCCTGGCGCCCCTGGTGGGCGCCTTTTTTATGCGTGGTCGGTAACGCTGGAGCGCCACTTTCCTGTTCAGGGCCCAGCGAATCGCAGGCAATAAAAAGCCGCCTGGGAAGGCGGCTTCGCTATGCGGCACGGCTGAGTCATCGCTGGTTGACGCATTGTCCTTGCATCGTATAACGCACGGAATGCAGCGTTCCTTGGGAGTCTTCGTAACTCATGATCTTCTTGAAGTTGCCGCAGGTGCTGATGTCCTTGGTCGTGTGCACCAGCTTGGCCACGTCGATTTTCATGCCATAGGCATAATCACGAATCAGCGGGGCGGGCTTGCCCGTGCTCGCCGCATATTCCCGCATGGTCACGGTACTTTCGTTCTGGTACTTCTCGTTGAGTTTCTCGACGGACACTTTGGCCTGAGCGAAAGATGCACCGCCCAGTAGTACAAAGGCAACCAGATACTTGCTGACGTTCATAACTGCACTCCTCTTTAAATGTGCAGTCATTATCGGTTGTCGATACTATCGCCAGCGTGGCGTCACCATTACATTGTTGACAGAAATCCTCCCGGTGAAACGTAGGCGATGAACAGGACGTTCTAGTGCGCAAAGGTCAGCCGGAAGAGCGTCGTTCCTCCAACGGTGGAATCCACACTGACACTGCCGTGGTGCAGGCTCATGATCGAGCGCACGATGGACAGCCCCAGCCCGGTACCGCCATCTGCACGGCAGCGGCTGGCATCGACGCGATAGAAACGTTCGAAGATATGCGGCAGGTGCTGCTGCGCGATACCGCTGCCGGGGTTGCGGATGGACAGTATCGTCGAGCCTTCCCGCTCTTCGATGCTCAGGTCGATGCTATTGCCTGTCGGTGTGTGCCTGATCGCGTTGGACAGCAGGTTGGAAATGGCGCGCTGGATCATCAGGCGGTCACCGCGCACCTCGCCGGCGCCTTCGATGGCCAGGGTTATGTGCTTTTCTTCTGCTGCCATCTGGAACAGATCGACAACCCGGCTCACTTCATCGCCCAGGCTGATCGCTTCGAATTTCACCAGCGCAGCCGGGTGGCTGACGTGGGCGATGAACAGCATGTCGGAAACGATGCGAGTGACTCTTTCGAGCTCTTCGATACTGCTTTCGAGAACCGCCTTGTACTCTTCCTGAGTTCGTTGCCTGGACAGCGACACCTGGGCCTTGCCCATCAGGTTCGAGATGGGCGAGCGCAGTTCGTGCGCGAGGTCGTCGGAGAACTGCGAGAGCTGTTGAACGCCACCATCGAGGCGATGAAGCATGAAATTGATGCCTTCGGCCAATTCGCCCAGCTCTTTGGGAAGACGTTCCACCGGTATGCGGTGGGTCAGGTCCTGCGTGGATACCAGTGAGGCTATCTTGCCAAAGCGCTTCAGCGGTTTGAGCCCACGCTGCACCACCCACCACGCACCGGCCCCGATGAACAGAAGCACGAACGGCAGTGCCGCCAGGGTCGACTTGAAGTAGGCGCTGAGCAGGTCTTCGTCGCTGGTTCGGTCCATGGCGAGGCGGACGATGATCTTTTCGCCATCGACAAGGCGCATCGCCGTCGTGGCGATGAGGATGTTGTGGTCGCGGCTATCGGTGCTTTTTTCGTAGCTGATCGTGCCCAGTGCGATGTCACTGGCAGGCGAGGCGGCGGGCAGATCGTTGATGCTGAGCAGCTCGCGTACCTGGGCGCCCGATTCATAGATGGTCAGGCGCAGGTTGTCGTGGCCGAGCACCAGGTCGAGCAGTTCGTGTGGCTGGTCCTTCAGGTCGCGTGTGGTCAGCTTGTCTTCGGCGAGCCTGTGCTCCATCTGGCTGAGCTTGCCGCGCAGGCTCTCGGTCGCCAGTGAAGACAGCTCGTGGGTCAGTGCGAAGTAGGCCAGTATGGTCAGCAGTACCACCAGCGCGGCCCCCATGAACACCACCGAGAGGCCGAGGCGCATGGACAGGCTGGCGGGCTTCAAGGGCGTTCCTCGAGTACGTAGCCAACGCCTCTGAGGGTGTGGATCAGCTTGTGGTCGAACGGGTCGTCGATCTTGGCGCGCAGGCGTCGAATGGAGACTTCGACCACGTTGGTGTCGCAGTCGAAGTTCATGTCCCATACCAGTGAGATGATTTGCGTACGTGAGAGCACTTCACCCGAGCGGCGCATCAGCAGGTGAAGTAATGCGAACTCCTTGGTCGTCAGGTCGATTCGCTGAGCACCACGGAACGCCCGGTGCCGGCCCGGGTCCAGCTCGAGATCGGCCACCTTCAAGACGTCTGGTACCGGCGCGTGCTCCGTGCGCCGCAGCAGTGACCTGACCCTGGCCAGCAGCTCGGGAAACTCGAACGGCTTCACCAGATAGTCGTCCGCGCCGAGGTCCAGCCCTTTGATCTTGTCGGCCAGCCTGCCGCGGGCCGTGAGCATGATGACCCGTGTGCTGGTGCTGCGCCTGATGTTCTCGAGCACTCCCCAGCCGTCCATTTCCGGCAGGTTCACATCGAGTATTACCAGATCATAGATATGTTGTTTGACCAGATGTAAGCCATCGATACCTGTTGCAGCTCTATCTACCACATAACCGCTTTCGCTGAGGCCCTGATGGAGATATTCGGCAGTTTTTGGCTCATCCTCGATAATTAGGATTCGCATAGTGAGTTACCTGAAGAGATTGATTCGGTGATTGTTCTGGACGTTATTCTTGGGGGACGAAATCCTGTGACGAATCAAGAAAGTCTAAACCCTGTAGTCACTTCAGGGTAAAGGCTCTTGGCCGCTATTTACGGGGGCTGTGGCAACCTGACGCAGCCCTCTGACGGCACCGACCCGTTCGTGAGTACGTTGGGTTTGCGAGGGACCGAGCGACCTGTGCGCTTGCCGGCAGGATTAGTTGGCGAGGCGATCTTAATGCAAAAGTTTTTGCCGAAAGAGTGGATTACATATTTGTAATGCTGCGGTCACCTTGACGATAAGTGCGCCTAATTAGATTTAGCCCCAATCACTACTTCGAATAATCATCGGTCGTTTGGCTGCCCCATTGCGGCACCGATACCGTATTGATTGAGGGCTTAACAATTGTTTGCCAATCCAGGTTTGTTTGGATGCCCACGAGGCATGACGCTGGTGCTCGCTGCGACGGCTTTTCTATGGGTGGGGCAGGCCAATGCCAGTGCAGCGGCTCTGACGCTGCCTGAAGCGCTGCGGCTTTCCCAGCAGAACAACCCCACGCTGGCGGCTGCCGGGTGGGAGCTGGATATCAGCGAGGCCGAGCGCAGGCAGGCAGGCTTGCTGCCCAACCCACAGTTGTCGTGGGAGGTTGAAGACACCCGCAGCGATACGCGGACCACCACCGTGCAACTGACTCAGCCCATCGAGCTGGGTGGCAAGCGCGGCGCACGTGTCGAGCTCGCCGAGCGTGGCATGGATGTCGCGGCCCTCACGGTGGAGCAAAGCCGCAATGCACTGAGGGCGGACGTCATCCAGGCTTTTTACGGCGCGCTGCAGGCCGGTATGCGTGTCGAACTGGCCAATGAGTCCCGTGAAGTCGCGCAACGCGCGCTCGGCATTGCGCATGGCAGGGTCAAGGCTGGCAAGGTTTCACCGATAGAGCTGACGCGCGCCCGGGTGCAACTTGCCGAGCTGCAGTTGGAGTCCAGCCGAGCCACCCGTGATCAGGGCATCGCCAAGGCTCGTCTGCGCCTCGTTCTGGGCGAGGAGCAGGTTGCCGACACGCTTCGGTTGCAAGGTGATGCGACCCGTATCCCGGAGCTGCCACCGGTTGCCCGTTTGCTGTCGGCACTTGCCAGCAGTGCCGAGTTGCGTTCTGCGAAGCTTGCCATCGAACAACAGGAGGCTTCTTTCGCGCTGGAAAGAACGCAGCGCATCCCTGATCTGGATGTCAGCCTTGGCAGCCAGTACAGCGCCGCGGACCGCGAGCGTGTGAACCTGGTTGGGCTGTCCATACCCCTGCCGCTCTTCAATCGCAATCAGGGAAATATCCTGGCGGCGGCGCGTCGTGCGGATCAGAGCCGTGATCAGCGCAATGCCACCGAGCTGCGGCTGCGCAACGAAGTCGCGACTTCAGCTGACCAGTGGCTGATGGCCAAAGAGGAAATCCGTTCCTTCGAATCGATGATTCTGCCCTCGGCCCAGAGCGCCGTCGAAAGCACTGCCCGTGGTTTCGAGATGGGCAAGTTCGGCTTCCTCGATGTGCTCGACGCGCAGCGCACCTTGATCCAGTCCCGTGCGCAATACATCCAGGCGTTGTCTGCGGCCACCGAGTCGTGGGTGCAGCTCGAACGCATCCTTGGTGACGTCACCGCTGTCGAGTGAGCCTCGGCACTCATCACCCAGGTTTCCATTTTCAGAGTCGCCATGGGCCGCCTACCGCTTTGCTAGGTGCCTGGCTTATCCATTCGGGAGTATTCATGAGTAAGAAATTGGCCTTGGCGATCAGCCTCGCCCTCGGGATTGGCGTGGCCGCTGGCGGCGCCTGGTACCTGAATGAACCCGCGGCCGACCACGCGAGCGAGGAGGCCGCCAGTCACGCCGAAGAGGGGCATGCGGACAGCGAGAGCGGGCATGGTGATGAGGCCGTCGGGCCCAACGGTGGTGAAATTCACACCCGGGGTGCCTTCAGCCTGGAGTTGGTGGCTCCCGAGAGCGAGGACGGTTCGAAGCCGATTTCCATTTACCTGTCGAAAGATGGCAAGCCCATTGCGCCGTCAACCGATACCTCCGTCACCCTTGAAGCGAAGCGTGCCTCGGGCGAGCGCGTCACCCTCGTATTCGCGCCGCAGGAGGCAGCGTTTGTCAGCCGCGTCGGCATCGCTGAACCGCATTTCTTCGACGCGCAAATCATCGTGCGAAGTGCGGGGCAATCCCTCGAATTCGCCTATTCGAAAACCGAGGGGCTGCTCGAGCTGACTGAGCAGCAGATTCGCGTTGCCGGTATCCAGAGCGAGAAATCGCAACCGCGGGTCATCGACTCCACCGCTCGGCTGCCCGGGGAGATTCGCTTCGACGAGGATCGTACCGCCCATGTGGTACCCCGCATTGCCGGCGTGGTTGAAAGCGTACCCGTCAATCTGGGCGACATGGTCCGCAAGGGCCAGACACTGGCGGTAATCGCCAGCCAGCAGATTTCCGATCAGCGCAGCGAGCTCGCCGCAGCACAGCGCCGCAGCGAGTTGGCCAGAACCACCCTCGACCGCGAGAAGCAGCTATGGAAGGACGGCATCTCCGCCGAGCAGGACTATCTGCAGGCACGCCAGCTTTCGCAGGAGGCGGATATCGCGCTCGGCAATGCCAGGCAGAAGATGAGCGCGCTGGGTGGGCAGGGAGCGTTATCCCAGGGTAATCGCTACGAGCTGCGTGCACCGTTCGACGGCACCGTCGTGGAGAAGCATTTCGTGCTGGGCGAGGTGGTCGATGCATCGAGCAACGCCTTCACGCTCACCGATCTGAATCATGTGTGGGCCACGTTCAACGTCGCGCCAAAGGACCTGGCGGCCATTCAGGTCGGCAAGCAGGTTCAGGTGCTGTCACCTGAGCTGCAGACCCAAGTTCAGGGCAGTATTTCCTATATCGGCAGCCTGCTGGGCGAGCAGACGCGCACCGCGACCGCCCGTGCGGTTCTGACCAACCCCGATGGTGCCTGGCGGCCTGGCTTGCCCGTCGCCATCGAGGTGGCGACCGCATCCCGTGAGGTTGCCGTCACCATTCCTGCAGCTGCCGTGCAGCGTATCGATGAGCAGCCTCAGGTGTTCGTCAGGGTCGACAACGGATTCGTCGCTCAGCCGGTAAGGCTGGGCGTGGCCAGCGATGGTTTCGTAGAAGTCACGCAGGGTTTGAGTGCCGGCGTCGAGGTTGCCGCGCAAGGCAGCTTCATCCTCAAGTCCGAGCTTGGCAAAGGCTCCGCAGACCACGCCCACTGACGGCTACCAGCGAGAAATCTCATGTTCGAGCGTATCATCCAGTTCGCTATCGAGCAGCGCTTCGTCGTGCTGCTTTTCGTACTCGCAATGGCAGGTATCGGGATCGCCAGCTATCAGAAGCTGCCGATCGATGCCGTCCCCGATATCACCAACGTCCAGGTGCAGATCAACACCGCTGCAGCAGGCTTTTCGCCACAGGAAACCGAACAGCGTGTGACCTTTCCCATCGAAACCGCGATGGCAGGTCTGCCGCAACTGATACAGACACGTTCTCTGTCGCGCTCCGGGTTTTCCCAGGTCACGGTGATTTTCGAAGACGGTACGGACCTGTACTTCGCCAGGCAACTGGTCAACGAACGCCTGCAGATGGCCCGCGCACAACTTCCCGTCAACGCGGAAACGGCCATGGGGCCGATTTCCACAGGGCTGGGGGAGATCTTTCTGTGGACCGTCGAAGCCCAGCCCGGCGCCACCAAGGAGGACGGTAGCGCCTACACCGCCACCGATCTGCGCGTCATCCAGGACTGGATCATCAAGCCGCAATTGCGCAACGTGCCCGGCGTTGCGGAGATCAACACCATCGGCGGTTTCGCCAAGGAATTTCAGGTCGCCCCGGATCCCAGGCGACTGGCTGCCTACCGGCTGACCCTGAGCGACCTGATCACTGCGCTCGAACGCAACAATGCCAACGTGGGCGCGGGTTTCATCGAGCGTAACGGCGAACAGCTGGTGGTTCGCGCACCGGGGCAGGTATCGGACGAGAAAGACATCGCCAACATCATCGTTTCGAACGCCGGTGGCACGCCGATTCGCGTCAGTGATGTGGCGCAGGTGCAGATCGGCCGTGAACTGCGCACCGGCGCGGCAACCGAGAACGGCCGTGAAGTGGTCCTCGGCACCGTGTTCATGCTGATCGGCGAGAACAGTCGCAGCGTGTCTCAGGCCGTATCGGCCAAGCTGGTGGAGATCAACCGCTCGCTGCCGAAAGGGGTGGTGGCCGTCGCCGTGTATGACCGAACCAACCTGGTCGACAAGGCCATCGCCACCGTCAAGAAGAACCTCATCGAGGGCGCGATTCTGGTCATCGCGGTGCTGTTCCTCTTCCTGGGCAATATCCGTGCGGCGATCATCACCGCGATGGTGATTCCGCTGTCGATGCTGTTCACCTTCACCGGGATGTTCGCCAACAACGTCAGCGCCAACCTCATGAGCCTGGGGGCGCTGGACTTCGGCATCATCGTCGATGGTGCGGTGGTGATCGTGGAAAACTCGATCCGCCGGCTGGCCCATGCCCAGCAGCACCACGGCCGCATGCTGACCCGCGCCGAGCGATTCCGCGAGGTGTTCGCGGCGTCCAGAGAGGCCAGGCGTCCGCTGATCTTCGGTCAGTTGATCATCATGGTCGTTTACCTGCCGATCTTTGCCCTCACCGGGGTCGAGGGCAAGATGTTCCACCCCATGGCGTTCACGGTGGTGATTGCGCTGCTGGGGGCGATGATCCTTTCCGTGACCTTCGTGCCCGCCGCCATTGCCCTGTTCATCACCGGCAAGGTGAAGGAAGAGGAAGGCATGGTCATGCGCTCGGCCCGCCGCGCCTACCAGCCGGTTCTGGCGTGGGTGATGAGCCATCGTACCCCGGTGTTCGCAGCCGCTCTGGTGGTGGTCGCGCTGTCCGCTCTGGTCGCCACGCGCATGGGCAGCGAGTTCGTGCCCAGCCTGAGCGAGGGCGACTTCGCACTGCAGGCGCTGCGGGTACCCGGAACCAGCCTGACGCAATCCGTGGAAATGCAGCGCCGCCTGGAAACCGCGCTGATGGAAAACATGCCGGAGATCGAGCGCGTGTTCGCCCGAACCGGCACCGCGGAAATCGCCGCCGACCCGATGCCGCCGAATATTTCCGACGCTTACGTGATGCTCAAGCCCAAAGAACAGTGGCCGGATCCGGACAAGTCACGCGAAGCCCTCATCGCCGATCTGCAGCGTGTCAGTGCCACGGTGGCCGGGAGTAACTACGAGCTGTCGCAACCGATTCAACTGCGCTTCAACGAGCTCATTTCCGGCGTGAGGAGCGACGTGGCGGTCAAGGTGTTCGGTGACGACATGGACGTGCTCAACAAGACGGCTGGCGAAATCTCCGAGGTGCTGGAATCGATCAGCGGTGCTTCCGAGGTCAAGGTCGAGCAGACGTCCGGCTTGCCGATGCTGACCATCAACGTCGACCGCGAAAAGGTCGCGCGCTACGGCCTGAACATCGGCGACGTGCAGGACACCATCGCCTTCGCGGTAGGTGGGCAGCAGGCCGGTACCGTGTTCGAGGGCGACCGGCGCTTCGCTATCGTGGTGCGTCTTGCGGATCAACTGCGTACCGATGTGGAGGGCCTGTCACGTCTGCCCATCCCCATTGCGCCGCGCCCTGGCAGTGCCGCGGATCAGATCGAGTTCATTACCCTGGCGGATGTCGCCAGCCTCGATCTGGTGCTGGGGCCCAATCAGGTCAGTCGTGAAAACGGCAAGCGCCTGGTCGTGGTCAGTGCCAACGTCCGTGGTCGCGATCTGGGCTCGTTCGTGGAGGAAGCCGGGCAACGTATCGAGCAAGGGGTGCAGATACCCACGGGCTACTGGACGACCTGGGGCGGTCAGTTCGAGCAGCTGCAATCAGCGGCCAAGCGGCTGCAGATCGTGGTGCCGGTGGCGTTGTTACTGGTCTTGACCTTGCTGTTCATGATGTTCAACAACCTCAGGGATGGCCTGGTGGTATTCACCGGCATTCCCTTCGCGCTGACGGGCGGCGTGCTGGCGCTGTGGTTACGGGATATTCCCCTGTCGATCTCTGCCGGCGTGGGGTTCATCGCACTGTCCGGCGTGGCCGTTCTCAACGGCCTGGTGATGATCGCCTTCATCCGTAGCCTGCGCGAAGAGGGGCGGCCGTTATCCGCGGCGATCACCGAGGGTGCCCTGACACGCCTGCGACCCGTGCTGATGACCGCCCTGGTCGCCTCGCTGGGGTTCGTGCCCATGGCATTGGCCACCGGTACGGGGGCCGAAGTTCAACGGCCATTGGCGACCGTGGTGATCGGCGGAATTCTCTCCTCCACCGCACTGACCCTGCTGGTGCTGCCTGCGCTCTACCAGTGGCTGCACCGCCGAGACGAGGACGAGCAGGTCGTAGCGCAGAGCGCCCGGTAACCCCTGCTGGCGGCACAGGGCTGGAGCTGTGGAGAGGGCCCTGAACCGCCCTCGTGGCTTTCCCGCCGGACGCACGCGAAGGGAGACTTACGGCGCACGTCGATTTACTGTGGCGGCGTCAGACAGCGCAGCGGCAGGGGAGTCGAGCCATGGGCACGGATACGAACGGTCGAGACTGGGTGCTGCGCAGCCACGTGCCGGGGCGGGTGGAGCGCATCGAGGCCTATTTCAGCGGCCATGGGTACGACCCGCATCGCCACGACGCCTACGCCATTGGCCGCACGCTATCCGGCGTGCAGAGTTTTCGTTATCGGCGGGCCATGCGCCATAGCCTTCCTGGCGGCACGCTGGTCTTGCATCCGGACGAGCTGCACGACGGCATGGCGGGCACCGCGGACGGTTTTCGCTACCGCATGCTCTATATCGAGCCGCTGCTGATCCAGCAGGTGCTGGGCGGCAAGCCGCTGCCCTTCATCGCTGGCGGGCTTAGCGATGACCCGCGCCTGCGCCGGGCCACCGAGTCGTTCATGCAGGCGATGGATCATCCTCTCGAATCGCTGGAGGAAGACGATGCCATCCATGACCTCGCTCGCGCACTGGATGCGGTCGCCGGCACGAGTCGAGGGCGGCGCACCGTCGACTATCGCGCTGCGCAGCGGGCGAGGGAGTACATCCATAGCCGTAATGGCGCGAGCATCACCCTGGACGAGCTGGAGCATGTCAGCGGGCGCGAGCGCTGGAGTCTTTCCCGGGATTTTCGCGCGCTGTTCGGCACCAGCCCCTACCGTTACGTGACGATGCGGCGGCTGGATCGTTGCCGTGAGCTGGCATTGGCGGGTATCGGCCTGGCCGACGCGGCGCTGATCGCCGGCTTTTTCGACCAGAGCCACATGACGCGTCATTTCGTCAGAAGCTTTGGCCTGTCCCCGGCTCGCTGGCTGAGCATGGTGAGGTTGCAGGATCGTACAAGATAGCGCTCCGGCGCCTCGCTAGAGTGGTGAAAACCAACCGAGGAGCCGCCCATGTCCAGCCAGAATCCGTCGTCGAAACGCCCCGTCAACCTGGAGCAGAAATTGGCCCTGATCCAGGATCAGTGGTCACCCAGAGTGGTCGCGGAAATGAACGACTACCAGTTCAAGGTCGTGCGCCTGCAGGGCGATTTCATCTGGCATGCCCATGCCGAAACGGACGAAGCCTTTTTCGTCCTCGATGGGCAGTTGCGACTCGATTTCCGTGATGGCCAGGTAACGCTTGGCAGCGGCGAGCTATACGTGGTGCCCAAGGGTGTGGAGCACAAGCCTTACGCCGAGCATGAGGTGAAGCTGATGCTTATCGAGCCGCGGGGTGTGCTGAATACCGGAGAGCAGGGCGGAGAACGTACGGCGATGAACGATCTGTGGATCTGACGGCTGGGCCGGCGTTCATTGCGAACGCCGGCCTTTGATCACTGCGTCAGGTGCCGCTTTTCACCTTGGTCCAGATTCGCGTGCGGATGCGGTCGATGTTCAGCGGCATGGCTTCCAGGGCGTAGAGCTTTTCCATGACGTCATCGGGCGGGTAGACGCTGCTGTCGGCCTTGAGCGCCGGGTCGACCAGCGCGTCGGCCTTGCTGTTGCCGTTGGCGTAGTGCACGTAGTCACTGATGCCGGCGATCACCTTGGGCTCCAGCAGATAGTTCATGAAGGCGTAGGCGGCTTTTTCGTTGGGTGCGTCCTTGGGGATGGCGACCATGTCGAACCACATCGGCGCACCTTCCTTGGGAATCACGTAGGCGATGTCGACGCCATTGCCGGCCTCCTTGGCGCGGGCGCTGGCCTGCATGATGTCGCCGGAGAAACCCACCGCCATGCACACGTCGCCATTGGCCAGCTCACCGACGTATTTGGAAGAGTGGAAGTAGGCGACGTTCTCTCGCATCTCCATCAGCAGCGCTTCGGCCTTCTTGTAGTCCTCGGCCTTCTGGCTGTGGTGCGGCAGGCCCAGGTAGTGCAGGGCGATGGGCAGCATTTCCGGGCCGTTGTCGAGAATCGCCACACCGCACTTGCTCAGCTTGGCCATCAGCTCGGGCTTGAAGATCAGGTCCCAGGAATCCAGCGGCACGTCGTCGCCGAGTACGGCCTTGACCTTCTCGACGTTGTAGCCGATGCCGGTGCTGCCCCACAGGTAGGGGAAGCCGTGCTGGTTGCCCGGGTCGTTGCCTTCCAGCGCCTTGAGCAGCGTCGGGTTGAGGTTCTGCCAATTGGGCAACTGTCTCTTGTCCAGCTGCTTGAGCGCGCCGCCCTGAATCTGCCGGGCCATGAAGTGGTTGGAGGGGAAGACCACGTCATAGCCGGAGCGGCCGGCCATCAGCTTGGCGTCGAGGGTTTCGTTGCTGTCGTAGACATCGTAGTGGGGCGTTACGCCACTGGCCTGCTGGAAGTCTTTCAGGGTGTCGGGGGCGATGTAGTCCGTCCAGTTGTAGATGCGTACGTCCTGCGCTGCCTGGCTGACCGAGGCGACGAGCATGAGCGGGATGAGCGATTTCAGCATGGGAGACCTCAACGATTGTTGTCGATGTTTTGGAGGCAGCAGTCAGGACCTGTTCAAAGTCTGCTGCGCGTCGGCACTGCTGCGTTAAAAACAGGCTCAGAATGCTCATTTACAGCGCGTAAACTGCGCTTCTTCGCCTGTTTTTGCCTTGCATTGCTCTAGCTCGCGAAACTTTGAATAGATCCTCAGAAAATCAGTACATAGGTTTTACGCAGCGTTTCTTGTATGTCCCACACGCCAGTGGTGTTGGCCGGAAACAGGATGGCGTCGCCGGCTTTTATTTCGATGGGCTCGCCCATGTCGGGGATGAAGGTGCAGCGCCCGGCGATGAAGTGGCAGAACTCCTGTTGCACGATCTGCCGACGCCAGCGGCCGGGCGTGCATTCCCAGATGCCGGTTTCCACGCCGTCGTCGCGCTCCACGCAGGTCACCGAAGTGACGGCGGCGGGCTCGCTGAGCGGGACCGCGACCGGGTTGTGTTGGTCGAGTGCGACGCTGTCGGTATTACGAAAGTGGGTGATGGTCATGGCTTGCAACCTGAGTGGCAGATGAGGGTGTTCACTTCATGAAACCTTCCATCAGGCTGGCGACGCGCTGCGCCATGTAGCGCTGCCACGGGCGGCTGGATGGGTCGGCCAGCAGTTTGTCTTCGCGCACGAAGCTGCGGATGATGGCGTTGTAGCCGAGCCAGCGGCAGGGCTCCGGCTCCCAGCGCGGCAAGTCCTGCACACGGGTGTCGTGACGCACCCAGGGCTGGCGGGTGAGCAGGCTGTCGTTACCGAGGATCAGATCGGCCAGGGTGCGCCCGCCGAGGTTGCTGGCGCCCACGCCTTCGCCGCCGTAGCCACCGGAAAGGGCGATGCCGCTGCCACGGTCGCAGAGCATGTGCGGATGGAAGCGCCGGGCCATGCCCAGGTTGCCGCCCCAGGCGTGGGTGATGCGCACATTGCGCAGTTGTGGAAACAGTTCGCTGAACAGGTAGCGGCGCAGGCCGCGCTCCTCGTCACTGAGGTTGAAGTCGCTGCGCAAGCGGCTGCCGAAGCGATAGCCGCCGCGCGCGCCGAAGATCAGCCGGTCATCCATGCTGCGCTGGCCGTAGGTGACCTGGCGGCTGGTCTCGCAGAAGGCCTGGCCGCGTTCCAGGCCGATCTCCGCCCAGGTCGAGGCGGGCAGTGGTTCGCTGGCGACGATCAGGCTCTGCACCGGGATCTGATGGCGGCCGAGTGGCGGCAGGTTGGCGGCGTAGCCTTCCACGGCAGGCACCACCCAGTCTGCGCGCACTTCGCCCGCTGCGCAGCGCACGCTGCCGGCCTGCCAGCTCAGGGCCGGCGTGCCTTCGTAAATGCTCACGCCCAGCGCTTCCACGCAGCGGGCCAGGCCGCGCACCAGCCGGGCCGGCTGAATGGTCGCGCAGTGTGGCGTGTAGAGTGCGCCATAGGCGCCGGGAATGCGCAGTTGCTGGGCGAGTTCTTCAGCGGGCAGCCAGCGGTAGTCGTCGTCGCCCAGGCCTTCTTCGCGATAGCCGCGCAGGTACTCGCGCAGACGCAGTTCCTGCTCCGGGTAACGGGCCGCGCAGTACAGCACGCCGCCCTTGCGGTAATCACAGTCGATGCCTTCGCGCTGCAGCACCTGGCCGACTTCATCGGGAATGCCATGCAGCAGGTCGTAGGATTCACGGCGGGCCTGCGGCGACAGGCCCGACAGCAGGCGATCCTCGCCAAGCAGGTTGCCCATCAGCCAGCCGCCGTTGCGACCGGATGCACCGAAGCCGGCGATCTTCGCCTCGAGGATGACGATGCGCAGCTCGGGAGCCTGGCGCTTGAGGTAGTAGGCCGTCCACAGCCCGGTGTAGCCCGCGCCGATGATGGCGACATCGGCCTGGACATCGCCTTGCAGCGATGGGCGCGGTGTCAGCGGCTCATCCAGTTGATCCATCCACAGGCTGATGTTGCGCCAGTCGTTCATGCACCGCTTCCACGCAGAATGTATGCAGCAAGACTAGAAGCCCGATCAGGCGTTGTCTTGCGCGCGTACCCGCGCGTAGAGGTCTTTCAGGTAGGCCTTGGGTGAGAGGCCGGTGTGGCGGCGAAAGGTGCTGTAGAAGGCGGTCAGGGAATTGAAGCCGGCTTCGAAGGCCAGCTCGTCCATGCGCCGCAGGTCATTGCCTGCCTGCAGGCGTTGCAGCAGGTGCTGCAGGCGCGCCTGGTTGACGTAGCGGTAGAAGCTCTGGCCGAGCACCTGGTTGAGCAGGTAGGAAATCTGGTTGCGGCTGTAGCCGGTGGCAGTGGCCACCTGTTGCAGGCTCAGGGCCGGGTCGAGAAAGGGCTGTCGGCGCTGGAAGTAGTCCTGCAGGTCCTGCGCCATGAAGCCCAGCTGGCGGGTCGACAGCCCCAGCTTGCTGATCGCCGCGCTGGTCTGGATCGGAGGGCGCGTGTCCTGACCTTCATGCACCAGCGAGGCGTATTCGTTGACCCGCCAGATCAGCCCGTCGCGCACGGTGATGGCCTCGGCGGTACGAAACGACACCAGGCCCTCGCCGCCATGCAGCGTGGTGCGGTACTGGATGAATGCGGTATGGCCGTCGATGCGGATGCGGTCGGTGTGTTCCAGGGCTTCGTCCGGGTGGCGCGGCATTGTGCTGAGCACGTAGTCGCGCAGCTCGGCCAGGCCCATGCTGCGGTTGAGGAAGAAGTCGTTGTACTCGACCTCCGGGTGATAGAGCGCCATCACCGCATCCAGATCGCGGTACTTCCAGCTGTAGTGGTAGCGCAGCACGGTTTCGCGGGTGCGTTCGGTCTGGGCGGGGTCGTCGGGGATATCTGGCATGCCGGGTTCGTCCAGGTGGCAGAGGGCAGCTTGCCCGAGTCAGGGTGTGTCCTCAAGGGGCGGCCAAGATGAGCCGTACGAGATCAACGTGAGTAAAACTTGTTTTTAACGTTAATCGATTGAGTTTGTTTCACTCGGTCGCGGCCTCGACAATGCACACCATCATTTATGCATTGGAGATATCGCCATGGCCCTGGCACACAGCCTCGGATTCCCCCGAATCGGACGTGACCGCGAACTCAAGAAAGCTCAAGAGGCCTTCTGGAAAGGCGAGCTGGACGAAGCCGGCCTGCGTGCCGTGGGCCGTGAGTTGCGTGCCCGGCACTGGCAGGTGCAGAAGGAGGCCGGTATCGAGCTGCTGCCGGTCGGCGACTTCGCCTGGTACGACCAGGTGCTGGCCCATTCCCTGACCTTCGGGGTGATACCCGAGCGTTTCCGCCCTGTCAGCGGCAAGCCGACTCTGGACACGCTGTTCGCCATGGCCCGCGGCGTGAGCGGCGACAACTGCTGCGGCGGCGCCCATGCGCAAGAGATGACCAAGTGGTTCGATACCAACTATCACTACCTGGTACCCGAGTTCACTGCTGACCAGCAGTTCGCCCTCAGCTGGGAACAGCTGTTCGAGGAAGTGGATGAGGCCCTTGCCCTGGGCCATGAGGTCAAGCCGGTGGTGATCGGCCCGCTGACCTACCTATGGTTGGGCAAGCTCAAGGGCGAGGCTCAGGGTTTCGACAAGCTGGAGTTGCTCGAGCGCCTGCTGCCGCTCTACGGGCAGATCTTCCGGCGTCTGGCCGAGCAGGGCGTGGAATGGGTGCAGATCGACGAGCCGATTCTGGTGCTCGACCTGCCTCAGGACTGGAAGAACGCGTTCGAACGCGCCTATAACATTCTGCAGCGCGAACCGCTGAAGAAGCTGGTCGCCACCTACTTCGGTGGCCTAGAAGAGAACCTCGGCCTGGCGGCCAACCTGCCGGTGGACGGCCTGCACATCGACCTGGTGCGCGCGCCACAGCAGTACCCGACCATCCTCGACCGTCTGCCGGCCTACAAGGTGTTGTCCCTTGGCGTGGTCAACGGCCGCAACGTGTGGCGCTGCGATCTGGAAAACGCCCTGGCAGTGATCGGCCATGCCCACAGCCGGCTCGGCGAACGCCTGTGGATCGCACCGTCCTGCTCGTTGTTGCACAGTCCGGTCGACCTGCAGCGTGAAGATCAACTGGATGCCGAGCTGAAGGGCTGGTTGGCCTTCGCCACGCAGAAATGCGCCGAGGTGGCGCTGCTGGCGCGTGCCGTCAATCAGCCGGACGCTCCCGAGGTGCGCACCGCGCTGGCCGAGAGCCGCGCCGTGCAGGCCAGCCGGGCGGCTTCACCACGTATCCACAAACCGCAGGTGCAGGCGCGCCTGGCCGCTGTGACCACCCGCGATAGCCAGCGTGGGGCGCCGTTCGCCCAGCGTATCGTCAAGCAGCGGGCCGGCCTCGATCTGCCGCCGTTCCCGACCACCACCATCGGCTCGTTCCCGCAGACCTCGGCGATTCGTCTGGCGCGCCAGGCTTTCAAGCAGGGCAAGCTGTCGCTGGGTGATTACACCGACGCCATGCACAGCGAGATTCGCCATGCTGTTGAGATTCAGGAGCGCCTGGGGCTCGACGTGCTGGTGCACGGCGAGGCCGAGCGCAACGACATGGTCGAGTATTTCGCCGAGCAGTTGGACGGCTACCTGTTCACCCGTTTCGGCTGGGTACAGAGCTACGGTTCGCGCTGCGTGAAGCCGGCGGTGATCGTTGGCGACCTGAGCCGACCCCAGGCCATGACCATGGAGTGGATTCGCTATGCGCAGAGCCTCACCGGCAAGGTGATGAAGGGCATGCTCACCGGTCCGGTGACCATGCTGATGTGGTCGTTCCCCCGTGAAGACGTCAGCCGCGAAGTGCAGGCCCGGCAGCTGGCCCTGGCGATTCGCGACGAAGTCGTCGACCTCGAGCGTGCCGGCATTCGTATCGTGCAGATCGACGAAGCGGCATTCCGCGAGGGGCTGCCGCTGCGCAAGGCCGACTGGCAACACTATCTGGACTGGGCTACCGAGTCCTTCCGGCTGTGCGCCAGTGGCGTGCGTGACGAAACGCAGATCCACACCCACATGTGCTACAGCGAATTCAACGACGTGATCGAATCCATTGCCGCCATGGACGCGGACGTGATCACCATCGAGACCTCACGCTCGGACATGGAACTGCTGCAGGCCTTCGAGGCTTTCGAGTACCCCAACGAGATCGGCCCGGGCGTCTACGACATCCACTCGCCGCGGGTGCCGGACACCGGCGAAATGGTCAAGCTGATGCGCAAGGCCGTGCGCCGTATCCCAGCCGAGCGCCTGTGGGTCAACCCGGATTGCGGCCTGAAGACCCGCGGCTGGCCCGAGACCGAAGCCGCGCTGGTCAACATGGTCGCCGCCGCCCGCCAGCTACGCAAAGAGCTGGTCTGAGGCTTGAGGTCGCCGCCTCTGGTGCAGCAGTTGTAGGAGCCGGGGGGACGCCTAGTCCTTGCCGGCGAAAGCGGTGGAAGATTCGCCGATGGTGTCGGAGCGCAGATCGATTCGCTGGCAAGCCAGCTCCTACTGTTTTTCTGTCGGTAGCCTGTGGTTTACCGCCTAACCCGCCAGGTATTGTTCGGTCGAGGTGACGGTCGCATAGGCGAAGGCCAGCGCGGCCATATAGGCTGCCTGGACCTGCGTGGCTGGAACCTGATTGCCTTCGAATTCCTGGTCGCGTGTCGCGCAGGCATCATGGATCACCGTGGTGGCGTAGCCGAAGTCCGCACTGGCGCGGGCGGCGGCATCGATGCACATATGGCTCATGGCGCCGACCAGGGTGATCTGTTCGACGCCTGCCTTGTCGAGCTGCGCCTTCAGATCGGTGTCGCGAAACGCGTTGACCTTGTGCTTGAGCACCACGCTCTCACCCGCCTGCGGCTGCACGCTGGCATGGATCTGCGCACCGCTGGAGCCTGCGGCGAAGAAGGGCGCCCCGTCTCCCTGAAATTCATGACGCACGTGCACCACCGTATCGCCGGCAGCACGAGCGGCTGCCAGCACACGTGCGGCGTTCCGCGCTGCCGCGTCGATGCCGTGCAGCGGCCATTTGCCGTCGGCGAAGTAGTCGTTCTGGATGTCGATCAGAATCAGGGCGCGCTTGCTCATGATGTGCTCCATGGGAAGGGGATGGTTTACACCTTAGCCTGTGCGCCACCGATAGGGGAGGCGGGCGGGGCCGGTCAGCGTTGTGGCGATCTTTCAGACCGCATCTTCAGCCGCCTTGCCGGCAGGGTTCTCGCGGGTCGGCATGGCGAGTATCTCCGGCAGCACTTCGCGCGCGAATACGCCGTGCAGGCGCCACAGCTCGGCGACCGGATCGAGGTGATGATCGACGCGGATATCCCACAGCGGGTACTCCTCGCGGTCGACGATATAGATCACCGCCGAGGATTCGCCATGGCGGTCACCGCCACGGGCATCACCGGCGGACAGGGCATGGATCAGCCGTTCGACCAGCGGCCGATCCTCGCCATGGCGAAAGGCGTCGGCCACGGCGTCCAGCACCTGCGGCCCGACAAGGCGATTGCCCTGCACGGAAAACTGTTCACCGGATAGCGAACCCGCCCAAGGAATGCACTGATCACCCGTCCAGCAGACACTGTCCCCCTCGCGGTCGATCAACGCCAGCTGACGCAGTTCCATGCACGGGTCGGTATCCATCAGCCGTTTGAGTGCTGCGGGGGCTGAATGGCCCTGGCGTAACAATGCCAGCCCGTCGAGGCCCAGGTAGGGATTGACCTGCGCCTGGGTCGCCACCGCCCCAGCACCTGCGGCGGCGTGGCTGAGCAGCTTGCCGACGGCGGGCATGGCGGTAGCGGCGGCAACGCCGAACTGGCCGGTTCTGGGGCAGCGGGCAACGATGGAAAAAGTCATGGCGGCTCCTTTATGCGCATGTGCCTTAGGCCGCGGACCGGTCGCGATCGTTCCGCTTGTCGGTCGTCGCAACGCTATCGGTATTTGTTGATAAGCATTATCATTCGCTGGATTGCCGCCACGCCTCTGGCGCATCGTCACGAGCAACCCCACTTCATGGTCGACCAGCCGTCTTCACTCGAGCCTCGCCAGCCCGATCCGTCCGCGACGGAGCCGGTACAGCGCGATGCTTTCCTGCGCACCTTTCTCGCCCGTCGTGAACAGATGGAAGCGGTGTTGCGGCGGCGCGTCGGTTGCCGGGCAACTGCGGCGGATCTGGTGCAGGAGCTGTTCCTGCGTTTCTGGCGACGGCCCAGTGCGCCGCTCGAAGACATGGGCAGCTACCTGATTCGCAGCGCCCACAACCTGGCCATCGACCATTTGCGCAGCGAGGGCGCGCGCAGCCGTAACGAAGCCGGACTGCTGTCCGAGCAGCGTAATGACACCAGCGTCTCACCGGATGCCGCCCTGGAAGCGGGCAGCGATCTGCGCCGTGTGGAGGCCGCGCTGCGGGGGCTGCCGGAGCGAACCCGGCACATTTTCCTGCTCAATCGAATTCACGGTCAGACCTATGGGCAGATCGCCCGCAGCATGGCGCTTTCCCAGAGCGCCGTAGAAAAACATATGATGCGCGCCCTGGAAGCCTGCAAGGCCAGCGTCATCGACACGCCGGCCAGCCACTCACACGGAAGCGTCGCGCCATGAGCCACGAGTCATTCATACAGGAGGAGTCACTGTCGCGCATCGAACAGGACGCCTGGCTGTGGCTCGGCCGTCTGCAGGGCCAGCCGGGCGACAAGGTACAGATGGCCTTCGAGCAATGGCTGGCCGCCGCGCCCGAGCATGTCGATACCTTCGTGCGCATGCAGTCGCTCTGGCACCTGAGCCGCCCGGCTGCCCAGCGCCTGGCCGAGGAAGAGGCCGCCGCCTTGCAGCAGTACCTGCGCCCGCCGTCGAGCCGCCGCCCTTACTGGGCTTCGGCACTGGCGCTGGCCGCCTGCCTGCTGCTGGTGGTCTGGGGAGGCGGGTGGCAGCCGTTGCGCTGGGTCGATGACCTGGGCGCGGACATGGTCTCGGCACCCGGGCAGGTGCGCAGCGTGACATTGAGCGATGGCTCCACCGTGGTGCTGGATGCCGACAGCGCCATCGCCGTCGAGTACGGCGAGGGCGAGCGGCATGTCGAGCTGCGGCGTGGTGCGGCGTATTTCAGTGTGGTGCCGGGCGATATTCCCTTCACCGTGGCCGCCGCCGGTGGCGAGGCACGGGTGCTCGGCACGCGTTTCGAAGTGCGCCGGTTCGATGATGGCGCCCGGGTCTCGGTGCTGCAGGGCCGGGTGGCCGTTCGTGGTGGGCCACTGGAGGCACCGCGGGTGCTCACCGCCGATCAGCAACTGAGTTTTGCCGATGGCGTCAGCGGCAAGTTGCGCAGTGTCGATGCCGAAGCGCTGACTTCCTGGTGTGACGGCCGTCTGAGCTTCTACCGTACGCCGCTGGGCGAGGTGCTCGACGAACTGCGCCGCTATCACCCGGGGCGCATCGTGCTGCTCAACGATGACCTGCGCGAGCGGCGGGTCAGTGGCAGCTTCGCCAGCCAGGATCCCCAGGCGATTCTCGATGCCCTGCAGGGCGTCGTCGGCTTCCAGCAGCACACTGTGCTGGGACGCCTGATCATCCTGCGCTGAAAATATTTTCGCTGGAGGGTGAGGTAAACCCCATCGGCATCCGTGTACTGCTTTGAATGCGACTTTTTCGCAATGAGAACCAGCACCTGGGATGATGAAAGCCATGAATCACCGCACCATGCGTCGGCAGGATGCCACCTTGAAACATGTCGGCCTGGCGGCCCTCCTGCTGAGCACGGGGATGCTGCCACTGGCACCGCCGGCGCTGGCCCAGGCCGTTGCCGATCAGGCGGCGACCTATGTGTTCGCCATACCGGCGCAGCCGCTGCCGCAGGCGCTCGATGCGTTCAGCCGAACCACCGGCCTCAACGTGGTGTATACCGACGAAGCGCCATACGCCGTGCAGGCCTCGGCACTGCAGGGGCGCATGAGCGTCGAGCAGGCGCTGGCCCGCTTGCTGGCCGGCTCCGGTTTCACCTTCGCGCGAGCGGGCGCCGGCACCGTCACGCTGCAGGCAGTGCCTGCCGATGGCGCAGTGAATCTGGGCGCCGTGAACATTCAGTCGCAACGCACCACGGCCTACAGCTATCAGCCACCCGAAACCACCTCGCTGACACGCAGCGACACGCCACTGCTGGATATTCCCCAGGCCGTCGCGGTGGTGCCGGCGCAGGTGCTGCAGGATCAGCAGCCACAGAATCTCGATGATGCCCTGGTCAACGTCAGTGGCATCACCCAGTCCAATACCTTGGGCAGCACGCTCGATGCGGTGATGAAGCGCGGGTTCGGTGACAACCGTGATGGTTCCATCCTGCGTGATGGCATGCGTACCATCCAGGGCCGCAATTTCACCGCCACCGCCGAGCGCGTCGAGGTGCTCAAGGGGCCGTCATCGATGCTCTACGGCATTCTCGATCCGGGCGGCGTGATCAATGTGGTCAGCAAGAAACCTCAGCTGGAAAGCTACCGCGCCATCACCGGCCGGGCTTCGACCTTTGGCCATGGCAAGAACGGCAGTGGCGGCACCCTCGACCTCACCGGCCCACTGGGCGAAACCGGCCTGGCCTATCGGCTGATCGCCGATTACGACGACGCCGACTACTGGCGTAGCTTCGGCACCAATCGCGACAAGACCTTCGCGCCCTCGCTGGCCTGGTATGGCGAAGACACCACCGTCACCCTCAGCCACGAGTACCGCGAGTATTCGGTGCCTTTTGATCGGGGCACGGTGTTCGTCAATGGCAAGCCGCTCGACATTCCCAGCGAACGTCGTCTGGACGAGCCTTACAACGTCACCGAAGGTCGTTCCAACCTGAGCATCTTCGACCTCTCCCACCAGCTCAACGATGACTGGAAGGCCCATTTCGCCTATAGCTACAACCGCGATACCTATGACGATTACCAGGCGCGGGTGACCAGTGTGAATACCAGCAACGGCACGGTAGGGCGCCGTCTGGATGGCACACGTGGCGCGGTCAGCACCTCGCACTTCGCGACGTTCGACCTGGACGGCAGGGTCGTGCTGGGCGGTATGCGGCACGATCTGCTGATGGGCGTGGATCACGAGTACCGCAAGTTCTACCGCGAGGATCTGATTCGACAGACAACCACGCGCCGGCTCGATTACAACCAGCCTATCTACGGGCTCGACCCGGTGCCCACGACCGTGGTTGCCAGCGACAGCGACCAAACCGATCGAGTGGTCACTCAGTCGGCCTTCATTCAGGACTCCATCCACCTCAACGAGCAATGGATCTTCGTCGCTGGTGCCCGTTATCAGCTGTATGACCAGCTTGCCGGGCGTGGGCGGCCGTTCAACAAGAACACCGACATCAACGGCCAGTTGTGGATGCCGCGTGTCGGCCTGGTCTACAAGCTCAACGACGAGCTGTCGCTCTATGGTGGCTACAGTGAATCCTTCAAGCCCAACTCGACGATTGCACCGCAAAGCGGCATCGGCTCTGTCAACGAGATGGCGCCGGAGGAGGGCAAAAGCTGGGAGCTGGGGGCCAAACTGGATATGCCCGGGCGCATCACCGGTACCCTGGCGCTGTTCGATATCGTCAAGGAGAACGTTTCGGTTCTCGATCTCGAGGGCTATCGCCGAGCGGCGGGGGAAGTCCGCTCACGGGGCGTCGAGCTGGATCTCACTGGCCAACTCACTGATCGTATCAGCCTGATCGGCACGTTCGCCTTTACCGATGCAGAGGTGACCAAGGATCCGTCGATCAAAGGCAATCAACTGCAGAACGTCGCCAGGCAAAGCGCTTCGCTGTCTGCCGTCTATGACCTTGGTGCGCTGCTCGGCGGCGATCGCCTCAGAGTGGGCACGGGGGCTCGCTATGTTGGTGATCGCCAGGGGGACTCCGACAACACCTTCACGTTGCCGTCGTATACCGTTGCCGATGCCTTCGCCAGCTATGAGACGCGCCTAGGCGAGAACAAGCTGCGCCTGCAGCTCAACGCCAAGAACCTGTTCGACAAGACCTACTACAGTTCGTCGGTGAACAGTCTCAACGTGTCCATTGGCGAGCCGCGTCAACTGCAACTCTCCAGCACCCTGGAGTTCTGAGCGCGTCCACAATCGCTTCGCCCCGAGGGCGGGGCTCCTACGCGGTGTCTGGTATCCACGCGATGGTGTAGGAGCCGGCTTGCCGGCGATTGGTAGCCATGCCGCGATTGTGCAGGATGACCACCATCGCATCGCCCGCAAGCGGGCTCCTACGCGGTGTCTGGTATCCACGCGATGGTGTAGGAGCCGGCTTGCCGGCGATTGGTAGCCATACCGCGATTGTGCAGGATGACC